>NZ_JADBQQ010000014.1:0-26329 GCF_014895985.1 Enterobacter cloacae complex sp. P2B | reverse complement strand
GGCGTTGTTGCTAAAGTTCTGGGCTAATTAATTATCCCTGAATAAAAAAGGACGCTTCGGCGTCCTTTTTTGTTTTCTGTACCTTTCCTTGTCACAAAATTTCGCATTTTTTAACCGCTCCCGGCCCGTATCCTGGCGTATGTGCTATTGTAATCATAACCATTCTCACTTACACTTTGCGCATATTTTGAACGGGAGTCTCTATGTACGTTTGTTTATGTAATGGTGTAAGCGACAAGAAAATTCGTCAGGCCGTTCGCCAGTTTCAGCCACAATCTTTCCAGCAGCTTCGCAAATTTGTTCCGGTGGGAAATCAATGCGGTAAATGCGTTCGCGCAGCGCGTGAGATCATGCAGGACGAATTGATGCAGATCCCGGAATTCAAAGAGATCGCGTAAGCCTCTATCTTTTTTTTGACATCCCCGTAGCCCGTTCTACGCTTCAATGAGTGGAAGCGGAGGGACTATATAATGAAAGGTGATGTTAAAATCATAAGTTATCTCAATAAATTATTGGGAAATGAGCTTGTCGCAATCAACCAGTACTTTCTTCACGCGAGAATGTTTAAAAACTGGGGTCTGACACGTCTGAATGACGTTGAGTACCATGAATCTATAGATGAGATGAAACACGCCGATAAATACATCGAGCGTATCTTATTCCTTGAAGGCATCCCAAACCTGCAGGATCTCGGCAAGCTGGGCATCGGTGAGGATGTCGAAGAGATGCTGCGTTCTGACCTCCGGCTGGAGCTGGAAGGTGCGAAAGATCTGCGTGAAGCCATTGCTTATGCTGACAGCGTCCATGACTATGTGAGCCGCGATATGATGATCCAGATCCTTGCCGATGAAGAAGGCCACATTGACTGGCTGGAAACCGAACTGGATCTCATTAGCAAAATTGGCCTTCAGAACTACCTACAGTCTCAGATCAAAGTGGAAAATTAATCAGATTTTCCCATCCAACGCATAAACCCGCTGCTGCCAGAAATGGTCCAAAAGGCAGTGGGTTTTTTAATGCTCCTTTATCTGAGGTGAGAAATGAAAAAACAAGAATGCAAAGCAGCGCCATAAGCGCGGCGAGTAACGCCAGTTTAGGCAGTATGCACCAGCCATGCCACGCACCAAGTCCTGCCAGATACTTCACATCGCCATATCCCATTCCTTCCCGCCGGCAGATAAGCCGATAGCCCCAGTAAATCGTGGCAAAACCAAGATATCCAGCCACCGCTCCCATTACGGCACTCGGCAGAAAATCAGGATGGATAAAGACCTGGTAGAGCAGGCCCGTCCAGAGCAACGGGCAGAGAAATTTATCGGGCAGCAAACCGTCGCGAATATCAGCGCGTACGAGTAAGGCCGTCAGAGAAAAATAGATCATCAGGAAGGGGAGGGTGGCTAGCATGGAAAAGGCCTCAAAAGGTTTTGAGCGCATACTCGTTACAATCTGCCTGTCCGGCAACGCACAAAAACAGCAATTGCGTAGCGGCTTCAAATAAAAAAATTCAGAAAGGATATACGGCGTAAAAAGTTGCGCAGTCCTACGCATACTGAGCCTTTGACGCTTAATTTCTAAACGGCACTTGCGTCTTTCTCTGATTTACGTATAATGCGCGGGCTTGTCGTAATTGACGGCGGGTTCAATCAGAACCAGAGTAGCTCATTTTGTTACTCAACAATGCTCCCAATTGGGGGGCTACGTAAGAACGGTTACACTCTCCCATCAATCGTAATGGGTTTGAGGAGTAATCATTTTCGTTTATAAAATAATTGGAGCTCTGGTCTCATGCAGAACCAAAGAATCCGTATCCGCCTTAAAGCGTTTGATCATCGTCTGATCGATCAATCAACCGCGGAAATCGTCGAGACTGCTAAGCGCACTGGTGCGCAAGTCCGTGGTCCGATCCCGCTGCCGACCCGCAAAGAGCGCTTCACCGTTCTGATCTCCCCGCACGTCAACAAAGACGCGCGCGATCAGTACGAAATCCGCACTCACAAGCGTCTGGTTGACATCGTTGAGCCAACTGAGAAAACCGTTGATGCTCTGATGCGTCTGGATCTGGCTGCCGGTGTAGACGTGCAGATCAGCCTGGGTTAATCAGGTCATCGAGCGATTGAGAGGTTGAAACAATGATTGGTTTAGTCGGTAAAAAAGTGGGTATGACCCGCATCTTCACTGAAGATGGCGTTTCTATCCCAGTAACCGTAATCGAAGTTGAAGCAAACCGCGTTACTCAGGTTAAAGATCTGGCTAACGATGGCTACCGCGCTATTCAGGTTACCACTGGTGCTAAAAAAGCTAACCGTGTAACCAAACCAGAAGCGGGTCACTTCGCTAAAGCTGGCGTAGAAGCTGGCCGTGGTCTGTGGGAATTCCGTCTTGCTGAAGGCGAAGAGTTCACCGTAGGTCAGGACATTAGCGTTGAGCTGTTTGCTGACGTTAAAAAAGTTGACGTAACCGGTACCTCTAAAGGTAAAGGTTTTGCTGGTACCGTTAAGCGCTGGAACTTCCGTACCCAGGACGCTACTCACGGTAACTCCTTGTCTCACCGCGTTCCGGGTTCTATCGGTCAGAACCAGACTCCGGGCAAAGTGTTCAAAGGCAAGAAAATGGCAGGTCAGCTGGGTAACGAACGTGTAACCGTTCAGAGCCTGGACGTAGTACGTGTTGACGCTGAGCGCAACCTGCTGCTGGTTAAAGGTGCGGTCCCGGGTGCAACCGGTAGCGACCTGATCGTTAAACCAGCTGTGAAGGCGTAAGGGGATAGCAATGGAATTAGTATTGAAAGACGCGCAGAGCGCGCTGACTGTTTCCGAAACTACCTTCGGTCGTGATTTCAACGAAGCGCTGGTTCACCAGGTTGTTGTTGCTTATGCAGCTGGTGCTCGTCAGGGTACTCGTGCTCAGAAGACTCGTGCTGAAGTAACTGGTTCTGGCAAAAAGCCATGGCGCCAGAAAGGTACCGGCCGTGCGCGTTCAGGTTCTATCAAGAGCCCGATCTGGCGTTCAGGTGGCGTGACCTTCGCTGCGCGTCCACAGGACCACAGTCAAAAAGTTAACAAAAAGATGTACCGCGGCGCGCTGAAAAGCATCCTGTCCGAACTGGTACGTCAGGATCGTCTGATCGTTGTCGAGAAGTTCTCTGTTGAAGCGCCTAAAACTAAGCTGCTGGCACAGAAACTGAAAGACATGGCTCTGGAAGATGTGCTGATCATCACCGGTGAGCTGGACGAGAACCTGTTCCTGGCCGCACGTAACCTGCACAAGGTTGACGTACGCGATGCGACTGGTATCGACCCGGTTAGCCTGATCGCCTTCGACAAAGTCGTAATGACTGCTGATGCTGTTAAGCAAGTTGAGGAGATGCTGGCATGATTCGTGAAGAACGTCTGCTGAAGGTGCTTCGCGCACCGCACGTTTCTGAAAAAGCGTCTACTGCGATGGAAAAAACAAACACCATCGTTCTCAAAGTTGCTAAAGACGCGACCAAAGCAGAGATCAAAGCTGCTGTGCAGAAACTGTTTGAAGTCGAAGTCGAAGTCGTTAACACCCTGGTAGTTAAAGGGAAAGTTAAACGTCACGGACAGCGTATCGGTCGTCGTAGCGACTGGAAAAAAGCTTACGTCACCCTGAAAGAAGGCCAGAACCTGGACTTCGTTGGCGGCGCTGAGTAAGTCGGAGGAGTAATACAATGGCAGTTGTTAAATGTAAACCGACATCTCCGGGTCGTCGCCACGTAGTTAAAGTGGTTAACCCTGAGCTGCACAAGGGCAAACCTTTTGCTCCGTTGCTGGAAAAAAACAGCAAATCCGGTGGTCGTAACAACAATGGCCGTATCACCACTCGTCACATCGGTGGTGGCCACAAGCAGGCTTATCGTATTGTTGACTTCAAACGCAACAAAGACGGTATCCCAGCAGTTGTTGAACGTCTTGAGTACGATCCGAACCGTTCCGCGAACATCGCGCTGGTTCTGTACAAAGACGGCGAACGCCGTTACATCCTGGCCCCTAAAGGCCTGAAAGCTGGCGACCAGATTCAGTCTGGCGTTGATGCTGCAATCAAAGCAGGCAACACCCTGCCGATGCGCAATATCCCGGTTGGTTCTACCGTTCATAACGTAGAAATGAAACCAGGTAAAGGCGGTCAGCTGGCACGTTCCGCTGGTACTTACGTTCAGATCGTTGCGCGTGACGGTGCTTATGTCACCCTGCGTCTGCGTTCTGGTGAAATGCGTAAAGTCGAAGCAGACTGCCGCGCTACTCTGGGCGAAGTTGGCAATGCTGAGCATATGCTGCGCGTTCTGGGTAAAGCTGGTGCTGCACGCTGGCGTGGTGTTCGTCCTACCGTTCGCGGTACTGCGATGAACCCAGTCGACCACCCACATGGTGGTGGTGAAGGTCGTAACTTTGGTAAGCACCCGGTAACTCCGTGGGGCGTTCAGACCAAAGGTAAGAAGACCCGCAGCAACAAGCGTACTGATAAATTTATCGTACGTCGCCGTAGCAAATAATTTTAGAGGATAAGCCATGCCACGTTCTCTCAAGAAAGGTCCTTTTATTGACCTGCACTTGCTGAAGAAGGTAGAGAAAGCGGTGGAAAGCGGAGACAAGAAGCCCCTGCGCACTTGGTCCCGTCGTTCAACGATCTTTCCTAACATGATCGGTTTGACCATCGCTGTCCATAATGGTCGTCAGCACGTTCCAGTCTTTGTTACCGACGAAATGGTTGGTCACAAACTGGGTGAATTCGCACCGACTCGTACTTATCGCGGCCACGCTGCTGATAAAAAAGCGAAGAAGAAATAAGGTAGGAGGAAGAGATGGAAACTTTAGCTCAACATCGCCATGCTCGTTCTTCTGCACAGAAGGTTCGCCTTGTTGCTGACCTGATTCGCGGTAAGAAAGTGTCGCAGGCCCTGGACATCCTGACCTATACCAACAAGAAAGCTGCGGTATTGGTCAAGAAAGTACTGGAATCTGCCATTGCTAACGCTGAACACAACGATGGCGCTGACATCGACGATCTGAAAGTCGCGAAAATTTTCGTAGATGAAGGCCCAAGCATGAAGCGCATTATGCCGCGTGCGAAAGGTCGTGCAGATCGCATCCTGAAGCGCACCAGCCACATTACTGTGGTTGTGTCCGATCGCTGAGACTCTGGAGACTAGCAATGGGTCAGAAAGTACATCCTAATGGTATTCGCCTGGGTATTGTAAAACCATGGAACTCTACCTGGTTTGCGAACACCAAAGAATTCGCTGACAACCTGGACAGCGATTTTAAAGTACGTCAGTACCTGACTAAGGAACTGGCTAAAGCGTCTGTATCTCGTATCGTTATCGAGCGTCCAGCGAAGAGCATCCGTGTGACTATTCACACTGCTCGTCCTGGCATCGTTATCGGTAAGAAAGGCGAAGACGTAGAAAAACTGCGCAAGGTCGTAGCGGATATCGCTGGCGTTCCTGCACAGATCAATATCGCTGAAGTTCGTAAGCCTGAACTGGACGCTAAATTGGTTGCTGACAGCATCACTTCTCAGCTGGAACGTCGTGTTATGTTCCGTCGTGCTATGAAGCGTGCTGTACAGAACGCAATGCGTCTGGGCGCTAAAGGTATCAAAGTTGAAGTTAGCGGCCGTCTGGGCGGCGCGGAAATCGCACGTACCGAATGGTACCGTGAAGGTCGCGTACCGCTGCACACTCTGCGTGCTGACATCGACTACAACACCTCTGAAGCGCACACCACTTACGGTGTAATCGGCGTTAAGGTATGGATCTTCAAAGGTGAGATCCTGGGTGGTATGGCTGCTGTTGAACAACCGGAAAAACCGGCTGCTCAACCTAAAAAGCAGCAGCGTAAAGGCCGTAAATAAGGAGCGTCGCTGATGTTACAACCAAAGCGTACAAAATTCCGTAAAGTGCACAAAGGCCGCAACCGTGGTCTGGCGCAGGGTACGGATGTTAGCTTCGGCACTTTCGGTCTGAAAGCTGTTGGCCGTGGTCGTCTGACTGCACGTCAGATCGAAGCAGCACGTCGTGCAATGACCCGTGCAGTTAAGCGTCAAGGTAAGATCTGGATCCGTGTATTCCCGGACAAACCGATCACCGAGAAGCCACTGGAAGTTCGTATGGGTAAAGGTAAAGGTAACGTGGAGTACTGGGTTGCCTTGATCCAACCGGGCAAAGTCCTTTATGAAATGGACGGTGTTCCGGAAGAGCTGGCCCGTGAAGCCTTCGGCCTGGCAGCAGCGAAACTGCCTATCAAAACCACCTTTGTAACTAAGACGGTGATGTAATGAAAGCAAAAGAGCTGCGTGAAAAAAGCGTTGAAGAGCTGAACGCTGAGCTGCTGAACCTGCTGCGTGAGCAGTTCAACCTGCGCATGCAGGCTGCAAGTGGCCAGCTGCAACAGACTCACCTGCTGAAGCAAGTGCGTCGCAATGTTGCACGCGTTAAGACTTTACTGACTCAGAAGGCGGGTGCGTAATGACCGATAAAATCCGTACTCTGCAAGGTCGTGTTGTTAGCGACAAAATGGAGAAATCCATTGTTGTAGCTATCGAACGTATTGTGAAACACCCGATCTACGGTAAATTCATCAAGCGTACGACCAAACTGCACGTACATGACGAGAACAACGAATGTGGTATCGGCGACAAGGTTGAAATCCGTGAATGCCGTCCACTGTCCAAGACTAAGTCCTGGACGCTGGTTCGCGTTGTAGAGAAAGCGGTTCTGTAATACAGTACGCCTTCTCAATACGAATAAACGGCTCAGCGATGAGCCGTTTATTTTTTCTACCCATATTGCAGAAGCGGTGTTATAATGCCGCGCCCTCGATATGGGGCTTTTTAACGGCTCTGATTTTAGAGTCTCAGGTAGTAGTTGACATTAGCGGAGCACTAAAATGATCCAAGAACAGACTATGCTGAACGTCGCCGACAACTCCGGTGCACGTCGCGTAATGTGTATCAAGGTTCTGGGTGGCTCGCACCGTCGCTACGCAGGCGTAGGCGACATCATCAAGATCACCATCAAGGAAGCAATTCCACGTGGTAAGGTCAAAAAAGGTGATGTGCTGAAGGCGGTAGTGGTGCGCACCAAGAAGGGTGTTCGTCGCCCTGACGGTTCTGTCATTCGCTTCGATGGTAATGCATGCGTTATTTTAAACAATAACAGCGAGCAGCCTATCGGCACGCGTATCTTTGGGCCGGTAACTCGTGAACTTCGTACTGAGAAGTTCATGAAAATTATCTCTCTGGCACCAGAAGTACTCTAAGGAGCGAATCATGGCAGCGAAAATCCGTCGTGATGACGAAGTTATCGTGTTAACCGGTAAAGATAAAGGTAAACGCGGTAAAGTAAAAAATGTTCTGTCTTCCGGCAAACTTGTCGTTGAAGGTATCAACCTGGTTAAGAAACATCAGAAGCCGGTTCCGGCCCTGAACCAACCAGGCGGCATCGTTGAAAAAGAAGCTGCTATTCAGGTTTCTAACGTTGCAATCTTCAATGCGGCTACCGGTAAGGCTGACCGTGTAGGCTTTAGATTCGAAGACGGCAAAAAAGTCCGTTTCTTCAAGTCTAACAGCGAAACTATCAAGTAATTTGGAGTAGTACGATGGCGAAACTGCATGATTACTACAAAGACGAAGTAGTTAAGAAACTCATGACCGAGTTTAACTACAATTCTGTCATGCAAGTCCCTCGGGTCGAGAAGATCACCCTGAACATGGGTGTTGGTGAAGCGATCGCTGACAAGAAACTGCTGGATAACGCAGCAGCTGACCTGACAGCAATCTCCGGTCAAAAACCGCTGATCACCAAAGCACGCAAATCTGTTGCAGGCTTCAAAATCCGTCAGGGCTATCCGATCGGCTGTAAAGTAACTCTGCGTGGCGAACGCATGTGGGAGTTCTTTGAGCGCCTGATCACTATTGCTGTTCCACGTATCCGTGACTTCCGTGGCCTGTCCGCGAAGTCTTTCGACGGTCGTGGTAACTACAGCATGGGTGTCCGTGAGCAGATCATCTTCCCAGAAATCGACTACGATAAAGTCGACCGCGTGCGTGGTTTGGATATTACCATTACCACTACTGCGAAATCTGACGAAGAAGGCCGTGCTCTGCTGGCTGCCTTTGACTTCCCGTTCCGCAAGTAAGGTAGGGTTACTGAATGGCTAAGCAATCAATGAAAGCACGCGAAGTAAAGCGCGTAGCTTTAGCTGATAAATTCTTCGCTAAACGCGCTGAACTGAAAGCGATCATTTCTGATGTGAACGCTTCCGACGAAGATCGTTGGAATGCGGTTCTCAAGCTGCAGTCTCTGCCGCGTGATTCCAGCCCGTCTCGTCAGCGTAACCGCTGTCGTCAAACAGGTCGTCCACATGGTTATGTGGGCAAGTTTGGGTTGAGCCGTATCAAACTGCGTGAAGCCGCCATGCGCGGTGAAGTGCCAGGCTTGAAAAAGGCTAGCTGGTAATTACCAATTGAATCACGGGAGTAAAGACAGATGAGCATGCAAGATCCGATCGCGGATATGCTGACCCGTATCCGTAACGGTCAGGCCGCGAACAAAGTTGCGGTCACCATGCCTTCCGCCAAGCTGAAAGTGGCAATTGCCAACGTGCTGAAGGAAGAAGGTTTTATCGAAGATTTTAAAGTTGAAGGCGACACCAAGCCGGAACTGGAACTTACTCTCAAGTATTTCCAGGGTAAAGCTGTTGTAGAAAGCATTCAGCGTGTCAGCCGCCCAGGTCTGCGCATCTATAAGAAAAAAGATGAGCTGCCAAAAGTTATGGCTGGCCTTGGTATCGCAGTTGTTTCTACCTCTAAAGGTGTTATGACTGATCGTGCAGCGCGCCAGGCTGGTCTTGGTGGCGAAATTATCTGCTACGTAGCCTAATCGGAGGAAAGAATGTCTCGTGTTGCTAAAGCACCGGTCGTTATTCCTGCCGGCGTTGATGTAAAAATCGACGGTCAGGTTATTACGATCAAAGGTAAAAACGGCGAGCTGACTCGTACCCTCAACAAAGCTGTTGAAGTTAAACATGCAGATAACGCTCTGACCTTCGGTCCACGTGATGGTTTCGTGGATGGATGGGCTCAGGCTGGTACCGCGCGTGCCCTGCTGAACTCAATGGTTGTTGGTGTTACCGAAGGCTTCACTAAAAAGCTTCAGCTGGTTGGTGTAGGTTATCGTGCAGCTATCAAAGGGAATGCAGTAGGCCTGTCTCTGGGCTTCTCACACCCTGTTGAGCATCCGCTGCCGGCCGGTATCACTGCAGAATGTCCGACTCAAACTGAAATCGTGCTGAAAGGCGCTGATAAACAGCTGATCGGTCAGGTTGCAGCAGATCTGCGCGCCTACCGTCGTCCTGAGCCTTACAAAGGCAAGGGTGTTCGTTACGCCGACGAAGTCGTGCGTACCAAAGAGGCTAAGAAGAAGTAAGGTAACACTATGGATAAGAAATCTGCTCGTATCCGTCGTGCGACCCGCGCACGCCGCAAGCTCAAAGAGCTGGGTGCAACTCGCCTGGTGGTACATCGTACCCCGCGTCATATTTACGCACAGGTAATTGCACCGAACGGTTCTGAAGTTCTGGTAGCTGCTTCTACTGTAGAAAAAGCTATCTCAGAACAATTGAAGTACACCGGTAACAAAGACGCCGCTGCAGCTGTAGGTAAAGCTGTTGCAGAACGCGCTCTGGAAAAAGGCATCAGCAATGTTTCCTTTGACCGTTCCGGGTTCCAATATCATGGTCGTGTCCAGGCACTGGCAGATGCTGCCCGTGAAGCTGGCCTTCAGTTCTAAGGTAGAGGTGTAAGATGGCTCACATCGAAAAACAGGCTGGCGAACTGCAGGAAAAGCTGATCGCGGTAAACCGCGTATCTAAAACCGTTAAAGGTGGTCGTATTTTCTCCTTCACAGCTCTGACTGTAGTAGGCGATGGTAACGGTCGCGTTGGTTTTGGTTACGGTAAAGCGCGTGAAGTTCCAGCAGCGATCCAGAAAGCGATGGAAAAAGCCCGTCGCAATATGATTAACGTCGCGCTGAACAACGGCACCCTGCAGCACCCAGTTAAAGGTGTTCACACGGGTTCTCGTGTATTCATGCAGCCAGCTTCAGAAGGTACCGGTATCATCGCCGGTGGTGCAATGCGCGCCGTTCTGGAAGTTGCTGGGGTTCATAACGTTCTGGCTAAAGCATATGGTTCCACCAACCCGATCAACGTGGTTCGTGCAACTATTGATGGCCTGGAAAATATGAATTCTCCAGAAATGGTCGCTGCCAAGCGTGGTAAATCCGTTGAAGAAATTCTGGGGTAATTGACCATGGCAAAGACTATTAAAATCACTCAAACCCGCAGTGCAATCGGTCGTCTGCCGAAACACAAGGCAACGCTGCTTGGCCTGGGTCTGCGTCGTATTGGTCATACCGTTGAGCGCGAGGATACTCCTGCTGTTCGTGGTATGGTCAACGCGGTTTACTTCATGGTTAAAGTTGAGGAGTAAGAGATGCGTTTAAATACTCTGTCTCCGGCCGAAGGCTCTAAAAAGGCGGGTAAACGCCTGGGTCGTGGTATCGGTTCTGGCCTCGGCAAAACCGGTGGTCGTGGTCACAAAGGTCAGAACTCTCGTTCTGGCGGTGGCGTACGTCGCGGTTTCGAGGGTGGCCAGATGCCACTGTACCGTCGTCTGCCGAAGTTCGGCTTCACCTCTCGCAAAGCAGCGATCACAGCGGAAATCCGTCTGTCTGACCTGGCGAAAGTTGAAGGCGGCGTTGTAGACCTGAACACGCTGAAAGCGGCTAACATTATCGGTATTCAGATCGAGTTCGCGAAAGTGATCCTGTCTGGTGAAGTTTCTACTCCGGTAACTGTTCGTGGCCTGCGTGTTACTAAAGGTGCTCGTGCTGCTATCGAAGCTGCTGGCGGTAAAATTGAGGAATAAGTAGCAGATGGCTAAGCAACCGGGATTAGATTTTCAAAGTGCCAAAGGTGGATTTGGCGAGCTGAAACGCAGACTGCTGTTTGTTATCGGCGCGCTGATTGTGTTCCGTATTGGCTCTTTTATTCCGATCCCTGGTATCGATGCCGCTGTACTTGCCAAACTGCTTGAGCAACAGCGAGGCACCATCATTGAAATGTTCAACATGTTCTCTGGTGGTGCTCTCAGCCGTGCTTCTATCTTTGCTCTGGGTATTATGCCGTACATTTCGGCATCGATTATTATCCAGCTGCTGACGGTCGTTCATCCGGCCCTGGCAGAGCTGAAGAAAGAAGGGGAGTCTGGACGTCGTAAGATTAGTCAGTACACCCGTTACGGTACTCTGGTGCTGGCAATATTCCAGTCGATCGGTATTGCTACCGGTCTGCCGAATATGCCTGGTATGCAGGGCCTGGTATTAAACCCAGGCTTTGCATTCTATTTCACCGCTGTTGTTAGTCTGGTCACAGGGACGATGTTCCTGATGTGGCTCGGCGAACAGATTACTGAGCGTGGTATCGGTAACGGTATCTCAATCATTATCTTCGCCGGTATCGTTGCGGGACTCCCGCCGGCCATCGCCCATACTATCGAGCAAGCGCGTCAAGGCGACCTGCACTTCCTCCTGTTGCTGTTGGTTGCAGTATTAGTATTTGCAGTGACGTTCTTTGTTGTCTTCGTTGAACGTGGTCAACGCCGCATTGTGGTGAACTACGCTAAGCGTCAGCAGGGTCGTCGTGTCTATGCTGCACAGAGCACACATTTACCGCTGAAAGTGAATATGGCGGGGGTTATCCCGGCTATCTTCGCTTCCAGTATTATTCTGTTCCCGGCAACCATCGCGTCATGGTTCGGGGGCGGTACTGGTTGGAACTGGCTGACAACAATTTCGCTGTATTTGCAGCCTGGGCAACCACTTTATGTGTTACTCTATGCGTCTGCGATCATCTTCTTCTGTTTCTTCTACACGGCGTTGGTCTTCAACCCGCGTGAAACAGCAGATAACCTGAAGAAGTCCGGTGCATTTGTACCAGGAATTCGTCCGGGAGAGCAAACGGCGAAGTATATCGATAAAGTAATGACCCGCCTGACTTTGGTTGGTGCGCTTTATATTACTTTTATCTGCCTGATCCCGGAGTTCATGCGTGATGCAATGAAAGTACCGTTCTACTTCGGTGGGACCTCACTGCTTATCGTTGTTGTCGTGATTATGGACTTTATGGCTCAAGTGCAAACTCTGATGATGTCCAGTCAGTATGAGTCTGCATTGAAGAAGGCGAACCTGAAAGGCTACGGCCGCTAATTGGTCGCCTGAGAAGTTACGGAGAGTAAAAATGAAAGTTCGTGCTTCCGTCAAGAAATTATGCCGTAACTGCAAAATCGTTAAGCGTGATGGTGTCATCCGTGTGATTTGCAGTGCCGAGCCGAAGCATAAACAGCGCCAAGGCTGATTATTTCGCATATTTTTCTTGCAAAGTTGGGTTGAGCTGGCTAGATTAGCCAGCCAATCTTTTGTATGTCTGTACGTTTCCATTTGAGTATCCTGAAAACGGGCTTTTCAGCATGGTGCGTACATATTAAATAGTAGGAGTGCATAGTGGCCCGTATAGCAGGCATTAACATTCCTGATCAGAAACATGCTGTGATCGCATTAACTTCGATCTACGGCATCGGCAAGACCCGTTCTAAAGCCATCCTGGCTGCAGCGGGTATCGCTGAAGATGTTAAGATCAGTGAGCTGTCTGAAGGACAAATCGACACGCTGCGTGACGAAGTTGCCAAATTTGTCGTTGAAGGTGATCTGCGCCGTGAAATCAGCATGAGCATCAAGCGCCTGATGGATCTTGGTTGCTATCGCGGTTTGCGTCATCGTCGTGGTCTGCCAGTGCGCGGTCAGCGTACTAAGACCAACGCACGTACCCGTAAGGGTCCGCGCAAACCGATCAAGAAATAATCGGGGTGATTGAATAATGGCAAAGGCACCAGTTCGTGCACGTAAACGTGTAAGAAAACAAGTCTCTGACGGCGTGGCTCATATCCATGCTTCTTTCAACAACACCATCGTTACTATTACTGATCGTCAGGGTAACGCATTGGGTTGGGCAACAGCCGGTGGTTCCGGTTTCCGTGGTTCTCGCAAATCCACTCCGTTCGCAGCTCAGGTTGCAGCAGAGCGTTGCGCTGAAGCCGTAAAAGAATACGGCATCAAGAATCTGGAAGTTATGGTTAAAGGTCCGGGTCCGGGTCGTGAATCTACTGTTCGCGCTCTGAACGCCGCTGGTTTCCGCATCACGAATATTACTGATGTGACTCCGATCCCTCATAACGGTTGTCGTCCGCCGAAAAAACGTCGCGTATAACGCTCGTTTTTTAGGTTAGTTGGAGATAGAAAATGGCAAGATATTTGGGTCCTAAGCTCAAGCTGAGCCGTCGTGAGGGCACCGACTTATTCCTTAAGTCTGGCGTTCGCGCGATCGATACCAAGTGTAAAATTGAACAAGCTCCTGGCCAGCACGGTGCGCGTAAACCGCGTCTGTCTGACTATGGTGTGCAGTTGCGTGAAAAGCAAAAAGTTCGCCGTATGTACGGTGTGCTGGAGCGTCAGTTCCGTAACTACTATAAAGAAGCAGCACGTCTGAAAGGCAACACAGGTGAAAACCTGCTGGCTCTGCTGGAAGGTCGTCTGGACAACGTTGTATACCGTATGGGCTTCGGCGCTACTCGTGCTGAATCACGTCAGCTGGTTAGCCACAAAGCAATCATGGTAAACGGTCGTGTTGTTAACATCGCTTCTTATCAGGTTAAAGCGAATGACGTTGTTAGCATTCGTGAGAAAGCGAAAAAGCAATCTCGCGTGAAGGCCGCTCTGGAGCTGGCTGAGCAGCGTGAAAAGCCAACCTGGCTGGAAGTTGATGCTGGCAAGATGGAAGGTACGTTCAAGCGTCAGCCTGAGCGTTCTGATCTGTCTGCGGACATTAACGAACACCTGATCGTCGAGCTTTACTCCAAGTAAAGCTTAGTACCAAAGAGAGGACACAATGCAGGGTTCTGTGACAGAGTTTCTAAAACCGCGCCTGGTAGATATCGAGCAAGTGAGTTCGACGCACGCCAAGGTGACCCTTGAGCCTTTAGAGCGTGGCTTTGGCCATACTCTGGGTAACGCACTGCGCCGTATTCTGCTCTCATCGATGCCGGGTTGCGCGGTGACCGAGGTTGAGATTGATGGTGTACTTCATGAGTACAGCACCAAAGAAGGCGTTCAGGAAGATATCCTTGAAATCCTGCTCAACCTGAAAGGGCTGGCGGTGAGAGTTCAGGGTAAAGATGAAGTTATTCTTACTCTGAATAAATCTGGCATTGGCCCTGTGACTGCAGCCGACATCACCCACGACGGTGATGTTGAAATCGTCAAGCCGCAGCACGTGATCTGCCACCTGACCGATGAGAACGCAGCTATTAGCATGCGTATCAAAGTTCAGCGCGGTCGTGGTTATGTGCCGGCTTCTGCCCGAATTCATTCGGAAGAAGATGAGCGCCCAATCGGCCGTCTGCTGGTCGACGCATGCTACAGCCCTGTAGAGCGTATTGCCTACAATGTTGAAGCAGCGCGTGTAGAACAGCGTACCGACCTGGACAAGCTGGTCATCGAAATGGAAACCAACGGCACAATCGATCCTGAAGAGGCGATTCGTCGTGCGGCAACCATCCTGGCAGAACAACTGGAAGCTTTCGTTGACTTACGTGATGTACGTCAGCCAGAAGTGAAAGAAGAGAAACCAGAATTCGATCCGATCCTGCTGCGCCCTGTTGACGATCTCGAATTGACTGTCCGCTCTGCTAACTGCCTCAAGGCAGAAGCTATCCACTATATCGGTGATCTGGTACAGCGTACCGAGGTTGAGTTGCTGAAAACGCCGAACCTGGGTAAAAAATCTCTTACCGAGATTAAAGACGTGCTGGCTTCACGTGGTCTGTCTCTGGGCATGCGCCTGGAAAACTGGCCACCGGCAAGCATTGCTGACGAGTAACCGGATCACAGGTTAAGGTTTTACTGAGAAGGATAAGGTCATGCGCCATCGTAAGAGTGGTCGTCAACTGAACCGCAACAGCAGCCATCGCCAGGCTATGTTCCGCAACATGGCAGGTTCACTGGTTCGTCATGAGATCATCAAGACGACCCTGCCTAAAGCGAAAGAGCTGCGTCGCGTAGTTGAGCCGCTGATTACTCTTGCCAAGACTGACAGCGTTGCTAATCGTCGTCTGGCATTCGCCCGTACTCGTGATAACGAGATCGTGGCAAAACTGTTTAACGAACTGGGCCCGCGTTTCGCGAGCCGTGCCGGTGGTTACACTCGCATTCTGAAGTGTGGTTTCCGTGCAGGCGACAACGCGCCGATGGCTTACATCGAGCTGGTTGATCGTTCAGAGAAAGCAGAAGCTGCTGCAGAGTAATCTGCAGTAACGTAAAAAAACCCGCCTCGGCGGGTTTTTTTATATCCGCATTATCCCCACTTCTCTACAATACCTGTATCAATTTTGTTCATCCCCTGGAGCTGATGATGTGGTTGCTTGACCAGTGGGCAGAACGCCATATTCGCGATGCCCAAAATAAAGGCGATTTCGACAATCTTCCCGGGAGCGGCGAACCTCTCGAACTGGAAGATGATTCGCATATTGCGCCTGAACTCCGGGCTGGATACCGTTTGCTAAAAAATGCTGGCTGCCTCCCGCCCGAGCTTGAGCAGCGTAGAGAGGCTGTTGAACTTGTCGATCTGCTAAAAGGGATCCGTCAGGACGATCCTCGACATAAAGAACTTAGCCGCAGGCTTGCCCTGATAGAGCTCAAGCTGCGCCAGGCAGGAATGAGCACGGAATTCCTGCATGGGGAATACGGTGAAATAGTGATGAAGAAGATAAACGAGGAGTAGCGATGTACCGTATCGGTGAACTTGCAAAGCTCGCGAACGTAACGCCGGACACTATCCGATACTACGAAAAGCAGCAGATGATCGATCATGAGGTACGCACGGAAGGCGGCTTTCGGCTTTATACCGATAACGATCTGCAGCGTCTGAGATTCATACGCTACGCCCGACAGCTTGGCTTCACGCTTGATTCGATCCGCGAGTTATTATCGATCCGCATCGATCCTGAGCATCACACTTGTCAGGAATCCAAAAGCATCGTACAAGCCCGGCTTGATGAAGTTGAAGCCCGTATTCTGGAACTGCAAACCATGCAGCGCTCTTTGCAAAGGTTGAATGATGCCTGCTGCGGAACGGCTCATAGCAGTATTTATTGTTCAATTCTGGAAGCCCTTGAACAGGGAGCCAGTGGAGAAACTCGGGGATGTTGATTTTTAATCTACTCGGGTCTAGACTTCCGTCGTCATAAACCATGCTCAGGAGAAATTATGAGCCGCTATCAGCACACGAAGGGACAAATTAAAGATAATGCCATCGAGGCTTTACTTCACGACCCGCTTTTTCGACAGCGCGTTGAAAAGAATAAAAAAGGGAAGGGGAGTTATCTGCGTAAAGACAAACATGCAAAACGGGGTAACTGGGAGGCCAGTGGCAAGCAAGCGAATCGCTTATTTACCACTGGCCTTCCTGTTTTTAACTGCTGATTAAACGCGGTTATTCTGCTCTTTTAACAGATCGCGAATTTCACTCAGTAACACTTCTTCTTTCGTTGGTGCAGGCGCTGCTGCAGGCTCTTCTTTTTTACGGTTGAGCCGGTTAATCAGCTTGATAGCCATAAAGATAGCAAACGCCACAATCACGAAATCAAATACGTTCTGGATAAACACGCCGTAGTGCATTACAACTGCCGGGATATCACCCTGGGCTTCACGCAGTGTGAACGCGAACTGTTTGAAATCAATGCCCCCGATTAGCAGCCCTAAAGGTGGCATGATGATGTCCGCAACTAATGATGAAACAATCTTGCCGAATGCCGCACCAATAATGACACCCACTGCCAAATCAACCACGTTCCCGCGCATCGCAAATTCGCGAAATTCTTTAATAAAACTCATTATGTTCTCCTTGTGCCAGCTGACGACTATAAGTTTAACAAATGATTAGCCAATTGCCATGCGGGATAATTAAACGTTATGAAAATAAAAGGCACAGAAATAAAGAGGGTAAAGTACGGGGGCTCTATTGAGAGCCCCGACGTTTTAAAGGAAGAATGGACTTGGCTGGAATAAACGTTCGACGTCGGTAATAAATTTTTTATCGGTAAGGAACATAATTACGTGGTCGCCTTGCTCAATACGCAAATTATCATTGGCGATCATAACGTCATTCCCGCGCACTACGGCGCCGATAATAGTGCCCGGCGGCAGCTTAATTTCGTCGATGGCGCGTCCCACAACGCGTGACGTGGTTTCATCTCCATGAGCTACCGCTTCAATGGCTTCTGCCACCCCGCGACGCAGAGATGAAACGCCGACAATGTCCGCTTTACGTACATGGCTCAGCAGAGCGGAAATGGTCGCCTGCTGCGGTGAAATGGCAATATCAATAACGCTGCCCTGAACCAGGTCGACATACGCCTTGCGCTGGATAAGCACCATGACCTTCTTTGCTCCCATACGTTTGGCGAGCATGGCGGACATAATATTCGCTTCGTCATCGTTGGTGACGGCAATAAAGAGATCAACTTGATCAATATGCTCTTCAGCCAATAATTCCTGATCCGACGCGTCGCCATAAAATACGATCGTATTTTGCAGTTTTTCCGCCAGCTCAGAAGCACGCTGTTGATCGCGCTCGATCAATTTCACGCTGTAGTCTTTTTCCAGCCTTCGCGCCAGGCCCGCGCCGATATTGCCACCGCCGACTAGCATAATGCGTTTATAAGGCTTTTCGAGACGCTGCAACTCACTCATCACCGCACGAATATGCTGAGAGGCCGCAATGAAGAAGACCTCATCCCCCGCTTCGACAATCGTGGAGCCTTGAGGGCGAATAGGTCTGTCGTGGCGGAAAATGGCGGCGACGCGCGTATCGATATGCGGCATGTGCTCACGCATTGTGGAAAGCGCATTGCCGATCAACGGGCCGCCGTAATAGGCCTTAACGACGGCAAGACTGACCTTACCTTCGGCAAAGTTCACCACCTGCAGTGCGCCTGGATATTCGATCAGACGATAGATATTGTCGATAACCAGCTGTTCTGGCGCGATGAGATGGTCAATAGGAACCGCTTCTGAATTAAAGAGCTTCTCAGCATCGCGGACATAGTCCGGAGAACGGATGCGCGCGATTCGGTTAGGGGTGTTGAAAAGCGAGTAGGCCACCTGACAGGCCACCATATTGGTTTCGTCAGAACTGGTCACCGCAACGAGCATGTCTGCATCGTCGGCGCCCGCCTCGCGTAGCACGCGCGGGTGTGAGCCATGGCCCTGCACAACGCGAAGGTCAAATTTGTCCTGTAAAACGCGCAGACGATCCCCGTTGGTATCAACGATTGTGATGTCGTTGTTTTCGCCAACCAGGTTTTCCGCCAGCGTTCCGCCCACTTGTCCTGCGCCCAGAATGATAATTTTCATATCTCGTGACCTGTTCTCAACATCACTCTTTGATTAGCTTAGCGTAAAAGAAGCCATCGCCTTCTTCCGCGCCCGGCAGGTTTTGCTGGCCCGGGCATTCAGGTGTTCCCGTATCGCGCAGCGTTGCGTCCGGGGTACGTTTAAGGAAGGCCGCGATTTGCTGGCTGTTTTCTTCTGGCAATACGGAGCAGGTTGCATAAACCAGCGTGCCGCCGGGTTTAAGATGTGGCCAGATTGCGTCAAGTATGTCCGATTGCAGTTGGGCAAGTTCCTTGATATCGCGATCGCGGCGCAGCCACTTGATATCCGGATGGCGACGAATCACGCCTGTTGCAGAGCAGGGCGCATCCAGCAAAATGCGGTCAAACTGGGTTTCACCACACCATTCTGCGGGCTTGCGTCCGTCGCCCTGCTTAACCTGAGCCTTCATGCCCAGACGCTTGAGGTTGTCGTAGACGCGTGACAGGCGCTGCTCATCGACATCCACGGCCATTACGCTGGCCTGCGGAGCCACTTCAAGAATGTGCGTTGTTTTTCCGCCAGGCGCGGCGCAAAGATCGAGGAGCTGTTCCCCGTTTGCTGGTTCAAGCCAGGTCATGCAACCCTGAGCCGAGGCATCCTGTACGGTCACCCAGCCTTCATCAAAACCAGGTAAAGCATGTACCGGTGCAGGGGAGGCTAAACGCACGGCGTCCGGATAGGCTGCATGCGTGAATCCACTCATTCCGGTTTCTTCCAGTAATGCCAGCCATGCGTCACGGGTGTGGTGATTACGGTTGACGCGTAACCACATCGGTGGGCGTTGATTATTCGCTTCGGCAATGTTTTGCCACTGCTGCGGATACGCTTTTTTAAGGCGATTCAGCAGCCAGTCTGGGTGCAGAAAACGTGTTTCGCTTTGTGCAAATTCAGCCAGTAGCTCATCCTGCTGACGCTGGAACTGACGCAGTACGCCGTTGATCAGCCCTTTCAACTGAGGGCGTTTAATCGCAACGGCACCTTCCACCGTTTCAGCCAGCGCGGCGTGAGGTGGAATGCGGGTATGAAGAAGCTGATAAAACCCCACCATGATCAAATAATGTACGGTGCGCTGTTTGCCTGTCATTGGGCGCGACATCAGCTTATTAATGAGCCACTCAAGCTGAGAAAGGGTGCGCAGGACGCCAAAGCAGAGTTCCTGGAGCAGAGCTTTGTCTTTATCAGATACCTTTTGTTGCAGGGGAGGCAGGATGTTACTCAATGACTGGCCCTGCTCGATAACCTGCTCAACGGCTTTGGCCGCCATACTGCGTAGATTTTGTTTTTTCATAACTATAAAAATAAAAATGCCCGGAAACACCGGGCTTTAAGCATATATTGGATTAGGCAAGACGATTACCAGGTATAAACCATTCGCGACGGGAATTTAATAGATCCTGAGCGCTCATGGCTTTCTTACCGGCCGGTTGCAGCGATTCAAGATTCAGGATCCCTTCTGCTGTCGCAACCTGGATACCGTTCTTGCTGGCGTCGATAATCGTGCCGGGTTCAGCAGCCGTATTGCCATTAATGACTGACGCTTTCCAGACTTTCACTGGCTGCTCATCAATCTCCATCCAGCTCATCGGCCACGGATTAAAAGCGCGGATGCAGCGTTCAAGTTGAGCGGCAGACAAGGACCAGTCGAGCCGGGCTTCTTCTTTACTCAGTTTTTCAGCATACGTCACCAGCGCCTCATCCTGAACTTCCGGTTTCGCCGTATTGTCAGCAAGCTGCTGCAGCGTCTCGATAAGCCCTTGCGGACCAAGGCTTGCAAGTTTGTCATACAGCGTAGCGCTGGTATCGTCTGCAGTAATAGGGCACGCCAGTTTATGCAGCATGTCGCCAGTGTCTAAACCTACGTCCATCTTCATGATTGTGACGCCGGTTTCAGCATCCCCCGCCCACAGGGAGCGCTGGATAGGTGCCGCACCACGCCAGCGCGGGAGCAAGGAGCCGTGCACGTTGATACAACCCAGACGAGGCATATCAAGCACCGCTTTTGGCAGAATTAAACCGTAAGCCACCACGACCATTACGTCGGCGTTCAGGTCAGCAACCAGCTGCTGATTTTCCTGAGGGCGTAAGGATGCGGGCTGGAAAACAGGAAGCCCATGCTCTTCTGCCAGCACCTTTACCGGGCTCGGCATCAGTTTTTTACCGCGACCAGCCGGACGGTCCGGCTGGGTAAAGACGCCGACAACCTGGTGACCAGAAGATAACAGCGCGTCAAGATGACGCGCTGCAAAATCAGGGGTTCCCGCGAAGATAATACGTAGTGTTTTAGACACGATGATCCTTGTATCCGGGGGGACGTTATGCGCGAGAGCGCAAACGATCCAGTTTCTCTACTTTTTGACGAATACGCTGCTGTTTCAACGGCGAGAGGTAATCGATAAACAGCTTACCGACCAGATGATCCATCTCATGCTGAATGCAAATTGCCAGCAGGTCATCTGCTTCCAGTTCGAACGGATTACCGTCACGATCCAAAGCGCGAATTTTCACTTTTTCGGCACGTGGCACCAAAGCGCGCTGTTCCGGAATAGAAAGACAACCTTCCTCAATGCCCGTTTCACCGCTCTTCTCAAGCAATTCAGGGTTGATCAGCACCAGACGCTCATCGCGATTTTCAGAAACGTCGATCACGATAATACGTTTGTGAATGTCTACCTGCGTCGCCGCCAGGCCAATGCCTTCTTCGGCGTACATGGTATCGAACATATCATCAACGATACGCTGGATTTCTGCATTCACTTCTTTAACCGGTTCAGCGACGATGCGAAGGCGCTCGTCCGGAATATGTAACACTTGCAAAACTGCCATAAATTTCCAGAGTCGTGTTCAGGAGTTGATAAGAATATTACTTCTATTCTAGACAAATCCCGGGTCGATTGACAGCATCAGTGACCAATCGCAATGATTGCGCAGGCCGCTTATGGCAGGGGGAAAGGATGACGTCTATCGAGATATGGCTACGGCTAATACACACAGGTTCATTATGTGGCGATGGAATGCTGGAAGCGGCTGCACGGCTACACAAGCAAAAAAATATCGATGCTTCCGCTGTCAGAGACGCCGGGCTGTCAGCAAAACAGGCTGAACGGTTCTTTGCCCCAGATGAGGGCGAGCTGGAGCGTAGTCTGGTGTGGCTTGAGCAGCCGGGAAATCATTTATTGACGGCAACCCATCCACTTTATCCTCCTTTACTTCGAGCAATTCCTGATTATCCCGGTGCTTTATTCGTAAAAGGTAACCCTGAAACGCTTAATGCTACCCAGCTGGCGGTCGTGGGTAGCCGTGCGCCGTCATGGTATGGAGAACGATGGGGGAAAATTCTGTGCGAACAACTTTCGCAAAGTGGTTTCACAATCACCAGCGGACTGGCCTGCGGTATAGACGGTGTTGCTCACAACGCCGCGCTGTCTGTAAAAGGGCGTAGCGTGGCCGTACTGGGGAACGGCCTGTTTAGCATTTATCCCCGTCGGCATCAGGCGCTGGCTATGCGGCTTGTCGAAGCTGACGGGGCGATAGTGTCTGAGTTCCCTCTTTCGGCGCAGCCCCGGCCGGCAAACTTTCCGCGTCGTAATCGAATTATCAGCGGGCTTAGCCAGGGTGTATTGGTCGTTGAAGCGGCAGTGCGAAGCGGCTCGCTGGTCACTGCACGATGCGCGCTCGATCAGGGGAGGGAGGTTTTCGCCTTACCCGGCCCGATTGGTAACCCGGGGTGTGAAGGACCACACTGGCTGATAAAACAGGGTGCGACGCCGGTAACAGAAGCGCGGGACATTCTTGAAAATTTGCAATATGGCTTGCAATGTCTGCAGGAAGATCCCGAAAAGCGACATTATTCATCAGATCAGGGAAAGGTGGCATTGCCATTTCCCAAGCTCCTGGCTAACGTAGGAGATGAGGTAACACCTGTTGACGTTGTCGCTGAACGTGCCGGCCAACCTGTGCCAGTAACGGTAGCACAGCTACTCGAACTGGAGTTAGCAGGGTGGATCGCAGCTGTACCCGGCGGCTATGTCCGATTAAGGAGGGCATGCCATGTTCGACGTACTGATGTATTTGTTTGAGACTTACATCCATAACGAAGCAGAAATGCGAGTGGATCAGGACAAATTGACACAGGATCTTACCGATGCGGGGTTTGAGCGGGAAGATATCTATAATGCGTTGATGTGGCTGGAAAAACTGGCTGATTATCAGGAAGGCCTCGCCGAACCGATGCAGCTTGCTTCTGACCCGTTGTCAGTACGCATTTATACCGCAGAAGAGTGTGAAAGGCTGGACGCCAGCTGCCGGGGATTCATCTTATTCCTTGAGCAGATTCAGGTGCTGAACCTCGAAACGAGAGAAATGGTGATAGAGCGTGTCATGGCGCTGGATACGGCAGAATTTGAACTGGAAGATCTGAAATGGGTGATTCTGATGGTTCTGTTTAATATCCCGGGCTGTGAAAATGCCTATCAGCAAATGGAAGAATTACTCTTTGAAGTGAATGAAGGTATGCTGCATTAATTCTATGTGTAGCACCAAGAGTTGTTATGGCCAAATCAGCACTATTCACGGTGCATAAAAACGAGCCCTGCCCGCAGTGCGGGGCTGAACTTGTTATTCGGTCCGGGAAACACGGCCCGTTTCTCGGTTGTTCACACTATCCGGAATGTGATTATGTCCGTCCTCTGAAAAGCCAGGCGGATGGACATATCGTCAAAATTCTGGAAGGACAGCTATGTCCTCTTTGTGGTGGTGAACTAGCGCTACGTCAGGGCCGTTTCGGTATGTTTATTGGCTGTAGCCGTTATCCGGAATGTGAGCATACGGAACAAATTGATAAGCCTGATGAAACGGCTATTGCGTGTCCTCAGTGTCAGCGCGGTCAGCTGGTACAGCGCCGTTCCCGCTATGGTAAGACCTTCCATTCCTGCGATCGCTACCCTGAATGCCAGTTCGTTATCAATTTCAAACCGGTAGCGGGCGTCTGCACTCATTGCAACTATCCGCTACTTATCGAGAAGAAAACGGCGCAAGGTATGAAACGCTTCTGCGCCAGCAAACAATGTGGAAAGCCGGTAACGGCGGATCAAAATAGTGAATAATAACCTGCCATCAGGCTCCATTGCGCATGCTGTGGACGTGCTGAAAAATGAAAAAGTCATCGCCTATCCAACTGAAGCTGTTTTTGGAGTCGGTTGCGACCCTGACAGCGAGACGGCTGTGAGCCGCCTGCTTGCCTTAAAACAAAGACCCGTAGAGAAAGGGTTGATTTTGATAGCTGCGAATTACGAGCAGCTTAAGCCCTACATTGATGACTCTATGCTGACACCGGCGCAGCGCGAGACTATTTTCTCCGCATGGCCAGGACCGGTGACCTTTGTTTTCCCGGCACAGCCGACAACACCGCGCTGGCTGACCGGACGCTTTGATTCCCTCGCCGTTCGCGTCACCGATCATCCTCTGGTGGTTGAGCTTTGCCTGGCATTTGGTAAACCGCTGGTCTCAACCAGCGCCAACCTGACCGGATTGCCACCTTGTCGTACAACTGAAGAAGTGTTGGCACAGTTCGGAAATGACTTCCCGGTTGCTGTTGGAGAGACGGGAGGGCGCCTGAATCCGTCTGAAATTCGCGACGCTTTGACCGGCGAACGTTTTCGCCAGGGGTAATCTCATGGAAACCTATGCTGTTTTTGGTAATCCGATTGCACACAGCAAGTCACCGCTGATCCATCAGCAATTTGCGGAGCAACTGCAGATAAATCATCCCTATGGCCGCGTACTGGCACCGGTAGATGCATTTATTCCAACGCTTGAGGCTTTTTTCGCCGCAGGTGGCAAAGGTGCGAATGTGACGGTTCCTTTTAAAGAGGAAGCTTTCGAACGTGCTGATGAACTGACCGAGCGCGCTTCTCTTGCTGGTGCAGTAAATACCCTAAAACGGCTTGAGGACGGACGTCTTCTGGGCGACAACACTGACGGAATAGGTTTGCTGAGCGATCTGGAACGACTGTCGTTTATTAAACCTGGGTTCCGGGTCCTGCTGATTGGTGCGGGTGGGGCATCGCGGGGAGTACTGTTGCCTCTGCTTTCCCTGGACTGTGCGGTGACCATTACCAACCGAACTTTTTCCCGGGCAGAAGCGCTGGCGGCGTTGTTTGCGCATACCAGCAGCGTAAGTGCGGTAGCGCTTGACGATCTTGCCGAACGTGAGTTCGATCTTGTCATTAATGCCACATCCAGCGGCATCAGTGGCGAGATCCCGGCGATCCCCGCTTCGCTGGTCAGCGCGCACATGTATTTCTATGACATGTTTTATCAGAAAGGGAATACGCCCTTCCTGAACTGGTGCGAACAACACGGTGCGAAACAGTTAGCCGATGGGCTGGGAATGCTGGTGGGGCAGGCTGCGCATGCGGTACTGCTCTGGCACGGGGTGTTGCCTGCAGTCGAGCCGGTCATTGAAAAGCTAAAGCAGGAGCTTTCGGCGTGAATCAGGCTATTCATTTCCCGGACAGAGAGAGCTGGGATGAGCATAAGCAGGCGGTCTGTTTTCCGGTGCTGGTGCATGGTATGCAGCTTACCTGTGCCATCCATGGAGAAGCGCTGTTACATCGTTTTGGCGGCACAGACCCGATAGCCGTTTTTTGCGAAAATCGCTGGGATCTGGAAGAGGAAGCCAGCGATTTAATCCGCGAGCAGCAGGAAGACGATCAGGGGTGGGTTTGGTTATCCTGATCCAAATAGTCATTCTTCCATTTTACGTAGTTGTTCGCCGAGTATTTTAATCCTTCGATCTCTGCCTCCTTCAGGGGGCGGATCTGTTTTACCGGGCTTCCCAGATAGAGATAACCACTTTCCAGACGTTTGTTCTGCGGAACCAGGCTACCGGCCCCAATCATTACGTCTTCTTCTACTATCACGCCATCCAGCAAAATCGATCCCATGCCAACAAGCACCCGATTACCGATAGTGCAGCCGTGAAGCATCACTTTATGTCCGACGGTAACATCTTCTCCAATGATGAGGGGATTGCCCTCCGGGTTATAAGAGGATTTGTGCGTAACATGCAGAACGCTACCGTCCTGAATATTGGTACGGGCACCGATCGACACATAATTTACATCTCCCCTGATGGCGACGAGCGGCCAGATACTGACGTCATCGGCCATTCGGACATCACCAATGACCACGCTGGTGGCATCGATCATCACGCGATCGCCTTTTTGGGGGAACAGATCTTTATAAGGGCGTAACACTGCAGACATAACTACCTCTAAGGATGAGCGCTATACGGAAGACTTGATCATATTATTGGATCGAGGCAAGGCAAAATGCGTCAATATTTAAGCAGATCGGGCGGGATTTCAGCGAAAAGCGCGGAAAATCAGCAGTCGAAAAAAAAGATCTAAAAAACACTTGTGCTAAAAATTGGGATCCCTATAATGCGCCTCCATCGACACGGCGGATGTGAATCACTTCACAGTTAACCCGGTCGGTTGAAGAGAAAAAATCCTGAAATAACGGGTTGACTCTGAAAGAGGAAAGCGTAATATACGCCACCTCGCAACGGTGAGCTGAAAGCCGCGTTGCAACTGCTCTTTAACAATTTATCAGACAATCTGTGTGGGCACTCAAAGTGACATGGATTCTTAACGTCCTCGGACGAAAAATGAATACCAAGTCTCTGAGTGAACATACGTAATTCATTACGAAGTTTAATTCACGAGCATCAAACTTAAATTGAAGAGTTTGATCATGGCG
>NZ_JADBQQ010000013.1:297-162421 GCF_014895985.1 Enterobacter cloacae complex sp. P2B | reverse complement strand
TAAGTGTCTACCATGTCCCCAAACAAGTGTTCACTATGTCCCCGGACCGTACAGTGGGAGAGGGCTGGGGTGAGGGCATCAGGCCGCACAAAGCGAACCTAACCCAACGCCTGAATCGCTTTCTCCAGCGCCTCGCGCAGCAGGTGGCGGTCGTGACGATATTTAATATCACTGGCTTCCAGCGGCTCCTGCACCACCACGCGATCGCCAATACCTGACACATCCACTTTCGGCCCAACCACGACACCGTCGATAATTTTCTTACCGACGTACTGCTCCATCAGGTCCAGCTTGTCCGCCAGCGACAGGCTCGCCGCTGCCGGGCTCAGCTCACGGCCCAGGTTACCGATATAGACCATCGGGGCAGGGGTGCGACGCAGCGCCTGCGCCAGCTCTTTTACCAGCAGAATGGGCATCAGGCTGGTATAAAAACTGCCTGGACCGATCAGGATAAGATCCGCTTCACCAATGGCCTCTACCGCTTCCCGCGTGGCGGGTACGCTCGGATAGGTCATCAACTCCGTTGGCGGCAGGAGGAGCTGGTCAATATTCACCTCGCCGTAAACTTCATGCCCTTCGGCATCGATTGCCATCAAGTCAACCGGTTGTTCAGACATGGGGATCAGGAATGCGTCCACCTTGAGCAGATTACGGATTAAGTTGATGGCTTCCAGAGGCCGTACGCTCAGGTGATCCAGCGCCTTTAACATCAGATTTCCGAGGTTATGCCCGGAAAGTTCGCCATTGCCGCCAAAACGGTACTCAAACATCGCCGACGCGACGCTCGGCTCGGTAATTAACTGGTTCAGGCAGTTGCGCATATCTCCCCAGGCAATGCCGCCTTCAGCCCGCCTGATCCGCCCGGTTGAGCCGCCGTTGTCGGTGGTTGTCACTATCCCTGTCAGCCGTGAGCCCAGTGACGACAAAGAAGACATGACGCGGCCCAGGCCGTGGCCTCCGCCAAGAGCGACCACTCGGTCAAGATCCGCAAAAGTGCGATTGCGCATACGTATTCCTTATCACGTTCGATCGCGTAACAGTAACCTAACTACCCCCAAAAGACGATGCCTCACCCAATGCAAAATGACGTATATCAATGCGAAAATGCGGTTTTTAGGTATTCTGTAGCGAAAATGCAGGACTGAATCGCTATATACATAATTATATAGCGAAAAGCGACAATGGCGGAGTGTCGATTTCCACGCTACTATCGCCATAACCACGTTTTCAAAACTGAAAACATACACTCTAGCCTTGGCGCCTGTGTCGAATGATATGGCGCCCTGGCCGTGGCGGATTTGCCACCAGGGTACAGAAAGAAATGACTGTGCCTCCCGATCTGGAAAGGTGTACATGGCTTCACAACTTACTGATGCTTTCGCGCGTAAGTTTTACTACTTGCGTCTGTCGATTACCGATGTGTGCAACTTCCGTTGCACCTACTGCCTGCCCGATGGCTACAAGCCGGGCAGCGTCACCAATAATGGCTTTCTCTCCGTGGATGAAGTGCGCCGCGTCACGCGTGCGTTCTCTGAGCTCGGTACCGAAAAAGTCCGTCTGACCGGTGGCGAACCCTCCCTGCGCCGCGATTTCCCCGACATCATTGCCGCCGTACGCGAAAACGAACGCATCCGCCAGATCGCGGTGACCACCAACGGTTACCGCATGGCGCGTGACGTGGCCAACTGGCGCGACGCTGGCCTAACCGCGATCAACGTCAGCGTGGACAGCCTCGACGCACGCCAGTTTCACGCCATTACCGGTCAGGACAAGTTCCGCCAAGTCATGGACGGCATCGATGCGGCGTTTACCGCCGGGTTCGAAAAGGTCAAAGTCAACACGGTGCTGATGCGCGACGTAAACCACCATCAGCTGGACACCTTCCTGGCGTGGATTAAATCCCGTCCCATTCAACTGCGTTTTATCGAGCTGATGGAAACGGGCGAGGGCAGCGAGCTATTCCGCCGCCATCACATCTCCGGCATGGTGTTGCGCGACGAGTTGCTGAAACGCGGCTGGATCCACCAGATCCGCCAGCGCAGCGACGGCCCGGCACAGGTCTTCTGTCACCCGGATTACGAAGGCGAGATTGGGCTTATCATGCCCTATGAAAAAGACTTCTGCGCCAGCTGTAACCGCCTGCGCGTATCGTCGGTCGGCAAACTCCATCTCTGCCTGTTTGGCGACGGTGGCGTGGATCTTCGCGATCTGCTGGAAGACGATGCGCAGCAGGGCGCACTTCAAGCACGCATTTCCGAGGCGCTGACGCACAAAAAACAGACCCACTTCCTGCATCAGGGCAATACCGGCATTACTCAGAACCTGTCCTACATCGGCGGGTAATCAGTCTTTAGAAGGAACCAGAAGATGAGTCAGGTCAGCGCAGAATTTATCCCGACACGCATTGCTATTCTTACCGTTTCCGACCGCCGTGGCGAAGAGGACGATACCTCCGGCCACTGGCTGCGTGAGGCGGCCCATGACGCGGGGCATACCATCGTCGATAAAGCGATTGTGAAAGAGAACCGCTACGCCATTCGCGCGCAGGTCTCTCAGTGGATCGCCAGTGCTGAGGTGCAGGTGGTGCTGATCACCGGCGGCACCGGCTTAACCGCGGGCGATCAGGCCCCCGAGGCGCTAATCCCGCTGTTTGACCGCGAGGTGGAAGGCTTCGGCGAAGTGTTCCGCATGCTCTCCTTTGAAGAGATTGGCACCTCCACGCTGCAGTCGCGCGCGGTGGCCGGCATGGCAAACAACACGCTGATTTTCGCCATGCCGGGCTCGACCAAAGCCTGCCGCACCGCATGGGAAAATATTATTGCCCCGCAGCTGGATGCCCGTACCCGTCCGTGTAATTTTCATCCCCATTTGAAGAAGTAAACTATGTCACAACTGACCCACATTAACGCCGCTGGCGAAGCGCATATGGTGGATGTCTCCGCCAAGGCCGAAACGGTGCGCGAGGCGCGTGCTGAGGCATTCGTCACCATGCTGCCTGAGACGCTGGCGATGATTATCGACGGCAGCAACCATAAGGGCGACGTCTTTGCCACCGCCCGCATCGCCGGTATTCAGGCTGCAAAACGGACCTGGGACCTCATCCCGCTCTGCCATCCGCTGATGCTGAGCAAGGTGGAAGTGAACCTGCAGGCGCAGCCGGAGCACAACCGCGTGCGTATTGAGTCCCTCTGCCGCTTAACCGGCAAAACCGGCGTGGAGATGGAAGCCCTGACGGCAGCCTCCGTCGCCGCGCTGACCATCTACGACATGTGCAAAGCGGTGCAGAAAGATATGGTGATTGGCCCGGTTCGTCTGCTGGCAAAAAGCGGCGGCAAATCCGGCGATTTTAAGGTGGACAGCCATGATTAAGGTGCTCTTTTTCGCCCAGGTGCGTGAGCTGGTTAATACCGACAGCCTGACGCTGGACGCCTCTTTTGAAAACGTCGCCTCCCTGCGCGCGCACCTGGCGGCACAAAGCGACCGCTGGGCGCTGGCGCTCGACGAAGGCAAGCTGCTGGCGGCCGTTAACCAGACGCTGGTGGAGTTCACCCACCCGCTGACTGAAGGGGATGAAGTGGCCTTCTTCCCGCCGGTCACAGGGGGCTAAGATGGCTGAAACCCGAATTCTGGTCGGTCCCGAGCGCTTTAACGTCGGTACAGAATATGACTGGCTGGCGGAGCGCGATGAAGACGGCGCGGTCGTTACGTTCACCGGTAAAGTGCGTAACCACAATCTCGGCGACAGCGTAAAAGCGCTGACGCTGGAGCACTATCCGGGCATGACGGAGAAATCGCTGGCGGCAATTGTGGATGAAGCGCGAGGCCGTTGGCCGCTCGGGCGGGTCACGGTGATCCACCGCATCGGCGAGATGTGGCCCGGCGAAGAGATTGTCTTTGTCGGCGTGACCAGCGCGCACCGCGGTAGCGCCTTTGCGGCAGGGGAGTTCATTATGGATTACCTCAAAACCAAAGCGCCGTTCTGGAAGCGCGAAGCCACGCCGGAAGGCGACCGCTGGGTGGAATCTCGCGACAGCGATAAACAGGCCGCCAGCCGTTGGTAGTCGGTTTACGTGGATGTGTTACTCTTAACGTGTGTGTCTTCTTAACCTTAATCAGGAGTGAATCATGGACCGATTTCCGCGTTCCGATTCAATAGTACAGCAGACCCGTAGCGGGCTGCAGACGTATATGGCGCAGGTGTACGGCTGGATGACGGTCGGCCTGCTGCTTACCGCGTTTATCGCGTGGTATGCGGCGAACACGCCTGAGCTGATGATGTTTATCTTCTCCAGCAAAATCACCTTCTTTGGGCTGATTATCGCACAGCTGGCGCTGGTGTTTGTGCTTTCCGGCCTGGTGCAGAAACTCAGTGCCGGAATGGCGACCACGCTGTTTATGCTCTATTCGGCGCTGACCGGTTTGACGCTCTCCAGCATTTTCATCGTCTACACCTACTCCTCCATCGCCAGCACCTTCGTGGTGACCGGCGGGATGTTCGGCGTGATGAGCCTGTACGGTTACACCACTAAACGTGACCTGAGCGGCTTAGGTAATATGCTGTTTATGGGGCTGATCGGGATTGTGCTGGCATCGCTGGTGAACCTGTGGCTGAAGAGCGACGCGCTGATGTGGGCCGTGACCTATATCGGGGTGGTGGTCTTCGTTGGCTTGACGGCCTACGACACTCAGAAGCTGAAAAACATCGGCGAGCAGATCGACGTGCGCGACAGTTCCAACCTGCGCAAATACTCGATTCTGGGTGCGCTGACGCTCTATCTGGACTTTATCAACCTGTTCCTGATGCTGCTGCGGATTTTCGGCAACCGTCGCTGAGGTTGCTTTACCGGGTGGCGGTGCGGTCTGGTGCCCTCACCCTGACCCTCTCCCACGGGAGAGGGAACAAACACTAAAAACGGCAACAAAGTTGCCGTTTTGCTTTTATTTCGCCATTGCCTTCTCATTTTTCGCCCGTAACTTTTTCGCCCGGCTCTCCAGCACCAGATAACAGACCGTTGCCAGCGCCAGCGGCAGGAAGTAATAGAGCATGCGGTAGGCGAGCAGGGCGGCAATAATCGTCCCCTGTGAAACATGTTCTCCGGCCAGCAGCGCGATAAACACCGCCTCCAGCACCCCAATCCCTGCCGGGATATGCACGATAACGCCGGCGATACTGCTCACCAGCAGCACGCCCAGCACGAAGAAGTAGTTCACGTCCTCGCCAATCAACAGCCAGATGATCGCCCCCATCGCCATCCAGTTGGCGCTGGATACCGCCATCTGCAGCACCGCGAACTTCCACGACGGCAGTACCAGTTTCTGCCCTTTAATGGTCATATGGCGGCGTTTGGCAAAGGCGCAGGCCCACAGATACACGGCGATGATCAGCAGCAGCACGATGCCGAGAATGCGCAGCGTGGCCTCGTCGATATACCAGTGCGCGGGCAGCTGCACCACGCCGATGGTGAAAATCACTCCACCCAGCAGGATATACCCCAGCCAGTTGGTGGTAATACTCAGCGAGAAAATGCGGGTGATGGTGCCACCCGGTAATCCGAGACGCGAGTACAGGCGATAGCGCATGCCGATGCCGCCCACCCAGGTGCTCAGCGTCAGGTTGAAGGCGTAGCAGATAAACGACACCAGCATCACCTGACGTTTAGCCAGCTTGTGGCCGCAGTAGGCGCGACCGAGCAGGTCGTAGCAGCCGTACATCAGGTAGCTGACGATAACCAGCCCTACGGCACCCAGCAGCACCAGCTGGTTATAGTTGCGGATAACCTTCCACACCTCTTCCCAGTCCACTTTCTGCGCGTAGACCACCAGCAGTACCGCGACCGCGATAAAGAATACCCAGGTGAGGATTTTTTTCGCCAGCCGCCAGCGAGGATGAGATTTTGACATCAGGGTTTGCCTCCATCTTCCGCTTCAACGCGGTCCTGGGTTTCCATTTCAGGTTGTACCGGCGGATCAACCTGCGCCAGCTTCGGCGTATGCGCCGGCAGCCAACCGACCATCGCCGGGAAGTGGCGCAGGAAGTGGAACACCACCACGCCGATGCCAACGTTCCACCAGCTCCGTTTCGGTACCATGGACTCATCCACCCGTACGCAGTCCTTATGGATAAGTCCCTGAAGGTTATCCCGCAGGGTCTGGTTAAACTGACGGTCGTGGATGATCAGGTTCGCTTCCAGGTTAAGCGACAGGCTCAGCGGATCGAGGTTACTGGAGCCGACGGTTGCCCAGTGGTCATCCATGACGGCCACTTTGCCGTGCAGTGGGCGGCGGCGGTATTCATATATCTGCACGCCGCTTTTCACCAGGTAGCGGTAGAGCAGGCGCGCGCCCACCTTCACAATCGGCATATCCGGCTCGCCCTGCACAATCAGTTTAACGCTCACGCCGCGTCGGGCCGCGTTGCGCATGGCGTGCAGAATACGGTAGCCGGGGAAGAAATAGGCGTTGGCGATAATCACTTCGCGCTTCGCATTGGCCAGCATCTTCAGGTAATGACGTTCAATATCGTCCCGATGCTCCTCGTTGTCCCGCCAGACAAACAGCGCCTGCGCTTCGCCGGGCTTGCGGTTCTCTTCCGGGCGATGACGGCGTCGCCACCAGCGGCGAGCGGCCTCTTTACCGGGCAAGTTTTCCAGCACGAACAGCTGGATGTCCTGAACCACCGGTCCCTCAATGCGGATCGCGTAGTCCTGCTTGGCCTCCGGGCCGTAATCCGACATATGCTCGGCGGAGTAGTTAATGCCGCCCACGAACGCCACCGTTTCGTCCACTACGACGATTTTGCGGTGCATGCGGCGGAACAGGTTGGTGCGCATGCCGAACAGACGCGGACCGGGATCGTAGTAGCGGAACACCACGCCGGCGGCGGTGAGCTCGTTAACAAATTCATCGCTAAGATCCGGCGAGCCATATCCATCGAGCAGGGCCTCGATTTGTATCCCGCGCCGGGCGGCATGCAGCAGTACGCTGTGCAGCTGCCTGCCAACGTCGTCTTCAAACCAGATAAACGTTTCAAGGTAGACTTTCTGCTGTGCGTGGCTAATCGCCTCAAAGACCGCCGGATAAAAGTTATCGCCGTTTTCCAGCAGCGTAATACGGTTACCTTCCTGCCATGTGCATTTCATAAGTGGATCTCCGCGCTCAGCGGGGCATGGTCGGAAAGATGTCGCCAGTTCAGTAACGCCAGCGCCGTCGGGCTGCTGGCATGCGCATTTTTCACGTAGATGCGGTCCAGGCGCAGCAGGGGGAAGCGCACCGGAAACGTCCGTGCGGGACGACCATGTGCCCGGGTGAAAATTTCCTCCAGTCCCGCTTTGACCTTCAGCGGATGGTTGGCGCGCTGCCGCCAGTCGTTAAAATCCCCTGCGACCACCACGGGTTCGCCTTCCGGCAGCGCATTGGTCCAGTCCGCCAGCATCTGCAGCTGCGCCTGGCGGTGGGCTTCACGCAGTCCGAGGTGAACGCAGCCCACGTGAACCGGAACGTCAAGTTCCGGCGGCGTGATGCGGCAGTAAAGCAGCCCGCGCTTTTCGCTCTCCCCGACGGAAACGTCCCGGTTCTCATAATGTTCTATAGGAAAACGCGACAGCACCGCATTACCGTGATGGCCTTCCGGATAGACCGCGTTGCGGCCGTAAGCGTAATCGCTCCACATGGTGTCGGCCAGGAATTCATAGTGCGGCGTATCGGGCCAGTTTTCAAAATGCATGGGGTGTACCTCGTGCGCGCCCATCACCTCCTGCAGGCAGACAATGTCCGCGCTGACGGTGCGTACCGCGTCGCGCAGCTCCGGTAAAATGAAGCGGCGGTTAAATGCTGTGAAGCCCTTATGAATGTTTATCGTCAGCACCTTAAGCGAGAAATGCTGCGTTTTTTTGCTCATAAACACCTTCCTGGGTGACTATCCCGATGAAAATAAAGTGTAGTCGGCGTCACAAAAAGATGCGGCGTTACGGAATTTTCCGTAAAGTGCGGTAGTCTGATTAAGCAGAGAAAAATCCTTCAGGAGAGAAGCCATGAAGTGGCAACAACGTGTTCGTGTCGCAACGGGTTTGAGTTGCTGGCAGATAATGTTGCATTTACTGGTCGTGGCCGTACTGGTGATGGGCTTGATGAGCGGCACGCTGGTGCGTGTTGGCTTAGGGCTATGCGTCCTCTATGGCGTCACCGTGCTGTCGATGCTGTTCTTACAGCGCCACCATGACGCGCGCTGGCGCGAGGTGGGTGATGTGCTCGAAGAGCTCACCACCACCTGGTACTTTGGTGCCGCGATGATCGTGCTGTGGCTGCTTTCACGCGTGCTGCAAAACAACCTGCTGCTGGCCCTCGCGGGTCTGGCAATCCTTGCAGGGCCAGCGGTAGTGTCGCTGCTCACTAAAGAGAAAAAGCTACGCAATGTTGCGTCTAAACATCGCATAGGCCACTGACCCCGTCGTGGCCGCTATGACCAGTAGCGGCCACAAACTTCCCCACACAATGTCCAGACTCGCATCCTTCAGATAGATCTGCTTGGTGATATCCGTAAAGTGTCGAATCGGGTTTATCCACGTTAAATCCTGCAGCCACACCGGCATGTTCTCGACGGGCGACACGTACCCGGAGAGCAGAATCGCTGGCATCATAAAGACGAATACCCCGATAAACGCCTGCTGCTGCGTGGAGCAGAGCGCTGAAATCAGCAGCCCAAACCCCACCAGCGACAGCCCGTAAATCACCATCGTGAAGTAAAACAGCGCCAGCGATCCGGCGAACGGGATCTCGTAGGCCCAAATTCCCACCCCCAGCACGATGGTGGCCTGGAAGGTGGCGACGATCAGCGCCGGCACCGCTTTGCCGACGAAAATCTGCCAGGTGGCGAGCGGGGAAACCAGCAGCTGATCCAGCGTGCCCTGTTCGCGCTCGCGGGCCACGGACAGAGAGGTCACGATCATCACCCCGATGGTGGTGATCATGGCGATCAGCGACGGCACCACAAACCACTTGTAGTCCAGATTCGGGTTGTACCAGTTGCGCACCACCAGCTCGCTGTTATTAGGCTTCGGTTTGCCCTCCATCAGCTCCTGCTGATACTCCTTCACTATCTGCTGCAGGTAGTTGGCCGCTATCTGGGCGCTGTTGGAGTTGCGACCGTCGAGGATCAGCTGCATCGGCGCGGTCTGGAAGGTATCCAGATTGCGAGAGAAATCCGCCGGGAAACGCACCAGCAGCAGCGCTTTTTGCGTGTCGATAGTGGGCTGGATCTCCTGCGGGCTTTTCAGCAGCAGGATGTGGGTAAAGGCCTTCGCCCGGGCAAAACGCTGCGTCAGCTCGACGGCGTGTTTGCCGTTGTCTTCATTATAAATGGCAATGGTGGCGTTAGTTACCTCAAGGGTGGCGGCAAACGGGAACAATAAAACCTGAAGCAGCACCGGCAGCACCAGAATGGCGCGGGTTTGCGGCTCGCGCAGCAGGGACTGCAGCTCTTTGCGGATCAATGTCCATAAGCGGTGAAACATGTGCGCTCCTTAATCCAGTCGCCGTTTGGTTTTCAGCCACGTCAACCCGATAAACATCACCGCCGACGCCAGCAAAAACAGGGTATTGATAATCAGCACCACCGGAATATTCCCAGCCAGGAACAGGCTCTGCAGCGTGCTCACGAAGTAGCGCGCCGGAATGATGTAGGTCACAGCGCGGATCACCGCCGGCATGCTGTCTATCTGGAAGATAAAACCGGAGAGCATAATCGATGGCAGGAAGGCGGCGTTGAGCGCTACCTGGGCGGCGTTAAACTGGTTGCGGGTGATGGTGGAGATGAGCAGCCCCATCCCCAGCGTGCTCAGTAAAAACAGGCTGGTGATAAAGAACAGTACCACCAGCGAGCCGCGGTAAGGCACGCCAAGAATAAAGACCGCGACCAGCATGCAGAGCAGCATCGCCAGCATGCCGAGGAAGTAGTAGGGGATGAGCTTGCACAGCAGCAGCTCAACCCGCGTCACCTCGGTGGAGAGCAGCGCCTCCATAGTGCCGCGCTCCCACTCGCGGGCGATGACCAGCGAGGTGAGGATCGCGCCAATCACCGTCATAATGATGGTCACCGCCCCCGGAATAATAAAGTGCTGGCTGATGGCGGCGGGGTTAAACCAGTAGCGCGTCTGCACATCGATGAGCGGTTCAAACGTCTCGCCCCGATCTTCGGCGCGCTGCATCTGCCAGAGCTGCCAGATCCCCTCCGCATAGCCCTGCACGAAGTTGGCAGTGTTCGGCTCGCTGCCGTCGGTAATCACCTGAATCGGCGCATCGGCACCCGGGCGCGCCATGTTGGCGGCGAAATCCACCGGGATGACGATCAGGCCGCGAATTTTCCCGGCCTGCATTTTCTGGATCAGTTCCTGCCGGTTGTCGCTGACGGTGGCGTCAATGTAGGGTGAGCCGGTCATGGCATGGGTGAAGTCCAGCGCCTCTTCGCTCTGCTGCTCCAGCAAAATACCGACCCGCAGCTTGCTGGAGTCGAGGTTAATGCCGTAGCCAAAGATAAACAGCAGCAGCAGGGGGATCACCACCGCAATCAGCCAGCTGCTGGGATCGCGCACGATCTGCCGCGTCTCTTTGATGCACAGGGCGCGCACCCGGCGCCAGGAAAGGGCGTTACTGCGCATGAGCATTCTCCTTGTCCCAGTCGTGGATGAGGGTGATAAACGCCTGCTCCATGGTCGGATCTGGCTGTGCGTCGTCGGCGGCCTGCGCTTTCAGGTCGTCCGGCGTGCCGTGGGCAATCAGCTTGCCGCGGTAGACCAGCCCGATGCGGTCGCAATACTCTGCCTCGTCCATAAAGTGGGTGGTGACCATCACGGTCACGCCTTTTTCCACCATGCTATTGATATGCAGCCAGAATTCACGGCGGGTGAGGGGGTCCACGCCTGACGTGGGTTCATCAAGAAACAGGATATCCGGCTCGTGCATCAGCGAGCAGGCCAGCGCCAGCCTCTGCTTAAAGCCGAGCGGCAGCTCGTCGGTGGCGTGGGACGCAATATTCGTTAACCCGAAGGCGTCGCTCATGCGGCGGATTTTTTCATTCTGCGCCCGCCCGCGCAGGCCGTACACCCCAGAGAAAAAGCGCAGATTCTGCTCGACCGTCAGGTTGCCGTACAGCGAGAACTTCTGCGCCATATAGCCGAGATGCTGGCGCGCTTTGCCGGAACTGACCTTGAGATCCATGTCCAGCACCAGCGCCTTGCCGGACGTCGGGACCAGCAGGCCGCACATCATCTTAAAGGTGGTCGATTTTCCCGCGCCGTTCGGCCCGAGCAGGCCAAATATCTCGCCGCGCTTCACCGCAAAGTTGACGTTGTCGGTGGCGGCGAAGTCCCCGAATTTTTTGGTGAGCGATTTTGCTTCGATCACCGTTTCGCCCGGCGTGCCTTCCACCGTGTGCAGGATCGCGCCAAGGGGCGATTCCGATGTGCCTGCACCGCCCAGAAGATCGATAAACGCATCTTCAAAGCGCGGGGCGGTCTCGTCCATTTCAATCTCAGGCATGCCCGGCGCACGGCGAATATCGTCGACGGTGGCCTCTTTTTTGAGGATCACGCGCACCGAGCGGCCCTGAATCATCCCGTCGCTCACCTGCGGCAGCTTCAGCACCCGCTGCAGCAGCCTGCGGTTGGACTCCTGCGGGCTGTGCAGCAGAAAACTGCGCCCGGCCATGGTGTGCGTCAGCTCGGTCGGTTCGCCCTGATAGAGCAGTTCGCCTTCGTTCATCAGCAGTACGTCACGGCACTGCTCCGCTTCGTCGAGGTAGGAGGTGCTCCAGAGGATCAGCATCCCGTCGCCCGCCAGCTCGTGCACCATCTGCCACAGCTCGCGGCGGGAAATCGGGTCCACGCCGACGCCGGGCTCATCGAGCAACAGCACTTTTGGTTCGCCCACCAGCGTACAGGCCAGCCCCAGTTTCTGCTTCATCCCGCCGGAAAGCTTGCCCGCCAGCCGGTCGGTGAACGGGCCGAGGGAGGTAAATTCGAGCAGTCGGGCGAAGGTTTTCTGCCGGGTTTCACCGGTGACGCTGCGCAGGTCGGCGTACAGATTGAGGTTCTCCATCACCGTCAGATCTTCGTACAGGCCAAACTTCTGCGGCATATAGCCGAGCATGGCGTGGAGCGCGCCGTCGTCTTTTATCGGGTCAAGGCCAAGCACGCTGGCCGAGCCTTCATCCGGCTTCAGCAGCCCCGCCAGCATCCGCATCAGCGTGGTTTTGCCCGCGCCGTCCGGGCCCACCAGTCCGGTCACGTAGCCTTTTTGAATGGTGCAGTTCAGCGGCGCGACCGCCGGTTTATCCATTCCGGGGAAGCGTTTGACCAGATTTTTGAGCTGGATAACCGCATCATTCATGTCGTTCCCCGTCGTTTAAGGTCACGGTAACAGGCATGCCCTGACGCAGCGCGTCGTCCGCGTCGGTCACGATGATGCGAAGGCGATACACCAGGTCGGTACGCAGGTCCGGCGTTTCTACCGTTTTCGGCGTGAATTCGGCGGTAGGGGAGACAAAGCCCACTTTACCGTGATACGGCTTATCCGGGCGACCGTCGGTATAAAGCAGCAGCTCGCGGCCCGGCTGCATCTGGCCGAGATTCGGCTCATCAATGTAGGCCCGCACCCATACCGGACGGGTTAAGGACAGCGTCAAGACGGTACTGCCCGCGCTGAGCATGCTGCCCGGCTCTACCGCGCGGGTCATCAGCGTGCCGTCAGACGGGGCGGTTAAGATAGTGTCGTGCAGATCCAGCTCCGCCTGGGCAAGCTGCGCCTGCGCCTGCTCGAGGCTGGCCTTCGCCTGGGCGATGTCCTGCTCGCGGTTACCGGAGCGGTACTGGCTTAATTTATCCTGCGCGGATTTCAGCGTCGCCTGCGCCTGGTCGCGGGATGACCGCGCGTTTTCCAGATCGTTGGCGGAAATGGTGCGGCTTTTCCACAGCCCCTGCTGGCGGTTATAGAAGTTCTGCGCGTAGTCGTAGGCGGCTTTGGCCTGCTTAACGGCGGCAGCGGCCTGGGCAATCTCCTCATCGCGATAGCCCGCCAGCATCAGGTCATACTGCGCCTGGGCGACGGAGACGCCGGCTTTTGCCTGCATCAGCGCGTTCTCAAAGGGGGCTTTATCCAGCACGCCCAGCGTCTGCCCGGCTTTGATGGCATCGCCTTCGTCAACGCTCAGCGAGGCGAGACGTCCGCCGACGCGGAAGCTCATATTCACCGTGCGAATATCCACGTTACCGTACAGCGTCAGGCCCCGATCCTGCTGGCTCTGATACCACAGCCAGCCACCGATTCCCGCGGCAAGCAAAACAACAACCACCAGAACGATGGCGACAGGTTTTTTCATCACTTCAGGCTCCTTTGCGTTAAGCCTTGCAGGATCAGATCGAGATGACAGGTGATGACCTGGCTAATCTGCGCGGCTTTATCCTCATCGAATTGTGCCCAGCCTGTGCGTAACAGGATGGTTTCACGCCCCAGACGGAAGGCGAGAATTTCGCCCAGCAGAGCGTGGGTATGCAAAATGGTGTCGGTATCGCTGGCGTCCCGCCCGGTGTAGGCGGCAATCAGCCGGGTCAGATGGGTGTGCATTGGGGCAATCACCTGATCGTGTACCAGCTGATAAGCGGCAGTGGGGGAGAGCTGCTCGCGGGAGATAAATTTGCTCAGGTTGAGCGTATCGTCGTGCGTCAGCAGGCGGATCATATTGTGGCAGGCATTGAGAATAAGTTGCCTGATAGCGGTACGATCCGGCGTCGGCTGGCTCAGCAGCGCGCAGGCCTCCTCAACGTGTGGGCGAAAATTGTTGCCGATAAAATCGGCAATCCACTGGGCGCAGGCGAGGTATAAATCCTCTTTTGAGCCAAAATAGTAGGTAATGGCCGCAATGTTTTGCCCGGCCTGGGCGGCGATATCCCGCGTGGTGGCATGCAGGCCATACTCGCCAAACTGCGCCAGCGCGGCGGCGATAAGCTGGCTTTTGGCCTGTTCACCTTTGGTTGTCGTCGGTGTCGTATTCATGTCGGCATTAAAAATTAATCAATCGATTGATTAAAATTATACCTGAATCGCTAAATCGTCGAGGGATACGACAGGGATATTTTATGCGCCACGTCACAAAAGCTGCTACACTCCGCACCTTCGCGACATTGTGGTTTTTGTCCTTCTATTCGTGATATCTCCCTGAAAACTACACCTGTGATGGTCGGGGCGGTTCGGAGTTTTTATGTCTTTTGATTCCCTTGGCCTGAACCCGGAAATTCTGCGCGCGATCGCAGAGCAGGGCTACGTTGAGCCAACCCCTATCCAGCAGCAGGCTATTCCGGCCGTGCTTCAGGGCCATGACCTGATGGCCAGCGCCCAGACCGGCACCGGTAAAACCGCGGGCTTTACCCTGCCGCTGTTAGAGCTGCTGGTAAAAAACCAGCCGCACGCCAAAGGCCGTCGTCCGGTGCGCGCGCTGATCCTCACCCCAACCCGCGAGCTGGCAGCCCAGATTGGCGAGAACGTGCGTGAGTACAGCCGCTATCTCAACATTCGCTCGCTGGTGGTTTTCGGTGGCGTGAGCATTAACCCGCAGATGATGAAGCTGCGCGGCGGCGTGGACGTGCTGGTGGCAACGCCGGGCCGTCTGCTGGATCTGGAACACCAGAACGCGGTGAAGCTCGACAGCATTGAAATTCTGGTGCTGGACGAAGCCGACCGCATGCTCGATATGGGCTTCATTCATGATATTCGTCGCGTGCTGGCGAAGCTGCCGCCGCGTCGCCAGAACCTGCTCTTCTCCGCGACCTTCTCCGATGAGATCAAGGCGCTGGCCGAAAAGCTGCTGCATAACCCGCTGGAAGTGGAAGTGGCGCGCCGCAACACCGCTTCCGAGCAGGTGACGCAGCACGTTCACTTTGTGGATAAAAAGCGCAAGCGGGAGCTGCTCTCCCAGATGATCGGTCAGGGCAACTGGCAGCAGGTGCTGGTCTTTACCCGCACCAAGCACGGTGCCAACCACCTGGCGGAACAGCTGAATAAAGACGGCATCCGCAGCGCGGCGATCCACGGTAACAAGAGCCAGGGCGCGCGTACCCGTGCGCTGGCGGACTTCAAGTCCGGCGACATCCGCGTGCTGGTGGCGACCGACATCGCTGCCCGTGGCCTCGATATTGAAGAGCTGCCGCACGTGGTGAACTACGAGCTGCCAAACGTGCCGGAAGATTACGTTCACCGTATCGGTCGTACCGGCCGTGCGGCAGCAACAGGTGAGGCGCTCTCTCTGGTCTGCGTGGACGAGCACAAGCTGCTGCGCGACATCGAACGCCTGCTGAAGAAAGAGATCCCGCGCATCGAAACCCCGGGCTATGAAGTGGATCCGTCCATCAAAGCCGAGCCGATTCAGAACGGTCGTCAGGGCGGCGGTCGCGGTCAGGGTGGCGGTGGTCGCGGCCAGCAGCCGCGTCGTGCTGAAGGCGGCGCGCCGAAGTCATCCGGCAAACCGCCGCGTCGTAATAACGACGGCAAGCCGGCCGGTGAAAGCCCGTGGCGCAGCGGCGAAGGGAAACCGGCAGGCGAGGGGCAGCGCCGACGCCGCCCGCGCAAGCCTGCTAACCCGCAGTAATCTGGAAGCCCGGTCGTAAAGCCGGGCTTTTCTTTTTGCGACGGCGAAGAGAAAGTGCCACAATAGTGGCTGTTTATACAGTATTTCAGGTTTTCCAATGGCTTTAACCGCGGCGCTGAAAGCGCAAATAGGCGCCTGGTATAAGGCGCTTCAGCAGCAGATCCCCGATTTTATCCCCCGAGCGCCGCAGCGGCAGATGATTGCCGACGTGGCAAAAACGCTCGCCGGGGACGACGGGCGACATCTGGCGATTGAAGCCCCGACCGGCGTCGGGAAAACCCTGTCGTATCTCATTCCCGGCATCGCTATTGCGCGGGAAGAGGACAAAACGCTGGTGGTCAGCACTGCGAACGTGGCCTTGCAGGATCAGATCTTCAGCAAAGATTTGCCCCTGCTGCGCAAAATCATCCCCGATCTCCGCTTCACCGCCGCCTTTGGGCGCGGGCGCTACGTCTGTCCGCGTAACCTGGCGGCGCTGGCCAGCAGCGAGCCCTCGCAGCAGGATCTGCTCGCCTTTCTGGATGACGAGCTGACGCCAAACAACAAAGCCGAGCAGGAGCAGTGCGCAAAGCTGAAAGCCGAGCTCGACGGCTATAAGTGGGACGGCCTGCGGGATCACAACAGCCTGGCGATTAGCGACGACCTGTGGCGCAGGCTCAGTACCGATAAAGCAAGCTGCCTGAACCGCAACTGTCACTACTACCGGGAATGCCCGTTCTTCGTCGCCCGGCGCGAGATCCAGGAAGCGGAGGTGGTTGTCGCCAACCACGCGCTGGTGATGGCGGCGCTGGAGAGCGAAGCGGTGCTGCCGGAGCCGAAAAACCTGTTGCTGGTGCTCGACGAAGGCCACCACCTGCCTGACGTGGCGCGGGACGCGCTGGAGATGAGCGCGGAAATCACCGCTCCGTGGTTCCGACTTCAGCTGGATCTGTTCTGCAAACTGGTGGCGACCTGCATGGAGCAGTTTCGCCCGAAAACCACGCCGCCGCTGGCGGTACCCGAGCGGCTGAGCGACCACTGCGAAGAGGTTTACAGCCTTATCTCGTCTCTGAATAACATCCTCAATCTTTATCTTCCGGCAGCCCAGGAGGCAGAACACCGCTTCGCGATGGGCGAGTTGCCGGAAGAGGTGATGGAGATCTGCCAGCAGCTGGCGAAGCATCTCGAAAAGCTGCGCGGGCTGGCGGAGATGTTCCTGAACGACCTCAGCGAGAAAACTGGCTCGCACGACGTGGTGCGGCTGCACCGCATCCTGCTGCAAATGAACCGCGCGCTGGGGATGTTTGAGGCGCAGAGCAAGCTCTGGCGGCTGGCCTCGATGGCGCAGGCGTCGGGCGCGCCGGTCACCAAATGGGCCACCCGGGAAATGCGGGACGGGCAGGTGCATCTCTTTTTCCACTGCGTGGGCATCCGCGTGGCCGATCAGCTGGAAAAGCTGATCTGGCGCAGCGTGCCGCACGTGGTGGTGACCTCCGCGACCCTGCGCTCTCTGAACAGCTTTTCACGGTTGCAGGAGATGAGCGGCCTGAAGGAGAAAGCGGGCGATCGTTTTGTGGCGCTGGACTCGCCGTTCAACCACTGCGAGCAGGGCAAGCTGGTCATTCCACGCATGAAATACGAGCCGCTTATCGACAACGAAGAGCAGCACATTGCGGAGATGGCGGCCTACTTCCGCGAGCAGGTCGAAAGCAAAAAATACCCCGGCATGCTGGTGCTGTTTGCCAGCGGGCGGGCGATGCAGCGCTTCCTGGAGCACGTCACCGACCTGCGTTTACTCCTGCTGGTGCAGGGCGACCAGCCCCGTTACCGGCTGGTGGAAACGCACCGCAAGCGCATTGATAACGGCGAGCGCAGCGTGCTGGTGGGGCTACAGTCCTTTGCCGAAGGGCTGGATTTGAAGGGGGATTACCTGACGCAGGTGCATATCCATAAGATCGCCTTCCCGCCCATCGACAGCCCGGTGGTGATCACCGAGGGCGAGTGGCTGAAAAGCCTCAACCGCTATCCGTTTGAGGTGCAGAGTTTACCCGCAGCGTCGTTTAACCTGATTCAGCAGGTCGGGCGTCTGATTCGTAGCCACGGCTGCTGGGGAGAGGTGGTGATCTATGATAAACGTCTGCTCACCAAAAATTACGGCCAGAGGCTGCTGAACGCGCTGCCGATCTTCCCGATTGAGCAGCCGGAGGTGCCGGAGGTAAAAAAACGCCCGGCAAAACTGGCCGCCGGGCGCAGGAAAAGCATCCGTGCTAAGGGGCGCGGTCCTACTGGTAAGTAAAGGTCACCTGCACCACGCTGCTGAACGTGCCTGCGGAGACGGGCATAGACGTGGCGTAATAGCGGGCGGAGAGCGGAAACGTGGCCGTGTGGTCAGCCGGGTTAATCGGCACGTTAAATGCCGCCTGCGGGGCGATCAGGATCTTGTCCTGACGGTCGGCCAGCTCCAGCGCCAGCCCCTTCGCGCTGCCGGTGTTGGCGAATTTTGTCGGGTGTACGCTGTCTGCCTGACCGTAGAAATAGGCCGTGGCAAGCGCCAGCGTGGCGGGACAGTGCGACACCGAGAGCGAAAAATCTTTCCACTCCCCGGTATCCCCTACATCTTTAAAATTACCTGATACTGCCTGGCCTAAATCCACCGTCAGGTTGCGGCTGGCGCTGTCAGTGACGCAGGTGTTGGCGTAAATATTCCCCGTCATCTGGATCTGAATATCATCGGCGTGGGCCTGGGCTATCAGGCCCAGCGCCAGCATCAGAGCTGTCTTTTTCATGAGCGTCACTTATAAGCGAGGGTAACGGTGGCGACGGTGTTGGCCGGGCCTGGCGTCACGACGTTGCTGGTTTGTTCGTAGCGAACCTCAAACGGGATCGCCAGCGTCTGGTTGGCGATTGCCTGTCTTTGGGTGTTCACGTAGGTATCAAAGGTGGCGAGATGGTCGTCAAACAGCATTCTGACCCCGACGCCGGTAGCCATGCCGGGCTGCTGGGTGAGTTTGATCACCCCTTCGAACCCGGTTTCGTAGCCGTTCGAACTGGTGACCTTCACCTCAGGCTGCACGTTGCTGTTGCAGTTCACCGTCACGTCAAAGTTTTGCGCCGGGCTGGATAGCATCCCCACGCTGACAAAATCGCTGACCGGAAAGTCGCCCAGATTGATGGTCAGGTTTTTTGGGGAGACGGAGCAGGTGACGTTCTGGAAGTTAACGTTTCCTGCGTAGGCGATAACATTGGGTGAACCAATGCCGTCGTTGCCATATACGCCAATACCGAACTCTGTTTGCGCCTGAAGCAGCGTGCCGGACTGTACCGCATCACTGGTTTTAACCAGTTCAAGCGTGACGTTAAAATCAAAGGACTGAGATCCATCGGTCGATACATAGCCGATGGGCGTACTGCGGGAATCGCAGGCGACCTTTCCCCCGCCTGAAATGCGCTGGCCCTGGTCGTTCCTTAAGGCAATGCCGACTCCAGGCACGCCTGTGTCATAAACGCCGGTCAACCCGGGTATCTCCGAACCACTTCCGTAATAGCAGGAGATGATTTCCATCCCGCTCTCGTAAGAATGGTTGCACTTACCCGCGACGTGTACAGTCTGCTCCGTACCGGGAATGGTAGCGCCTACTGCCAGCGTCGTCGGGACCGAAATGGTGGCAACGTTGATCATTTTCGGCATATCGGGCGTAGTGCAGTCAGCCTTCGCATGCGGCATAAATAATGCCGCGGTGCCCAGAATCAGTAAGAAAAAGCACTGTTTTATCATTTGCATAGTCGTTAGCCTGAACGGTGAATCAGTGACACTGCGCGGCAGCGTTAATGATGCTGGTTTTCTCTTTCTCATCCGTTAGCGCATAGTCAGCGATGCAGTGCTCGCTCGCGTCCTGTCCCCAGGAAACGGCGAGATGCCCCTGCTGCGGCAGACCCGAAAGATAGGTCTGGCCGTCATTACCCACAATAAACTCGCTGTCCTTATCCTCGGTGGTAACCGTCGCGCCGAACGGCAGCGGTTTGCCGTTGTGCGTCAGCGTCATCAGCACGCGGTTGCCCACGCGGGTGTTAAAGCTGGCGCGCACCACGGCCCCGCGAGTTGGGGTGACGACCTGAGCGGCGTGGGTGACGTCGGCATTGTCCGGCAGCGTTTCGGTATCCAGCGCAATGGTGTTGTGGCGATACGCGGTCACAAACGGGACGACGGTGTAGCCGCGGAAGTCGGTTTCAACGCCGGTCTGGTTAGTGATGTGCGTTCCGTGCGTGCCCGGCGCCTTCACCAGCGCGATGGTCTCACCGAGCGGCTGGCTCAGGGTGATGCCGTTCGCATGGGCAACCACGCCGCCCTGCAGGCCAACGTTCACGGTCTGCTGATATTTGTCCTGGCTGACGCCGCCGCTCAGTTCGCCGTACGTTGCTTTGTAATCGGCGTTGAGGCTGGTGGAGTTGCCGCTGCCGGTACTGCTCACCCCCTCCTGAATATTCCAGTTGAGGTTATCTTCTTTCAGCGCCGTGCCGTTCAGACCGATATTCTGCGTGGTGCCATCTTTGGTGTTGTTCAGGTTGTAGGTGGCCCAGGTGTTATGCATCCAGTGGTCCAGCGGCACCGAGACGCTCAGCGCGAACTGGTTGTCGTTCGTCACCTCATTGCCGTCTTCGTCGCTGTCGCGGGTGTTTTTGTTCATGCTATAGCTGAGGCTGTAGCTCATGCCGTGCCAGCTGTTGTTGTAGCTGACGCTCACCGATGTCATGTCCTGGCTCTGGGTCCAGTAGGTCTCTTTCACCAGGCTCAGGGTTACGGAACCCCAGCCTTCCGGCAGCGTCTGGTCGACGGTGGCTTCGGTACGGGCGCGGCGCTGCTGCGGTTCAGACCAGTCGTCAGAGCGGGTATACGACTCCATGGTGTCTTCCAGGGTGTAAAACCCTTTGCTGTTATAGCGGTAGCCGGCCAGCGAGAAGTTGGTGCCTGACTGGGCGATATCTTTGCTGTAGCGCACGCGCCACGACTGGCCTTTGCTGGCCTGCTGTTTTTTCAGCAGGGCTTTGGCGCGAGTGACGTCAATGGAGAAGGCGCCTAAATCGCCCATGTTTTTCCCGACGCCCACCGCCTGAGACTGATAATGGCTGCTCTGCTGAACGCCGCCGTAGGCGGTGATATCGTAGGGTAAACCGTAGATGGCGCTGCCCTGGGCAAACGGAGTCTTTTCGACATCGTTGTCATAGGAACGATAACGCCCGGCGGTCACGCTGTAGCGCAGGTTTTTTTCACGCTGCAAGACCGGCACGGAGGCAAACGGCACGACAAAATGGCTTTCGCTGCCGTCGGTCTCTTTCACGGTAACCTGCAGGTCGCCGCTGCTGCCGGTGGGGTAGAGATCGTTAATTTCGAACGCGCCCGGCGCGACCGTGTTCTGATAAATGACGTAGCCGTTCTGGCGAACCACCACCAGCGCGTTGCTGTGGGCCGTGCCGCGGATAATCGGCGCGTAGCCTTTCTCGCTGTCCGGCAGCATGTCGCTGTCGGATTTCAGCTCCACCCCGGTGTAGGGAACGCTGTCAAACACGTCGGCAGGGGACGAACTCTGGCCGACGGTGATGTCGCTTTTCATTGCCACAATATCGCGTTGCGCATAGGTATAAACGGAGGTGAATTTCTGCTCCTCCTCATGGCCCGTGGTGCTGCGATTCCAGGTGGAATAGTTGCGAATGCGCCATGCGCCAACGTTCAGGCCTGGGCGCAGGTTTACGTACTGGCTGCTGTTGTCCTCTTCACCGTGCTGTCGTGCGCGGCTGTGGCTGGCATTGGCGCTGTAATTAAGCAGGCCCGCAGTGATCCCTTCGTCAAACTCTTTCGGGTCAATGTAACCGCGAGGCACCTGGCCCAGCGCCGTTTGAGGGATGCTCATCAGCAGCTGCTGGTTGCGAACGCGAAAGGTGGCGGATGCCGAAGGAATGACATGTAAATCAGCACACTGGCCTTTGGCCATCAGCTGCGGAAATTTTTTGGTTTTGATGCCGAGGCTTTTTAATTCCTCAAGGCTAAAGCAAGGCTGCAGCGTGCTGTTGCCCTGCGAATCTTTCTGAAGCGTAAAGGTCACGTTGCGGGTATCAATTTTATTATTATTGATAAATACCGCGACCTCATATTTCCCCGGCGCCTGACCTGGTCCTTTTTCATAGATGGACAAATCGGTTTTACCCTGCTGGGGATTATCAATATCCAGCAGGGCAGGGTTAAAATAATCATCAGCCATAACCTGCTGCGCAAAGATCGCCATTGCCAGGCCACAGAGAATGACCAGCAATGAAGACAATCGGCAGGTGAACGGCTTTTTATGGCTGTACATAATTATTTTATTACCGGGAAAAAAATTAATGAACGGATTTCGACCAGGTATGGCTGATGCTGCCGTAGTCGGTAATAATGGAATACGTCACGTCCGCACCCCCGACATTACCCGGTAAGGCAAAATGCGTTTCCGTTTTCGGAACAGCCCAGGTGGCTTTCGCGACTTTATGACCATTCAGCGTAACGGTCTGGAAATTCATATAGAACGGCGTGGGGTTATTCACCACCAGATCGTTCCCTTCACGGCGCCATTCAAGTTTATCCGCCACATCTTCTGGTCTGCCTTTTACCGTAGACGGGCGATACAGTAATTTGATTCGAGTATTAATGGCGATTTGCAGCGTATTTACCCCCTCAACGTGTTTTGAGGAAGGGATTGCTTTAATGTTCAACCAGTACAGGGATTCCCTGTCTTCCGGTAAATTTCCGCCCGTACGCACCACGCGCAGAACGTTATCTTCGTGCGCATCCAGACGGAAAAGCGGCGGGGTGATCAGGAACGGGGCTTTGGCCAGGTTTTTACCGCCGGAATCAACCCAGGACTGCACCAGATAATCCGTCGCATCTGGATTTGAAAGACCAAGAGAAGATTCCTTTTTATCTCCCTGATAGACCAGTCGGGTGCCGTTAATAATGACCCCAGCATGTGAAGCAGTTGCTACCAGTAAAAGTGTGCTCAGTAAATAACCGTGGCGCATAAAGATTTCTCAATGAATAGAGAAGATATTAATGCTCGCGAAAGCATTAATATCCCCGGATTGATAAGATCAGTTATAAATAACGGTGAAGGTTGAAACGGAGTTAGCAGGGCCTGCGGTAATTGCCGGGCCGGTTTGGATATAGCGTGCGCCGAACTCCAGATCGTTAACTGCCGTGCCGGAGGTTAACTGATACTGCTGAGACGGCGTATACAGGCTGACAGGCTGCTGCGAGGCATCCACCAGCTGAATCGCCACCCCTGTCGCCGCATCGGTATCTGGCGTTAAGGCAAGCGTTGAATTGTTATTCGCATCCGGTGTTCCGCCAAAGTTAATGGCGGCGGAGGTGACCGTGTCAGGACAATTCGTTAACTGAATATCAAACTTCGTTAAGGTGCTGGTAGAGCCTGCACCGGTAAATACCGTTTTAGACACTTTCCCCAGCTGTACATTTAATGGATTACTTAATCCATTTACGACCTGACAAGCAGAATCGATAATTTCGCCGGTGAAGTTTATTTGCCCTTCACCGTTCGTTGCCGCAAACGTGGATGCAGAACATCCCACCGCTGCGGCGATGATTAAACCTAAAGCAACCTTGTTCATAGCAAATCCTGATATGTTTCGGGTGAGAGCGTTGCCTGGACGTTTTCACCGTTGACCCTTAATGACTTTCCGCTTGTTATTTAATCAAAAAATGTATGAATACGAATCTGCTATAGAAATCACAAATAATTGAAAAAAAGCTTGTGTTTATTTTTTTCTATTAAAACAGAAGGTTGTCTTAAGGGATAAAAAACTAACGGATAGCCATTCATCAGGGCTATAGTGTTAACAAGATAGGCTGTCAGGAGGAATGTCGTGGATTATCGCAAAATTATCAAAGAGGTAGGACGTGGGAAAAACCACGCCCGTGACCTGGACCATGAAACCGCTCGCGCGCTTTACACCCGTATGCTCAACGGCGAGGTACCGGACCTGGAAATGGGCGGCATCCTGATTGCGCTACGTATCAAAGGCGAAGGCGAAGCGGAGATGCGTGGTTTCTACGAGGCGATGCAGGCGCAAACGCTGCGCTTAACACCGCCGGTGGCAAAACCGATGCCGATTGTGATCCCGAGCTATAACGGGGCGCGCAAGCAGGCAAACCTGACGCCGCTGCTGGCGATATTGTTACATAAGCTGGGGTTCCCGGTGGTGGTTCATGGGGTCAGCGAAGATCCCACGCGCGTACTGACAGAAACCATCTTTGAACTGCTGGGCATTGAACCGACTCTCCATGCCGGCCAGGCGCAGGCAAAGCTGGAGGGGAACCAGCCGGTCTATATTCCCGTTCGTGCGCTCTGCCCGCCTTTGGAAAAGCAGCTGGACATGCGCTGGCGCATGGGCGTGCGTAACAGTGCGCACACCCTGGCGAAGCTGGCAACGCCGTTTGCTGAGGATGCCGCGCTGCGCCTTTCCAGTGTTTCTCATCCGGAGTACGTGACGCGCGTCGGTCAGTTCTTTGCCGAAATCGGTGGACGCGCACTGCTGATGCACGGAACAGAAGGGGAGGTGTACGCCAATCCGCAGCGTTGCCCACAGCTGATGCTGATCGATTCTGCCGGTACGCGCGTTGTGCTTGAACGCGGGGAAGAAAACAGCGATGTGATTCTGCCGGAGTCAAAAGATCCGCAGGTTACCGCGCACTGGATTACGCAGTGCCTGGCCGGAAATGTGCCGGTCCCACAGTCGATCAAATTGCAAATGGCCTGCTGCTTGCTGGCGACAGGGGAGGTAGAGACGGTGGAAGCGGGGTTACAGCGGGTGGCACAGTCGTTTTAAGCAAAAAAAAAGCCCGTCCAGTGGCGGACGGGCAAGCAAGGGTAACAAACAACAGGGTCAATGAGGGTTGGAGCAGCTCACCAGAGGGTTTGGCGAGGGTACAGCATTCATTTCAGGCGATTATTTGTAGATAACCGCAGTACCGCTCAGCTTGTTATTGGTGTTAGCGGAGGTGATGGTGTATCCGCTTGCACCGGCAGCAGCGGCTTTCTCAGCCAGCTTGGCTTCCAGGCCGTCCAGCGTGGTCGCGCCTTCTGCACTTACCACACCGATTTTATTCATGCTCTGGGCCTGAGTGGATGAAACAGGCTCTACGGCGAATGCGCCGAAAGACAGAGCGGACAGGGCAACAGCAGCTACAGCATATTTGATGGTTTTCATAATTAATCTCTCGCAGGTGTTTTCTGTTAAGGGGACGATGTTCCGTCGATGTGATAAGTATCACGTTTTTTCCTGAGGGATAAAATCGAAGAGAATTGACGTGGTCAGTCAAAAAAATTGAATGACAAATAACTTATTGAATATTAATAAATTCAAACCAGCGCTTTACACTTCTTGTGGATGCGCTTTACAGAAGAAAGATGAAGGGCACATTTTGCTACGCGGTTCGCTAAAAACCGTGAGCGTAAAGGTAAGTGCAGGCAGGGTTAACTTAGGTAAAGGAGAGTCAGCGTAACTGGCTATCTTTCGATCCTCTGCGATTATAACCTGAATGTGAGGCATTTTTTGAATCTTTATCCTGCTGGCAGGTAATGCATAACCTTACGCCTGGAATGGCTTTACGCCGCGCCTCCGGGATCGGCTCTCCGCATTCTTCGCACTCCTTCAAACTTTCGCCGCGCGGAATCTCACCGCGAGCGCGCGCAACCGCATCTTCAATGGTACTGTTGATCTGTTCGTTAACGGCGTCGTCATTCGCCCAACCGGAAGCCATGGCATCCTCCTGAAATCGGTTTATACCCTGCTTTTAATATGGGGTTAAAAAAATGAACAATCAAGATAAAGCGGAAATGAACTGCATCCGGCGGGCAGATGCAGTCTTGTTGTGGAGGAAAAAAATTATTTATAGATGGTTGCTGTGCCGTACATATGGTTATCTCCGCCAGCGGAGTTCACGACAAAGCCTTTCGCACCTTCCTGGCGGGCTTTTTCGGCCAGTTTATTCTGCAGATCGTCCAGGTTACTTGCGCGACTTACCGAGACGGTGCCCGCCGGACGCAGTTGGCTAGTATCGGTACTTTCATTCAGTGACTGAACGGCCATCGCAGAAAATGAAGCCGTTGCCAGGGCGCCGGCGATAATAGCAAGGGTCAGGTACTTTTTCATAATCACATCCTCATGAGGAAACAACAGGTGATTCCCTTTAAGTTTAGAAGCCTGACGAGTGTGACTTAGCGCAAATATTTGATGATGATCTGCTTATTTTTTGAACGATAAAAACTGACAATTCGCTGACAGATCATAGACGTAGAGGTGTTTGATTTACGACGTTTTTTTAAGCGCCGCAGAGAAAGATTTACCGCTGGGCCAGCACAGGGTATCTTACGCCGCTGTTTAAAGGAGAACGCCATGACTTCCCAAAAGCCGGGATTGCACCCACGAAATCGCCACCGCAGCCGCTACGACATGAACGCCCTGTGCCAGAGCTGCCCTGCGCTGCAGGACTATATTGTCCAGACCCCAGCGGGTGAGCCGACCGTCAACTTTGCCGATCCGCAGGCGGTGAAAACGCTGAACAAAGCCCTGCTGGCGCATTTTTACGGTGTGGCTCACTGGGATATTCCGGAAGGCTTTCTCTGTCCCCCTGTGCCGGGCCGCGCTGATTACGTTCATCACCTTGCCGATCTGCTTGCCGAAGATCGTGACGGCGCTGTACCGCAGCAGGCTTCCATCCTGGATATAGGCACCGGGGCAAACCTGATTTACCCGCTGATTGGCGTACATGAATATCACTGGCGCTTTACCGGGAGCGAAATTGGCGCCGAGGCCTTTGCCAGCGCGCAGGCGATTATCAGCGCGAACCCTGGCCTGAGCCGTTCCATTCGTCTGCGTCGTCAGAAAGAGGCGGCTTCCATCTTCAACGGCATTATTCATAAAAACGAAAGCTATGACGCTACGATGTGCAACCCGCCGTTTCATGATTCGGCGGCAGCGGCTCGCGCGGGCAGCGAGCGTAAACGCCGCAACCTCGGTCAGGCGGAAGACGCCGCGCTGAACTTCGGCGGGCAGCAGCAGGAGCTGTGGTGCGAGGGCGGTGAAGTTGCCTTCATCCTGCGCATGATTGCGGAAAGCCTACAGTTTGGCCGTCAGGTGAAGTGGTTCACGACGCTGGTTTCCCGCGGGGATAACCTGCCGCCGCTCTACCGCGCGCTGAGCGAAGGGGGTGCCGTAAAAGTAGTGAAAAAAGAGATGGCGCAGGGCCAGAAGCAGAGCCGCTTTATCGCCTGGTCGTTTATGGACGATAACAAACGTCGCAAATAATGTGTTTCGTAGGCCCGGTAAGCGCAGCGCCACCGGGCAACCCGGCTACAGCGTCGGCTCCTGCGGTGGGAGCGGCGCTGCGGGCGGCGGCAGTACCTGATACGTTTGTACCGGCATCCGCACGTTTGCCAGATCGAAGTGTTTTTTCACCATGCTGTCGAGCGCAAAGCGCACCGTCCACTGCTTCAGAGGCTGGGTGGTGAACGACACGCGCAGGGTGAACGCCGTGTTGGTCAGCCCAACGATGCCGGCAAACGACGGCTCGCCAATCACCAGCCCGCGAATATCCTCCATTTCCATCAGCTCTTCCACCGCATCCCGCAGCGCCTGCTTCGCTTTGTCGGCATCCTCATGACGGTCCACATCGTAGTTCGCCACCACGGAACCTATCCCGCGCACAAAGTTGGCGAAGGTAGTGATGGATGACCACGGAATGATGTGATATGCCCCGGTATCCTGACGCACGCCTACCGAACGAATCGACATCCGCTCCACGGTACCGGTCAGCGGCCCGATGGTCACCAGATCCCCTGTGTTCATCCCGTTCTCAAACTGGATAAAGATGCCGGTAATAATATCCTTCACCAGCGTTTGCGAGCCGAAGGAGATCGCCAGCCCCAGCGCGCCTGCACCCGCCAGCAGCGGGGCGATATTCACGCCGATTTCTGATAGCACAATCATGATGGTGATGGTGCTGATGATCACCGCCAGCGCATTGCGGAACAGGGTCAACAGCGTGCGCGCGCGGGCGCTGGGGAGCGGTCTGCCGTGAATATCCGATACCAGACGGTTCTCGATAAGGCTCGCCAGCAGCGTCCAGCCGACGGCGGAGAAGAACAGAATCAGCGCGATACGAATTAAAATATCGACGGTCTTCTCGCCTGCGCCGTTATGCAGCCAGTTCCAGAAATCAAACAGGCTCCACGCGTTCAGCAGCAGCATGATGGCCACGCAGACGGTCAGAATGCGCGCCACCTTAAGCGATACCGACATCCAGCCGTTCACCCGTTTTTGCAGTTCCGGGTAATTACGCTGCACCTGCGGCGACAGGGTGATGGTTTTCGAGATCCAGCGGGACAACAGCCCGGACACAAACGCCGCGATGCCGATAATCGCCAGGCTTTTAAACGTCGCCCCCATCATAAATTTCAGGCTGTTTCCCGGGTCGAACAGCGAGAAGAAGCACAGCACAATAAAATACGCGCTTGCCAGCCAGTGCCACACCAGCGCGAAGGCGCGGATAAACAGGCTGAAGAAAGAGAGGGAACGGTCGGCCAGATGCAGCAGACTCTCGGTGATCGCCCTTTTATTGTGAAAGATAAGGTACAGAGACCAGACGGTTATACAGAGCATAATCAGCACGTTCGCCAGCGCGCCAAACTGCACGTTAACCTGGTTGGAGATAATCGGCACGGCAACCAGCAGGCCGTAGCCTATCAGCCCGCTGAGCACGCTTAGCCGCACGGCCCAGTATTTCGCGCTGTCGTCGTTGATGTTGAAAGGGCGAAGTTCAGGCACGCGCGGGCAAAAGATGACGCGCAGCACCGCTTTAAAAAATTCGATGAGGGCAAACGCATTCAGGAAGAGCGCCTGCTGGAAGGCAATGGTTTTGTTGCCCGTATTGAGGCGGTCCGCCAGCACCTGACCGACAAACAGCGTCAGGGCCAGCAGCAGTAAATCGATGATAAACGCTCCGGTAATCATGGCCGGGAGGTGCAGCCAGCTGCTTTTATGCTGATTTTTTTTCCGTCCCCAGTGGCCCATCTTCCGGTAGAGCGGCCAGGCGCACAGGCGCAGCAGCCAGTAAAAAATGAATACGGCACCCGCCAGAATCGCAAACTGCGTGGCGGCTGCGGTGAAGGTGTGGGGATTAAAAGGTTTATGCGAGGTGCCAACAAGATTTCGATAGAGCTGGGCAAAACGCGATGACAGAGCTTCCCCGTAGCGGCGGCTGATGTCGGTGACATTTTCCAGTACCGTCTTTTCCTCTTCGATCTGCGGTGGCGTAATGGTCGGAACCGGATCCTGAGGCGGCGTGGCGGCCACCTTCCTCAACTGATCGATCAGCTCCTGCCGGGAGGTGTCATTCTCAAGGACGTCGGCAAGTGCGCTATAGGCCGCTTTTTTTTGTTCTGCATCCGGCTCCGGAGGCGGCGTATTTTGCTGAGTAGCAGTTGCTCCGGTGGTGACGCCGGGGATTGCCACGGCGAGCGATGGCGCACTAAACAGGCTTATCAACAGCAGCAGGATCCACGGCACGGCGTCCTCCGACAAAAATATCGTGCAAAATGATAAGTATAGAGGGCGAGAGGCGGAGGGGAGTTTTTGGGAACAATCTGGCGTAAAAAAGCCGGGCAAGCCCGGCTCGGTATGTAGCGAGGGATCAGGAGACGTGCTGCAGGAACTCCTGCAGACGCTGGCTAGGCGGATTCGCGATCAATTCCTGCGGGTTACCGTCTTCGGCGATGCGGCCTTTATCAATAAAGATCAGGCGGGAAGCCACTTTCTCAGCAAAGCCGATTTCGTGGGTCACGATCACCATCGTCATCCCTTCTTCCGCCAGATCCTGCATGACTTTCAGCACCTCGTGGCGCAGCTCCGGGTCGAGTGCGGACGTCGGCTCATCAAACAGCATCATCTTCGGTTTTACCGCCAGCGCTCGGGCAATCGCCACGCGCTGCTGCTGGCCACCGGAGAGCTCGGAAGGGTAGTGGTGCGCACGCTCCGCCAGGCCAACCTTCGCCAGCAGATCTTTTGCCAGCGCTTCCGCTGCCGCTTTGTTGGCACCGCGCACGCGCAGTGGGCCAAACATCACGTTTTCCAGCGCCGTCAGGTGCGGGAACAGGTAGAACTGCTGGAACACCATGCCCGCTTCCTGACGAATCAGACGCTCGTCCACTTTCGGGTCGTTTACCTTCAGACCGTCAACGATCAGATCGCCGCTGGTGATCTCTTCCAGCTTGTTGATGCAGCGCAGCAGGGTCGATTTACCGGAACCGGAAGGCCCGATAATCACCACCACTTCACCCTGCTTGATATTCAGATCGATATTGTGCAGCACCTGGGTTGGGCCAAAGTGCTTGGAGACGTTTTTAAATTCAATCACAGGATTTTCATCCTTCTTTCAAGACGGCGCAGAACGAAGCTCAGTACCAGCGTAATGATCAGATAAACGACGGCGACCGCACTCCAGATTTCCAGCGCGCGGAAGTTGCCCGCAATAATTTCCTGGCCCTGACGGGTCAGTTCGGCCACGCCGATAACGATGAACAGCGATGTATCTTTAATGCTGATGATCCACTGGTTACCCAGCGGCGGCAGCATGCGGCGCAGCGCCAGCGGGAGAATAACGTGACGGATCGTTTCGCGACGAGAAAGACCTAATGCCAGACCGGCTTCGCTGAAACCTTTATGAATCGACAGCACCGCCCCGCGGGTGATTTCCGCGATGTAGGCGCCCGAGTTGATCATAATGGTCACGACGGCCGCGCTGAACGGATCGATGCGCAGGTCGGTGAAGGCCATTGGCAGGGCGAAGTAGATAAACATGACCTGCACGACAATCGGCGTGCCGCGGATCACTTCGATGAAAACCAGTGCGATGTGGTTTGCAATCCAGCCACCGTAGGTGCGGGCGAAACCGGCGACAAGACCGATAATCAACCCACCTACCAGACCCAGGACCGAAATCCACAGGGTCATTTTAGCGCCTTCAAGCAAGAGTGGAATGGCAGGCCAGATGGCGCTCCAGTCAAACTGCATGATGTATTCCTGTATACCGTGGTGAAAAACGAAAAATGTAGGCCCGGCCAGCGTGAGCGCCGCCGGGCGCTATAAACCTGAATTCAGGTAAAATTATTTAGGCTCAGTACCGAACCATTTTTTATAGATTTCGTTGTAAGTGCCGTTCTCTTTCAGCGTTTTCAGCGCGCCGTTAACTTTCGTGCGCAGATCGTCGCTGCCTTTCGGGAACGCGATACCGTACTGCTGAGCTTCCAGAGAGTCGCCCACGGCTTTGAACTTGCCGTTACCAGCCGTTTTAATGAAGTACAGGATGTTCGGCGTGTCGTGCAGAACAGCGTCAGCACGGTTAGTGCCGAGTTCCATATACGCGTTGTCAATGTTCGGGAACTGGCGCAGGTCTTTGGTTTTGATGTTCGCTTTCGCGTAATCCACGGAACCGGTGCCGCTCTTCACTGCCACCACTTTACCGTCGAGGTCTTTCACGCTTTTTACGTCGTTATTATCCGCTTTGACCATCACCAGCAGGCCGCTTTTGTAGTAGCCGTCAGAGAAGTCGATCGCTTTTTTACGTTCTTCGGTAATGGTGATGCCCGCCAGCGCCAGATCGACGTTTTTGGTTTGCAGCGCCGGGATGATGCCGCTGAAGTCCATCGGCTTCAGGGTGTAGTCCAGTTTGAGTTCTTTGGCGATAGCGGCCCACAGATCAACATCAAAACCAACGTATTTGTCACCCTGTTTGAATTCAAACGGAACGAACGCCGTGTCGGTCGCCACAACCAGTTTGTCGGCAGCCTGAGAGGACACCGCAAAAGCCAGGGTAAGTGCAGCCAGTGAAACTTTTAATACAGACTTCATAGCATTTCCTTTTATATCCACGGGGCGATCCCCTGCGAGAACGACTGGCACAATGAAAAAATCGTGCCAACTTTACAAGCTGTTGTTTTACAAAGGGGATGAAATCATACATTGCACAAAAAGCGTGGCAATGATGTCGTGTTGCACCAGTATGGAGCACCATTTTGGTGCGCTTCGTTTGGGTCAACTGACGGGGAGATATTAAGCGTAAATTCTGACGAAAAAACAATCTTCCATTAACGGTTGTGTGAGGTGATTATTACAATTTATTCACTTTTGCACCGTCTCAGGCAAAAACTGTGCACCATAAATGTGCAAAACCCTCACCAGAGGCGAGGGTTTGACAGGAAAGTCTTATGGATTACTCGATGTTAGATTCGATAAACCACAGGAACTGATCCAGGTCGCGGGACGCGGCGGTGAAGATGTCTGCGGTATCTTCATCTTTGGCTTCGCTAATCGCTTTGCGCACGTCATTGGCCACAATCGCGTAGCGGTCCGCCAGCTCTTTCAGGTGATCCTGAACGGTGTGGATATCCAGCGGGTAGCTTTTCAGCGGCGTTTTGCTGTTGATCACCTGCGTGGTCCCAAGCGCGACACCACCCAGTTGAACGGCACGTTCAGCCATCGTATCGAGGTGTGTCACCAGTGCTGTGCGGAAGCCATCCAGCATTTCATGGACGGCAATAAAGTTTGCACCGCGCATATTCCAGTGGGCCTGTTTGGTGATCAGCGAAAGATCGATGAACTGGATCACCTGGCGATTCAGCAACTCAATGGTCGCTTTTTTGTCGCTATCCGATACATCGTTACGGGTATAAAGCAGATTAGACGCTTTCGTTTTCACCAGTTTAGCGGTACTCATAATCTCATATCCTCTTGATGTTTATGTCCCAGGTAATTACGGAACTAAGTATAGCACCGGATTTTTTCTCTGCGGTCTGGCTGTGCCTATCGGTTTAATAGCAAGAAGGAGGTTGATAATCTAATTTGTTGAAATTAGTAGATAATTTTAAAATTGATGCGGATCAATCTTAATTCGCATAGAGGATAATGGGTGCGGGAGGATATTTCGGTAATATGACAAACTATGTAAGAAATTATAACGGATGATGTTCTGGCCTTTATTCTGCATGGCCGTGAAGCCATGCAGAATATATGGCGTTAGCCGATGTCGATTTTCTCAACTTTAGGTTCAGGGCGCATGGTGAGCGTTGACCCCATTGACGCCGCGATAATTGAGCAGAGCGCCAGCGTCTGGGTAAACGTCAGCGTTTCGCCCAGGAACACCATCCCGGAGATCGCCGCAAGGGCGGGCTCCATGCTCATCAGAGTGCCAAATATACGCGTCGGCAGACGCGTCAGGGCAATCATCTCCAGAGAATAGGGGAGTGCCGTTGAAAGAATAGCGACCGCCAGCCCGATGGGCATGACTGACCATTGCCAGATAGACTCCGTGGCCTGCGCCATACCGATCGGGACAAAAACGATAGCCGCAATCACGGAACCCAGGGCGACCGTTGCCGGGCCATGCTCTTCACCCGCTCGCTGCCCGGTGAGTATATAGACAGCCCAGCAGGCTCCTGCTCCCAGCGCCAGCGCTGCGCCCGTGAGATCAATCTCAGAGACATTCTGGCCGAGCGGCAGCAGGAACCATAAGCCCAGAACGGCCAGCACGACCCAGATAAAATCCACCGGACGACGTGACGAGAAAAGCGCGACCGCCAGCGGGCCGGTAAACTCCAGCGCGACGGCAATCCCCAGCGGGATGGTCTGGATGGAGAGGTAGAACATATAGTTCATTGCCCCGAGGGACAGACCATAAAAAAGCAGGGGGAGACGTTGCTCTTTTTTGAAGCGCAGACGCCAGGGTTTGAAGATGACGACCAGTATCGCCGTTCCCAGCACGATACGCAGGGCTGTTACCCCGGGCGCACCCACCAATGGAAAAAGCGATTTTGCCAGCGAAGCACCGCTTTGGATGGACAACATGGCAATAAGTATGACGGCTACCGGCAACCAGACCGACGACGTGCGGGATAACCCAGGCATCCTTTCTCCTGTCAGCTAATGTCAAGTGGAGTAAAGGTTGCAGTGTAAAGGAAATATACAGCTACGGTTGAGACTACGTTGAAAAAAAAGAGCCGTAAAATCCGTAAAATGGTTAAGCGCTGGTGGATTTATCACCTGAAAGATTAGGAATAATCTGGATGAATGTAACGGCGCAGACGCGCAATATGGGCGTTTAGTAGGAAAAATCGCATGTGATTTGAAAGAGTTAGCTGAGGTTGGAAACGTTCTGTTACAGGAAAGGCCTCGTTAGACATCGCGAATCACAAAGAGTTTCGCAAAATTTTTTGATATATTTAAAACTTACGGACTTACTTGAAGCACATTTGAGGTGGTTATGAAAAAAATTGCATGTCTTTCAGCACTGGCCGCTGTACTGGCTGTTTCCGCAGGTACCGCTGTAGCTGCTACTTCTACTGTAACTGGTGGTTACGCTCAGAGCGATATGCAGGGCGTGATGAACAAAACCAACGGTTTCAACCTGAAGTATCGTTACGAGCAGGATAACAACCCGCTGGGCGTGATCGGTTCTTTCACCTACACCGAGAAAGATCGTACTGAAAACGGCGCATACAACAAAGGCCAGTACTACGGTATCACTGCTGGTCCAGCTTACCGTCTGAACGACTGGGCGAGCATCTACGGTGTTGTAGGTGTTGGCTACGGTAAATTCCAGCAGACCGAAAACCAGGGTCTGAACCGCACTGCAAGCAACAGCGACTACGGCTTCTCCTATGGCGCAGGCCTGCAGTTCAACCCAATCCAGGACGTGGCGCTGGACTTCTCCTATGAGCAGAGCCGTATCCGCAACGTTGACGTTGGCACCTGGATCGCGGGCGTAGGTTACCGCTTCTAATCACTTCGGTGAGCTAATAAAAAATCCGCCCAATGTGGCGGATTTTTTTTTAGCTTTTTCCCTCTCCTTGTGGGAGAGGGTCAGGGTGAGGGTATCAGACCGCACGAGATCGCACAGCTTACTTACTCTTAATATCAAAAATATCGGTACCCAGATGGTTATAGTCAACTTTCTGTAACTTGAAGTTGGTAACGTACACTGGGGGCGCTTTCTTGTTGGAGATAAACGGGTAACCATTTTTTATCTCTTTGGCCTTAATCCCCGTCCACTGCGAGAAGAACTGCAGGAAATCATTCGCCGAGCGCCGCGCTTTGATAACGCGATGCGTTTTATCATCGCTCGACAGCACCATAAACGGCACCTGGAAATTCTGCTGGAACTGGTCGTCGTGCGCCAGATACTGCACTTCTTTGCCACGCTCTTTAAACGCCAGCCCGTGATCAGAGAAATAGACCACAGAGAAGCTTTCGCCCGTATTGCGCAGCTGATCGTAAAGCTTGCTGAGCAGCTCATCGGTTTGCGTCATGGTATAGAGATAGCAAGAGGTCTCTTTCGACTGCACAAACTCCGCGTATTTACCGCCAGTGCGATCGCAGGCCTGCGGGTGCGATCCCATCAGGTGCAGAACAATCAGCTGCGGCTGGGTGCGCGGGGTAGCAAAGACCTGCGCCGTCATCTTCAGCAGCGCCTCGTCTTTGGTGTTTTTGTCGGCTTCAAAATCACCGCTCTTCAGGAACTGCACTTCGTCAGCACGCTTAGCAATACTGGCGATGGCGGTGTCGTATTCGCCAATTTGCCCCTGATTGGAGAACCACCAGGTCTGAAAACCGGCGCGGTTGGCCAGCGTGACGAAATTATCCTGAAACTGAGGTTTGCCATCCACCACGCGGTTCAGCGTCAGGCCGAGCGATTTCTGCGTCGAGCCGCTGGCCGCCACATAATCGGTAAACAGGGTGCCGTTGACAGAGCTGGCAAACGGTGTGTTATTCCAGTGCCCGCCGAATGCGCCCAGCGCGTCGCGACGTGCGCTCTCGCCAATCACCACCACATAGGTATGGTATTTCGGCTTAACCGCCAGCACGTTCCAGGTGTCTTTCATATTGGAAAGTTCAGCCATGCGCGCCTGCTCGTCGAGAACCTCTTTATTGTTCACGACGACGTCTTTAACGAAACGGAACACCGGATAGCCCGTATCTTTTAGCTTGAACACGCCGCCCCAGGCCAGGTTTTGCACCGGCGCAACGAAAAACGTCCCCACGCTAAACGCCAGGCACAGAGACTCCATTTTTCCCCATGATCTCTTCGAGTCTGCTTTGCGACGAACCGCGATGACGCCAAGCGCAAAGATAAAAAGGCCGACGACGTAGCTGTACCACGGGAAGATCGTCAGGATCTCCGTCGACTCTTCCATATTGGTGGAGTGCAGCGCCAGCAGGGTGTTGAAGTTTGGCGCGCCGTAGGCCTGGCCAAACGGGAAATACATCGCAGCAATCAGCGAACAGACCCCTACCAACGCTTTTTGCGCGCGCGGGGCCGCTCGCCACAGCACATGCAGGATGCAGGTGAAAGCCACTGCATAAAGCAGGCTGAAGGGATAGCCGAGCGCAAAGTTAATCAGCAGCGACTGCAAAAAGTAAAATCCCGTCCACGGGCTTAAGGCCCGGCTGCGGGTAACGATGGTATCTATCAGGGTTACATTCATAGGTCACTATCACAAAAACGCCATGTGCTCACCCTGGCGCCAAGGGTCAAAGCCTGCCGGACAGTGCGTGGAAAGGGAATGAGAGGTCCGCTTCAGCGAGCCGCAAATTGTGCAGGGCTGCAAGAAGATAGTGCGAGCGTGAATTAAGGTCAACAGTTGCTAAACAGATGTTTTGCGAAGGGGGCTGCAAATCCGCAAAAATTATCGGGAATTGGTCAGTTTACAGCGGAAGTGTGACAGAAAAATGAAGCGGCGTACCGCAACGCCGCTTAGTGGGAAGGTTTGTCGTCCTGATGCGGTTTGTTGTTAAACATATCGCACAGCATGTTCAACAGCATTAAGCGCACTTTAAAAGGAGAGTGGGTAAACACGGTCATGCACCTCTTGAATTCGTTCATGAGACCTCCTGATGTTTGATCCCTTCGATCCGTGAAGGGTGACTGCATTACATACAGATATAGCACAGGCTATATTGTATAGCTATGGCTATTTCGTTAATTTTTTGTGCTTGTGGAGGGATGGTTTACAATGTGCGCTCTCGATACCGGGCGCTGGAAGCGTCACCCCAATGAGGAAGTACAATGAACCGTCGCGCAGGTAAGCCAGCCATTAAAAAAACGACGCAACTGGTGAATGTTGAAGAACATGTCGAAGGTTTTCGCCAGGTCCGTGAAGCGCACCGGCGTGAACTGATTGATGATTATGTTGAACTGATTTCCGATCTGATCCGCGAGGTTGGGGAAGCGCGTCAGGTCGATATGGCCGCCAGGCTCGGGGTTTCGCAGCCGACGGTCGCTAAAATGTTAAAACGTCTGGCCTCGGTAGGCCTGATCGAAATGATCCCCTGGCGCGGCGTGTTTCTGACGCCGGAAGGGGAGAAGCTTGCGCAGGAGAGCCGCGAGCGCCATCAGCTTGTCGAGAACTTTTTGCTGGTGCTGGGCGTCAGCCCGGAAATTGCCCGTCGGGATGCGGAAGGAATGGAGCACCACGTTAGCGAAGAGACGCTGGTAAAGTTTCGCGAATTTACCCTTAAATATGGTCCCTCCGCTGAATGAAAATCCCTGGACTGCAGGCCCTCTCACGCGATCGTTTCTTCCATCTCTTATTAATCATTGGCGCCGGGTTAAGCCTGTTTGTGCCGTTTGCGCCACAGGCCTGGTCTGCGGCGATTGACTGGCGCACCATCATCACCCTGAGCGGGTTAATGATGCTGACCAAAGGGGTCGAGCTGAGCGGCTATTTTGACGTCCTGGGGCGTAAAATGGTGCGCCGTTTTGCCACCGAGCGCAGGCTGGCCCTGTTTATGGTCTTCTCCGCCGCGGTGCTGTCGACGTTTCTGACCAATGATGTGGCGCTGTTTATCATCGTGCCCCTCACGCTCACCCTGCGTAAGCTTTGCGAGATCCCGGTCAGCAGACTGATCATCTTTGAAGCGCTCGCCGTTAACGCCGGTTCTCTGTTGACGCCCATCGGCAACCCGCAAAATATTCTTCTCTGGGGACGTTCCGGTCTGTCATTCGCCGCCTTTACCTGGCAGATGGCGCCTCTGGCGCTGGTGATGATGCTGTCGCTGCTGGCGGTTTGCTGGTTCGCGTTTCCGGATAAAAAGCTGCAATACCATAGCGGGACCACGGGCCCGCAGTGGCAGCCGCGGCTGGTGTGGAGCTGCCTCGGATTATATATCGTCTTTCTGTTCGCCCTGGAGCTGAAGTATGAGCTGGCGGGCGTCCTGCTCGTCGCCGCGGGCTTTGTCGTGCTGGCGCGGCGCGTGCTGGTCAGCGTGGACTGGACGCTGCTGCTGGTCTTTATGGCGATGTTCATCGACGTGCATCTGCTTATTCAGCTTCCGGTGCTGCAAAACGTTCTGCACAGCGTCAGCACGCTGTCGCAGCCGGGGCTGTGGCTGACGGCGATTGGCCTGTCGCAGTTTATCAGCAACGTGCCTGCCACCATTCTGCTGCTTAACTACGTTCCGCCGGACACACTGCTGGCCTGGGCGGTGAACATCGGTGGGTTTGGGCTGCTGCCCGGCTCCCTGGCAAACCTGATCGCCCTGCGCATGGCCAACGACCGTCGCATCTGGTGGCGCTTCCACCTTTGGTCGATCCCGATGCTGCTCTGGGCTGCGGCGATCGGTTTCGGACTATTCCTTCTCATATAGTGCGCAATTTGTCAGTTTTTCCTGGCAAATGTATAGCAACGTCCTAGCTTTAGTGAACGGCATAGTGTGATGCCGCTCACTGACAGGACCGTTGCTGAATTATGGCAGAAGAACAAAATCCACCTGCTGACGAGCAGGATAAAAACAATAACGAGCGTAAACGCCCGGGCAAAAAACCGTTAATTATCCTTGGCATCGTGGTCATCGTGATGGTGATCGTGGCGCTGGTCTGGTGGTTTTTAACCCGCAACGAAGAGACGACCGACGACGCCTTTACCGACGGCGACGTGGTGACGATTGCCCCTAAAACGGCGGGCTACGTTACCGAGCTTCGCGTACGGGATAACCAGCGCGTGAAGAAAGGGGACGTGCTGGTGGTGATCGATCCGCGTGATACCACCGCCCAGCGCGATCAGGCTCAGGCTCAGCTTGGGCTGGCTATCGCGCAGCTGCATCAGGCCCAGGCGCAGCTGGCGCTCTCAAAAGTGCAGTATCCCGCCCAGCGTGACGAAGCCAAAGCGCAGGTGCTGAAAGCGCAGGCCGATCTGGCGAACGCGCAGGCGGAATACCGCCGCCAGCGCGGCGTCGACCCGCGCGCGACCACCCAGCAAAGTATTGATTCTGCTAACGCTCAGCTGCGCAGCGCCCAGGCTGGCCTTGCCAGCGCACAGGCGCAGCTGGAAGTGGCGGAGCAGGTACAGCTGCAAATCCGCCAACAGGAGACCAACGTCGAAGCCCGCGAGCGTCAGGTCGATCAGGCCAAAGCGCAGCTGGAAACCGCGAACCTGAACCTCTCTTACACCGAAGTCCGCGCCCCGTTCGACGGCTTTGTCACCAAACGCAACGTGCAGCCCGGCACGCTGGTTCAGGCGGGCACCGCGCTGTTCTCGCTGGTCTCCCCGAACGTGTGGGTGGTGGCGAACTTTAAAGAGTCCCAGCTTGAGCGCATGAAGCCCGGCGATAAGGTTAGCGTCTCCGTGGATGCCTGGCCGGATATGGAGCTTGAAGGCCATATCGACAGCATCCAGCAGGGCAGCGGCTCGCGCTTCTCCGCCTTCCCGTCGGAAAACGCCACCGGTAACTTCGTGAAGATTGTTCAGCGCGTGCCGGTAAAAATCGTCATTGATAAAGGTCTGGATCCGAACAAGCCGCTGCCGCTGGGGCTGTCGGTTGAACCGAAGGTCACCGTGGAATGACGGATCATAGCCACGATAACTGGAAGCCCGCCAGTAACCCGTGGGCGGTGGCGATTGTCGTCACCCTGGCGGTGTTCATGGAAATTCTGGACACCACCATCGTCAACGTCGCGCTGCCGCACGTGGCGGGGTCGCTCTCGGCCAGCTACGACGAATCCACCTGGGTACTGACAAGCTACCTGGTGGCGAACGGCATCGTGCTGCCCATCTCGGCGTTCCTGAGCCGGCTGTTTGGCCGCAAGCAGTTCTTCCTCATTTGCATCGTGATGTTCACCATCTGCTCGTTTCTGTGCGGCATCGCCACCGAGCTGTGGCAAATCATCCTGTTCCGCGTGATGCAGGGCTTCTTTGGCGGCGGGTTGCAGCCCACCCAGCAGTCGGTGCTGCTTGACTACTTCAAGCCGGAGGACAGGGGCAAAGCGTTTGGGCTTTCCTCCATTGCGATTATCGTCGCGCCGGTGCTCGGCCCGACGCTGGGGGGCTGGATCACCGACAACTACTCCTGGCGCTGGGTGTTCTTTATCAACATCCCGGTGGGGATTGTGACGGTACTGGCGATCTACCAGCTGCTGGAAGATCCGCCGTGGGAGAGCAAATCAAAAGAGAAGCTGACCATCGACTGGACGGGGATCGGCCTGATCGCCCTCGGCCTTGGCTGTTTGCAGGTGATGCTCGACCGGGGCGAGGATGACGACTGGTTCTACTCGAACTTTATCCGCACCTTCGCGGTGCTGACGCTGGTCGGCATTATCGGCGCAATCTACTGGCTGATGTATGCCAAAAAGCCGGTGGTGGATCTGCACTGCATGAAGGACCGCAACTTCGCGATCTCCAGCCTGCTGATGGCTGGGATGGCGATGATCCTCTACGGCAGCTCGGTGGTGATCCCGCAGCTGGCGCAGCAGGATCTGGGCTATACCGCCACCTGGTCCGGGCTGGTGCTCTCGCCCGGCGCGGTGCTGATCGTGCTGACCATCCCGCTGGTGCTGAAGCTGATGCCGGTGGTGCAGACGCGCTGGATCATCGCCTTTGGCTTTACCTGCCTGGCGGTGTCGTTCTTCTGGTCGCGCACGCTGACGCCGGATATTGACTTCGAAACCCTGGTGCTGTTCCGCAGCGCCCAGTCGATTGGTCTGGGGTTCCTGTTTGTGCCGCTCACCACCATCGCCTTCATCTCGATACCGAGACGGCTCAACGCCGATGCGGCGGCGCTGTTTACCATGTTCCGCAACGTGGCGGGGTCCATCGGGATTTCACTCTCGACGGCGGCCATCACCGAGCGCGCGCAGGCGCACAGCGCGCACCTTGCCTACCACGCCTCGCCGTTTAACGAGCAGTTCCAGCTGGCGATTCGCGAAAGCGCCCAGGCGATCCAGAACTTCACCACCCAGGTGGGCGATCCGACCGGGATTGCCACCGGGCGGATGTACCAGACGATGATCGAGCAGTCCCGCTTCCTGGCCTACATCGACGTCTTCACCATTCTGAGCGCCGTGGCCTTGCTATTGATTCCGTTTTGTTTGTTGCTCTCGCCGGTTAAGAGCGAGGGGAGTGCAGGAGCACACTGATGATACACAGACGTTTACACCCCCTGATGATAATGATGCTGCTGGTGGGCTGCGCCGTCGGGCCGGACTACCAGCAGCCTGCGCCACCCGCCGTTACGCACTGGAACGATAAGGGCGACAGCGCGGTAAAATCGCAAACCACCTCCGCCGCGACCAATCCGCGCTGGTGGAAAACCTTCGGCTCGCCGCAGCTCGACAGTCTGGTTGAACGCGCCATCGCCGGAAACCTGACGTTGCAGCAAACGGTACTGCGCATTGCCGGGGCGCGTGAACAGATTAACCAGGCGGGCGGGGCATTTTTCCCGTCGGTGAACGGCAATCTGCAGGCGACGCGCCAGCAGCTCGGGCTGGAAGGGGAGCTAAAATCCCACGGCGTGTACGACCAGCTGGATAATGTCGACCCTGAACTCAGAGGCGCTCTGGGGCCGCTGACGCAGCCGATTAACCTTTATCAGGGCAGCTTCGACGCCCAGTGGGAAATCGACCTCTGGGGCAAGGTGCGCCGTCAGGTGGAAGCCGCCGAGGCGCAGCAGAAGGCCGCCATCGAACAGCGTAACGATGCGCTGGTGTCGCTGGAAGCGGAAGTGGCGCGCGCGTGGCTCCAGCTGCGCGGGGCGCAGAGCATTATCGCTACCCTGAATACTCAGATTAAAAGCGCGCAGCAGACGCTGGACCTGACCGAAAGCCGCCAGCGCGGCGGGCTGTCGCCGCAGATGGACGTGGAAAACGCCCGGGCGCAGCTGGGCAATCTTGAAGCCCAGCTGCCGCAGTATCAGGCCCAGGAACGCCAGGCGATGAACGGGCTGGCTATTCTGCTCGGCAAGCCTCCGGGGGCGCTGGATAGCGAGCTGCAATCCGCGCAGCCAATGCCCGCGCTGCCGGATATCGTGCAGACCGGCATTCCGTCGACGCTGGCGCGCCGCCGTCCGGACGTGCGCGAAGCGGAGGCCAACCTTCATGCCGCCACGGCGCAAATCGGCGTGTCGGTGGCCGAGCTGTTCCCGAGCTTTACCCTCTCCGGACAGTTTGGCCTGCGCAACAGCGAATCCGGCTGGCTGACCGACTGGAGCAGCCACTTCTACAGCTTCGGCCCGCAGGTTTCCATACCGATTTTCCAGGGCGGTCGGCTGGTCTCCAGCGTCAAGGTGGCGCGCGCGCAGCAGGGAGCCGCGGTGCTGGACTATCGGCAGACGGTGCTGACCGCGCTCGGCGATGTCGAAAACGCGCTGGTGAGCTATCGCACCGACCAGCAGCGTGAAGCGGGCCTCGCGAAAACCATCGACGCCCTGCAAAACGCCTTTGATTTAGCCAGCGACAGCTACCGCCAGGGGATCGCCAGCTTTATCGACGTGCTGGACGCCCAGCGGCAGCTGGCGCAGGCCGAGCAGCAGCGCGCGCAGGCGCAGGTGCAAAGCGCCCTCGATCTGGTGGCGCTCTACAAGGCGCTCGGCGGCGGCTGGGAGCCGTATCAGCAGGTGCAGCTGCCGGACTACAGCGTCTTTGGCGACGCCCCGCGCGGATAAATTCAGAGGATTGGGCAAGAAACGGACAGGAACGCCACATTCGCGATGGCTGATGGGCGGGTATAACTGACAGACACCCAAACGACATGCGAGGAATGACTTATGCATTATCAAAAACTGGGCAGCACCGGACTGTTCGTTTCTGAACTGTGCCTCGGCACCATGACCTTCGGCGGAGAAGGCGGCATGTGGGGCAAAATTGGTCAGCTTCAGCAAAGCGACGCCGAGCAGCTGGTGGGCCGCGCGCTGGACGCCGGGATCAATTTTATCGACACGGCAGATGTCTACTCGGAAGGGCGTTCAGAGGAGATCACCGGGCAGGCGCTGAAGAACCTGAAAATTCCGCGCGAAAACGTGGTCGTTGCCACCAAGGTGTTCGGTGAAACCGGCACAGCGGGGGTGAACTCGCGCGGTAGCTCGCGCTATCACATCATCAGCGGCGTGAAGGAGAGCCTGCGCCGCCTGCAGCTCGATCATATCGATCTCTATCAGCTGCACGGTTTCGACCCCGCGACCCCCATCGAGGAGACGCTTTACGCGCTGGATAATCTTGTGCAGCACGGTCACGTGCGCTATATCGGCGTCTCGAACTGGGCGGCATGGCAGATTGCCAAAGCGCTCGGCATCTCTGAGCGTCTGGGGCTGGCGCGTTTTGCCTCATTGCAGGCGTACTACACCATCGCCGGGCGTGACCTTGAGCGCGAACTGGTGCCGATGATGCAGAGCGAAGGCGTCGGGCTGATGGTCTGGAGCCCGCTGGCGGGCGGCCTGCTGAGTGGAAAATATGGTCGCGACGGGCAGAGCGAAGCCGGTAGCCGCCGTCTGGCGTTCGACTTCCCGCCGGTGGACAAAGAGCGCGCCTTTGACTGCGTGGACGTGATGCGCGTGATTGCCGAAAGTAAGGGCGCCTCCGTGGCGCAAATCGCGCTGGCGTGGCTGCTGCACCAGAAAGCGGTGACCAGCGTCATCATCGGGGCGAAACGGGTCGATCAGTTGGATGACAACATTGCCGCAACCGGCATTCAGCTGAGCGATGATGAGCTGAAACAGCTGGATGCGGTCAGCGCGCTGCCGCGCGAGTATCCTGGCTGGATGCTGGAGCGCCAGGGCGAGTACCGTCGCAATCAGTTAGCGCAACAATAACCTTTCTTTCCCCGGTGGCGCTTGCGCTTACCGGGGCTGCGTTCCCTTGTAATGACATATTAACGTTATGTCACTACACGAAATACCAATGGGCTGTTCTCTTCTTCCGCTGTTTCAGTATGCCAGCTTTACGAACGCACAGGGCGGTACCCGGGAAGAATCACTCCGGGCCAATGCGTGCGTTTCATTAATGCGCGCATCCGTGTATTAAGGATTGCCTTAATCCTCTCCAAATGATATTAATTATCATTCTTATTATAAAAATAATGGCAGTTTAAAATATCTGGCAAGGATGTGAGCTTAACGATCGATCACTTTTACGTTAGGCATGTATTAGGGAATGGGTATGAGAATTATCAAGATCTTCTGGCCGCTCACTGCGCTCCTGGCAGGGTTGAACAGTCAGGTATCACTGGCAAAATCCTCCGATGATAACGACGAGACCCTGGTGGTGGAAGCCACCGCTGAGCAGGTACTCAAACAGCAGCCGGGCGTGTCGATTATTACCAGCGAAGATATTAAAAAGAACCCTCCGGTCAACGATCTCTCCGATATTATTCGCAAAATGCCCGGTGTCAATCTGACCGGCAACAGCGCCTCGGGTACACGTGGTAATAACCGCCAGATCGACATTCGCGGCATGGGGCCGGAGAACACCTTAATTTTAATTGATGGTATACCGGTGACGTCGCGCAACGCCGTGCGTTATAGCTGGCGTGGAGAGCGTGATACCCGCGGCGACACCAACTGGGTGCCACCGGAACAGGTTGAGCGTATTGAAGTGATCCGCGGCCCTGCGGCGGCACGCTACGGTTCGGGCGCAGCGGGCGGGGTGGTGAACATCATTACCAAACGCCCTACCAACGACTGGCACGGTTCGCTGTCGTTATACACCAACCAGCCGGAAAGCAGCGACGAAGGCGCTACGCGTCGCGCCAACTTCAGCCTTAGCGGGCCGCTGGCTGGCGATGCGCTGGCCATGCGCCTGTACGGAAACCTGAATAAAACCGATGCCGACAGCTGGGATATTAACTCCTCGGCCGGTACGAAAAACGCGGCCGGGCATGAAGGGGTGCGCAACAAAGATATTAACGGCGTTGTCTCGTGGAAATTAAATCCGCAGCAAATTATCGATTTCGAAGCCGGATATAGCCGCCAGGGGAATATCTATGCAGGCGATACGCAAAACAGTTCTTCCAGTGCCGTCACTGAAAGCCTGGCGAAATCCGGCGAAGAGACGAACCGCCTGTACCGGCAGAATTATGGCATTACACATAATGGTATCTGGGACTGGGGTCAAAGCCGTTTTGGTGTCTATTACGAGAAAACCAATAACACCCGCATGAATGAAGGATTATCCGGCGGCGGTGAAGGGCGTATTTCGGCGGATGAAAAGTTCACGACCAATCGCCTGAGCTCCTGGCGAACCAGCGGCGAGCTTAATATTCCGCTGAATGCGCTGGTCGATCAAACGCTGACCGTGGGTGCGGAGTGGAGCCGAGATGAGCTCGACGATCCTTCCTCTACCAGCCTGACCGTGGATGACAGTGATATCGGCGGCATTTCTGGCTCGGCTGCGGATCGCAGCAGTAAAAACCATTCCCAAATCAGTGCGCTGTATATTGAAGATAATATTGAGCCGGTTCCCGGCACGAATATCATTCCCGGCCTGCGCTTTGATTATCTCAACGAGTCCGGCGGTAACTTCAGCCCCAGCCTGAACCTCTCGCAGGAATTGGGCGATTACTTCAAAGTCAAAGCGGGGATTGCCAGAACCTTTAAAGCACCAAACCTGTACCAATCCAGCGAAGGTTATCTGCTCTACTCGAAAGGCAACGGTTGTCCAAAAGATATTACATCGGGCGGCTGCTACCTGATCGGTAATAAAGATCTCGATCCGGAAATCAGCATCAATAAAGAAATTGGGCTGGAGTTCGCCTGGGAAGATTACCATGCCAGCGTGACCTACTTCCGCAATGACTACCAGAATAAGATCGTGGCCGGCGATAATGTTATCGGGCAAACCGCTTCCGGCGCATATATTCTCCAGTGGCAGAACGGCGGGAAAGCACTGGTGGACGGTATCGAAGCCAGCATGGCGTTCCCGCTGGTGAAAGATCGTCTGAACTGGAATACCAATGCCACCTGGATGATCACCTCGGAGCAAAAAGACACCGGTAACCCGCTGTCGATCATCCCGAAATACACCATTAATAACTCGCTTGACTGGACCATCACCCAGGCGTTCTCTGCCAGCGTCAACTGGACGTTATACGGCAGACAAAAACCGCGTACTCATTCGGAAACTCGTAGTGAAGATACTGGCGGTCTGTCAGGTAAAGAGCTGGGCGCTTATTCGCTGGTGGGGACGAACTTCAATTACGATATTAATAAAAATCTGCGTCTTAACATTGGTGTCAGCAATATCTTAGATAAACAGATCTACCGATCTTCCGAAGGGGCGAATACCTATAACGAGCCTGGCCGGGCTTATTATGCCGGTGTTACCGCGTCATTTTGATCGTAGTGTTACAGGTATACTGCCCGCATCAAGGCGGGCAGTGTTTAGCGGCTTAATGAATGACAGCCTGCTGTGTTACCTGCGTTTTCACCACTGATATCTAACAGCGCTCCGCGGAAGGAGGCGTTGAACATCGGCCCGTGTCCCTGGTTTGGGAAATCCCAAAAGGCGGCATTGACGCCTTTATCTTCCAGCGTGGCGAGGGTGGCATGAATTTTCGTCAGCACTCCGGCAGCATGCGTTTCCCGGTTATCGCCCGGTGTCGCCGAACCTTCCATTATCATCAGGCGCCTGGCGCAGTGTTGCGACGGCTCAACCGCCGTGATGCGGCTCAGTAGCGCATCATGGCCTCTGCCCAACGACGGGCTGGCGCTGTAATACGTCCGGAAATAAGGGGAAGACAGCCATGCATCCAGCACGAACAGGCCGCCGTAGGAGTGCCCCCACAGGCCGCGACGCTGCCGATCGATATTCAATCCCTGTTCCACCTTTGGCGCTATACGCGTTTCCAGTAACTGGCGGAAGTCGTTGCTACCCCCACTCTTACGGTTAAAACGCCCGTTGCGGGTATCCGTTTTGCCGCTTTCTTCTGCTGGCGTATAGTCGTAGGCCCTGCCGTTGAGATCGAAGGGGAGGTTGGTCTGATACCCGACAGCCACAATCACCGGCGGTGATTTTTCTGCCAGCTGTTTGAGCAGGTCGTCGTTCAGGCGGTCCATAACTGCGTTGCCGTCGAGCATATATAAAATCGGGTAGCCCGACGCCGGTGCGGCTTTATTTGGCACGGCCGTCCATACCCGATAATGGCGGCTGCCATCGGCGGAGTCGAACGAGTTGACGCTGAAATGGTAAAACGCAGAGCCTTTATCGGCGATATTCGGCCCCAGTGGCTGCATATCCGGCTTTGCGAAAGCGTGCGCATTCCAGATAAGGGTGAGACCAGAAAGAAGAGTGACAAGCGCCTTGCGTGAGCGTGTTGGGCGATACTTGCGGGCATACATCTGATGTTTATTCCTTTTCCGCAGGTGACATTTTCTTTATTCAGGAAGCCTGTACAGTTGCCTGAAAGTGTTCGCGGGTCAAGTCAACCCTGGAGTAAACCAAGCCCGTCAATCAGTGCGCCGCGCCACCATGCGTAATCGTGACCTCCGGTATACATTGCGCAATGGCTGTCGACGCCAGCGGTAAGCAACTGCTGATGCAGCCGCTGAACGTGGGGTACCGTCGAACCTTCCAGCGATCCCACGCACAGGCGGATGCGCACGCCCTGCGGCGGGGTAGAAAGCAGATGTTCGCTCACCCATGACGAATCGGTTTCGCTGAACACGTTTGGCCGGCTGGCACCCTCTGGCGTCCACCACATCGAAGGGGAGTGGCTGAGCGCCAGCCCGAACGTTTCCGGTGCGTAACGAGCGGCCATGAGCGCGCTGACCCCGCCGAGGCTCTGTCCGGCCAGCACGGTGCGCGAACGGTCTGCCCACCGCCGCTGTGGGTGTTCGGCGCGGATCGTCGGCAACAACTGGCCGGCGATATCCTTTATCAGCTCGCTGCGCCCGCCGAGTATCGCAGTTCGCTCGTGTTCATCGATATTGTCGATGCCAAGTACAGCCACAGGCACGATGCGTCCGTTGTTTATGGCGGCGTCAATTGCCGCGCATACGCCAAGGTGATCGAACCAGGTTTCACCATCGGGCAGTACCACCAGGCCGAGGGGCTGCGAAACATCAACGTCCGGCAGATAGAGCCGAACCCGGCGCGATTCCCCGGCGAGAGTGCGCGCCGAGGTAAGCAATTGCCCGCTGGGTGACCCGCCGCGCCATTCGGACTGGGCGGGGGCTTTATCAAGCGCCAGCACCGACTCCTGTGTGCTTCCCCGAACGTTGATCCCCGGCGTTTTGTTTAGCGGATCGGCGTGCCCGACGAGGGTAGCAAAGCGGCCTCCGGACTGTGCAATCGTCTCGGCCGGGGTGCCGGGGGGGATTTCCACCAGCGAATAGGAGCCGCAGTAGCTTGCGGGTAAACGCAGTGTCAGAGTCCAGATATCCGTCGCGGGAAGGGCGGTCATCATCCCTTTCGCCACGTGCTCTTTATCCGTCACCCGATTCAGACGCAGATAAACGCCCTGTAGAGGGTGCCTGGCGCGCCATAGAAATGTCACATCACGCTCGTCTTTCGCTCCGTCGACTGGCGTCACCAGCGGTACATTTAGCGACTCAGCGTCTCGCCAGAAGTCAGAAAGGTTAGCAATGTGGCCTGCTGCCAGCTGGCTGCGCAGCCTGGCGATAGCAGAGGGATGTTGTTGCATGTTCAGCATTCACTCTCTTTGAATATGAAGGGTGTCAGTATAAATAGCTAAAGCGGCTATTCCGGGAACAGCCGCTTTAGCGCGTGTTTTGTAATGTCTTACGTGCGCAATTACTCTTCCACGATTTCCCCCGTGATGTCGTGCTGGCGATGGGGAACAGAGCTGCCGACGCTGTCATGCCACAAGCGGGTGTAGAGGCCGCCGGCCGCTAACAGCTGTTCGTGGGTGCCGTATTCCGCAAGCTGCCCCTTATCGATAACGGCAATCAGATCGCAGCGCTGCGCGGTGGTCAGACGGTGCGCCACAATCAGCGCCAGGTGCTTCCCGGTGTGCGCGACGTCTGTTAACGATGACATCAATCGCTCTTCGGATGTGCGATCCAGGCGTGACGTGGCTTCATCGAGCAGCAGGATGTGAGCATTCGCCAGTTGTGCGCGGGCCAGCGCAATCAGCTGGCGCTGACCTGCGGACAGATCGGCACCGCCGTTATTCACCGGTGTCCGGAATCCCTGCGGCAGATTGCGCACCGTCTCATACAGCCCTGCCTGTTGAGAGGCAATCTCAACGTCGTCATTGGTACTGGATGGCCGTGAATAACGAATGTTTTCCGCGATATCACCACTAAACAACGCCACATCCTGATCGACCAGCCCAATCTGGCGACGGTAATCGGAAAGCGAGGCATCATCAATTATCCGATCGCCAATGCTGATCCTGCCGTGGGTGGGGGAATACAATCCGGCGATCAGCTTAATCAGCGTTGACTTACCCGCACCGCTGCGACCAACGACCGCGACGACCCTTCCCTCAGGGATTGTCAGGGTAAGTTTGTTCAGCGCGGGTTCAGGGCTGTCGGGATAACTGAACGTGACCTCATCAAGATGCAGCGCGCCGGTGGCGGGCGGTGCGGAAGAGGGCTCGATGTTCTCTGTGCCTTCGGTCGCCAGCAGTTCATTGATATGTTTGCCGCTGGCCGTCGCCTGCTGCCAGGCGTCGACAATTCCTGATAACTGCTGCACTGGCCCATAGAATTGCCCCAGCAGCAGGAAGAAAGCCGCCAGCACCCCGGCGGTCATTTCGCCTTCGGCGACCCGCGATGCACCCACCAGAAGAACGGCGGCATAGGAGGCCTCGGTGCAGAAGGTCAGGAACGGGAAATAGACGGCAAGGTATTTTTGCGCACGTACGCGGGTCGCACGGAACCGATCCGATAACGCGCGCAGCCGGGCGGCTTCCTGTTCCTGCTGGCCATGCGATTGCACAACGCGCAAGCCGGAGACTTTCTCCTGCAGGGTGCTGTTGACTTTGCCTATTTCCAGCCGCGCCTGCGCATAAGCAGGGGAGCTGAGGCGGCGATAAATCCAGGTTGCCAGTGCGACCACTGGCACCGCGCTTAATGCCGTCAGCGCCAGGAGCGGGTCGAGCCAGAACATGGCGGCGGCGATGGCGAACATTGTCACCAGGCTGGTGGCTGCACCGGCAAGGCCGTTTTGCAGAAAGCGGGCGAGAGAGTCCACATCTACGGTCATGCGGGTCAGACGCGAATCGACATGCTTTTCATGCCAGGGGAGACCAAGACGCAGCATATGGCCGAAGCTGCGCAAGCGCACCGTATGCTGGACTGACTCTGCCGCTCTGGCGGCGAAGACTGTCTGTAGTGAATAACAGCACCAGCTCACGGCCACCAGGCACAGGGCGAATAGGGCACAGAGGCCGATAGTCGAGATATCGCCTGTGGCAACGCCGGAGTCAATGCCGCGCTGCAGCAGTATAAGTACCCCGACGCCTGCCGCCGAATCGAGGGCGATCAGCAGGGCGGCGATGACGAACATCCACGCCACGGGCTTCAGCAGCGACGTGACTTTGCGGCCTTTACCGGCCAGCGCCTGCTGTACTGCATTTTCCGGCACGCGCGTCATACGGGCGACAAAGCCTTTATCCCCCGTCTGCGCCGCATCGTCTTGTGCCGCTGGTACGGTCGGCCACAATCCGTTAGGCCCACTGTGGGAAGGCGTGAGGAAATCGCCGTCGCCGGTCATCAGCACGCGGAACGCCGGACAGCGCGCTTCAAGTTCTGCCTGGGTTCCGGTGTCCACCACCCGGCCCTTATCCAGCACCACAATCCGGCTGGCTAACTGAAGCGTCGAACGGCGTCGGGCAATCACCAGCAGCATATGCTTTTCGTCAGCATAGCGACTCAGCGCGGTGTTGATCTCCGCTTCAGTACCGGCATCGACCGCCGAGGTGGTGTCATCGAGGATCAACACTTCCGGCGCGGTAATGAGCGCCCGTGCCAGCGCGATTCGCTGCCTCTGTCCGCCGGAAAGATTCGTACCGCGTTCGGTTAATTGGGTATCGAAACCTTTCGGCAGGGCGTTGATAAAATCGCTGGCTCCTGCTGCCCTCGCCGCGAGGCGAATGTCGTCCGCCGTTGCCTGAGGGTGCCCGTAGGCGATATTTTCCGCCACCGAACCGGCAAACAGAAAAGCATCCTCAAACACAACGCCTACCCGACGACGAAGCGCCTCCAGCCTGAGATCGCGGAGGTTCTGTCGGCCTGCGCTGGTGTTGAGCCATATCTCTCCGGCGCTGGGATCGTAAAAACGCGCCAGCAGCATCAGCAGCGTGGATTTCCCGGAACCCGATGCGCCCACTACCGCCACCGTTTCACCGGCGTGCAGGGAAAAGGAGACATCGCTGAGGATGCGTCTGCCGCCACGGTACTCGAAGCTCATATTCTCCAGTTGCAGCCCGATAACCTGACCGTTAACCGCCTCCGTCCCGTCTTCCATCTGCGAACGGGTGTCGATCAGAGCAAACACGCGCTCCACGGACGCCTGGGTGCGCTGGGCGATAACCAGAAACGATGCCAGTACACGGGTTGGCCCGGTCAGCATCGCGAGGAAGCTGGCAAACGCCACGAAGGTGCCGAGATCGATGCGACCGTGCATAACCGACCAGCCGCCGTAGCACAGCAGGACGATTTGCCCGAGCACCGGTAGCGCCAGCATGGTGGCACCTGGCATCGCCTGCGAGATGGCCGCGCCGATGCGTACCCGCACCATCTGCCGCGACTGGCGATCCAGCCAGCGCGTTTCACGCAGCTCCGCCACGCAGGATTTTACCACTGAGATCTGCGCCAGCACCTCGCGCATATGTTCGGTGAGATTTGCCAGTCGGTCCGAGGCCAGCCCGGTTTGCGCGAAGACCCGGCGACGCGCGCGCAGCGCAGTGATAGCCAGGCATGCCAGTACGCACACGACGATGAGCGTCATGGCGGGTGACATCCACAGCATCACGGCAATGCCGGCAATGTAATAAGTGAACACCGCCAGCGGCACCGGGCACATCTGTAGCAGGGTATGCACCTGCTGCAGATCGCTGTTGGTCCGTGAAATCACCTGCCCGGTGCGCAGTGCGTCCTGGCCTGCGCCGTCAAGTTTTTGAATACTGTCGAATGCCCGTCCTCGCAGGGTGTGCTGCACCCAGAGCGAGAGCTCCCCGGCATAACCGCGGCGCACGTAGTTACCGATGAAATCAAAAAAGGCAATCAGCAATAGCCCGCAGGCCAGCCACGGCAGACGAGTCGGATTGCCCGCCAGCGCGTCGTTCACCGCTTGCCTTGTCAGCAACGGCGTCAGCGCGGCCAGCAGAATGGTCGAGACCGACGCTACCACTACGATGATGCTAAGTTTCTTACGTTCCCAGCACACGCGTGCCAGGCGAACTATCCAGGACCGCGCAGGAGTGGGAGAGTGAGTCGCAGGCATTAAGCCTCCTCCGTCTGTAAAAAATAGGATCCAAGTCGGATCGCTGTGCAAAAAAAAGCGCCAGCCCGATCCGGTCCCGCATTGTTACGGGCGTATCTCCTGGATGTGTGCTGGCGTATGATCGTCATGACGGCGTAGTGGCTACCCTTTCTGTACCCTCGCGATCAGGCTTTTCGCCACCTCGCTCGGACAGGGTTGCGCTGCCATTTCCGCCGCTACCTCTTCAGAGGCGTCGCGAAGCGCGCGATTGTCGAGGAAAGCATTGATCATGCTGCTCGACAGGCCGTCGTCGCCGGGGATGATCCCGCAGCCGCGTTCGACAACAGCGCGGGCATTTACCGGGCGATCGGCACCCTGGCCGAAGACGATCTGTGGAATACCGGCGTGCAGCGCCGTCAGGGTATTGCCCGCGCCACCATGATGAATGAAGCCATCTGCGCCGTTCAGGAAGGCTCCCATGGGTATCCAGTCGACCAGGCGAACATTTGAGGGCAGTGAGCGCAGATCCGACCGCGCATTGGCCGAAAGATGCAGGATGATCTCGGCATCGACTTCACTGGCGGAATCCATCACCCAGGCGATCAGGTCAAGGCCGTCGACCATCGGTTTGACGGTACCGAGACTCACCAGCAGACGTTTACGGTCGGGCGTCCTCTCCCACCACGGTTCCCACACCGCGCCGCCGTTGTACGGGACGTACTGCATGGGAATAATGGGTTCTCCGTCGTTTTCAAGAATGCTCATGCTCGGTGGTGTTACGTCGATCCAGGCCATATCGCGCGGTGCGGCCCCAACGCCGTGGCGATGATAGGCGTCCGCGAGCGAACGCGTTACGCCTTTGATATGCCAGGGCGTATGGCCGAAGCCGACGGTTTGCATTACGACCGGTATATCGTATTTGGCGGCAATCAGAGGCCCGATGACCCCGAGCGGCGGGTAGATGATGAGATCGGGCCGCCAGTGTCCGGCAAACTCCACCAGGTGGTCGGCCATCTCTTCGCTGAAGAATGAGAAGTTGCCCATTTTTGTGCCGATGTTGCTTTCTTTTCGCTGTGCCTCGCGGCGGCGATAGTCAGCTTCAGAATCAAAACCGGGTGCGGCGTCAAATACCACCAGCCCTGCTTCTGCCGCTTTTTGGGCGAATTTTCCTCCGCTGGCGATCAGCACTTCATGGCCGTTAACGCGAAACGCCTGTGCCAGAGACAGCACAGGATACAGCAGCCCATAGAGAGGCGGGCCTACAAACAAAATACGCATGAGAAAATCCCTCTCCGCTTGACGAACTAAATCAGGAAGTCGACGCAGTCATATGCCAGCAGCAGGACGTTAATTTTCGTTAAGCCTGCTTTGACAGACGCTGCGTCCTTTTTGAGTTTCATCAGCCTTACGAACGGTCCTGTCGCTGACTATTCCGTGACGTAGGCTGGTGAATCGGGAATTCCTTGTCCCGGCTTCCATTAACGCTTACGCGCCGTTGTCCTTTTGAACAGCCCAGGCGGCGTCGTGCTGCCACGCCGCGGTGTTCAGATGCATTTGTTGAGTGTGAGACCGTTCAACAAACCTGGAGAGGCTTGTTTCCTGAGACCTCTGTATACCTTGCCAGATAAACCATCAGTGCAAATGCTAATGATAATAATTACTATTATCATATGTGAGTTGCAACTATAATTAAGCACTTAATGCACAATGAATCGATTATGGGAAAAATCGCAGGTGGGGCTCAGCAAAAGGGGACTCTGTGGATTTAGGCACAAAATCCCACGCTTGCGGCGGTTTACAGGCGGACCTGGTGATTCTGTGTAATTGATGGCGGGGGTCTACGATGACGCTACTTCACCAAATAGCGCGGGTTTACCTCCCGTAAATACTGGCGATGTTACTATGATGCCTGATTCACTGCTGTTTATCGTTATGGAAAACCTGCGTAATGTTAACAAAATTCCCTCCCCGACGCGTAATGACCTGTGCTGCGGCTCTGCTAATTATTTTTAGCATCGCCTTGTTCTTCTTCCTGAGAAGCCCCGAGGTTCCTGAGTATGTTACCGCTCCAGTACGCATCGGCGATATTGAAAACGCCGTACTTGCTACCGGTCGAATTGATGCGATTGAGCGGGTCAACGTTGGGGCACAGGTTTCTGGCCAGGTTAAGTCGCTGAAGGTGAAGTTAGGCGATCGTGTCACTAAAGGGCAGCTCATCGCTGAAATTGATGACGTGCCGCAGCGGAATGATTTACGCAACGCAGAAGCTGCTCTCAACGTGGTAAAAGCGGACCTTCAGGCTAAGCAGGCGCAGTTGAAGCAAGCCTCATTGCGTTTTAAGCGCCAGCGCCAGATGTTAAATGAGGATGCCAGCTCGAGAGAAGATTTCGAAACGGCTGAAACCACGCTGGCCAGTACCCGCGCTGAGCTATCGGCACTGAACGCCAAACTCGTCCAGGCGCAAATTGATGTCGACAAGAAAAAGGTCGATTTGGGTTATACAAAAGTTGTTGCTCCCATGGACGGCATTGTTATTGCCGTTGTCACCCAACAGGGCCAAACGGTTAACTCCAGCCAAAGTGCGCCGACCATTATCAAACTCGCACGTCTGGACGTGATGACAATTAAAGCCCAGATCTCTGAGGCGGATATCACGCGAATTTCACCGGGACAGAAAGCCAGATTCACCATTTTCTCTGAGCCGGATAAGCATTATGACGCCACGTTACGTACCGTTGAACTGGCACCTGAGTCGGTTATGAAAGATGATAGCCTTGCCAGCAGTAGCTCAGCCTCAGGGTCAGGCACGTCAAATGCTTCGGTGTACTACAACGCGCTGCTGGATGTCCCCAATCCAGAAAATCGGCTGCGAATTGCCATGACAGCACAGGTGACCTTGCTGGCTGGAGAAGCTAAAAATACGTTACTGGTGCCGATTCAGGCTGTGCACAAGGTGAGTGGCAACAAACAGCAGGTGCAGATATTGACCAGTGATAACCGGCTGGAAACCCGTGAGGTCAAAACCGGCATTACTAACAGTGTGGATATCCAGATCCTGGACGGTGTAAAAGTCGGGGAACATGTTGTGTTATCGCAGCCGGGTGAAAAAGCGCCCGGGGAAGGGTTTGTATCTTGAGTAATATCATAGAACTCAAGGGCATCAGCCGCACTTACAGGAACGGTGGACAGGATCTCACCGTGCTTAAAGGGATTGATTTGACTATCGCTGCTGGGGAGATGGTCGCGATCATCGGCGCCTCCGGTTCCGGTAAGTCAACCCTGATGAATATTATGGGCTGTCTCGATGTCCCTGATTGTGGCGATTACTTTATCAGCGGTCAAAATGCCGCCCAGCTTTCACCTGACGATCTGGCAAGGATCCGCCGTGAGCACATCGGTTTTATCTTCCAGCGTTATCATTTAATGCCCGACCTGAGCGCGTTAAGTAACGTTGAAATTCCGGCGATTTATGCCAACAGTGAGCGCGAAAAGCGCCGTCTGCGCGCGGCGACATTGCTTGGAAGACTCGGGCTGGAAGGTCGTGAACATCATAAGCCGGGAGAGCTTTCAGGCGGCCAGCAGCAGCGTGTGAGTATTGCCCGCTCGCTGATTAACGGCGGTGAAATCATTCTGGCGGATGAACCCACCGGCGCGCTGGATACGCAGTCCGGTCAGGAGGTACTGTCAATACTCAGTGAACTGAATCAGCGTGGCCATACCGTGGTTATGGTGACACATGATATGAAGGTAGCGCAGCATGCTAACCGTATTATTGAGCTGCGTGACGGTGAAATTATTTCTGATACCGGCAGTCGTGTTACCTCCGGGGTTGCCCTTAAACGACCTGACAGCGTTCAGCAAAGCTGGTGGCAAAGTATTGTTGACCGTACCCGTGAATCCCTGCACATGGCGTTAAAAGCGATGAATGCGCATCGCCTGCGCACGACGTTAACCATGACGGGCATTATTTTTGGTATCGCCGCGGTTGTTACGGTGGTGGCACTGGGAGAAGGCGCGAAACAGCGAACCCTTGATAATATCAAGGAGCTTGGAACCAACGTGGTGAGCATCTACCCGGGAAGGGATTTCTTTGACGACAGCACTGAAGCCATTCGTACACTGGTCCCGGCAGACGCCGAAGCATTAGCAAAGCAGGGGTTTGTTGACAGCGTCAGCCCCGAAGTTAACGCTTCCGACAACATTCGCTTTCTGGGTAAATCCGCTACCGCCACGATCAATGGCGTTGGGCGCGATCATTTTCGCGTAAACGGTATTGAACTGTTGCAGGGATCAACTTTCCAGGACGATCGAAATGCCTCGCAGGAAGTCATCATTGATGAAAACGCCCGCAAGGCGTTATTTGACGATGCGGGACTCAAGGCACTTGGGCAAATCGTTTTTCTGGGTTCCGTGCCTGCACGGGTTGTCGGCATCGCCAAAGGGAACAGCCGAAGCTATGCGCCTAATCGCATTAACGTCTGGATGCCTTACAGCACGGTGATGTATCGAATGACAGGAAAACCGGTGTTGACCAGCATCAGCGTAAGGCTTAAGGATGATGTTGCCAACGAGGCAGCGGTCAGCGCTATTTCTCAGCTTCTCACTCAACGCCACGGCGTGAAAGACTTCCAGCTTTATAATTTCGAGCAGATTCGACAATCAATCGAACGGACCTCAATGACCTTTAGCATCCTGATTCTGATGGTGGCCTGCATCTCGCTGATGATCGGCAGCATTGGGGTGATGAATATCATGCTGGTGTCGGTCACGGAACGGACCCATGAGATTGGCGTACGAATGGCGGTCGGTGCGCGTCAGGGCGATATCATGCAGCAGTTTATGATTGAGGCTGTGCTGGTATGTCTAATAGGCGGAGTGTTAGGTATTGCACTGTCGTATGCCGCCGGAGGGCTGTTCACCGCGCTGGCAGGGGGCATTTTCACCGCCATTTATTCGTGGCAGGCCGCTGCTGCCGCATTCTTCTGCTCAACTTTAATCGGCATGATCTTTGGTTATCTCCCTGCCCGCAAGGCAGCAAGGATGGATCCGGTCGTTTCACTGGCCAGCGAGTAACCCATGAAAATATTATCCCCTTTAACGGTATGCCTTGCTGTCCTGCTTAGTGCTGGCTGCGCCGACTCTCTGAAAAGCGACTATCAGCCTCCTGAGGTGAAATACCCTGCCAACTGGTATCAGGCGGATGCTGCGGAGGAGAGGATGCCGTTCGACTGGCAGGCCTTTAACGATCCAGACCTCGACGGCTGGCTGCGGCAGGTGATGGTGCGCAATAACGATGTCGCTGGAGCAGTATTGCGTGTTTATCGCGCCCGCCTGGAAGAAGAGCGGATTGGCATCACAAACGATCCGGGACTAAAAGGTTCGCTCGCGCTTGACGGTAAAAAACAGCTGAACAGCTCAGCCAACTGGAGCAGGGGCAGCGTTGCCAGTATTAATACCAGCTATGAGCTGGATCTGTGGGGCAAAATAGCGCGGCAGCGCGATGCGAAGGCGTGGGCACGTTTTGCCTCGGAAGAGGATCTGCGTTCTGCACGCCTGACGCTGCTTTCAAATGCCAGTAATAATTACTGGCGCTTAGGCTTTATTAACCAGCAGCTGTCTGTCCTGCAACAAAGCATCAACTATGCAAAAGAGACGCTGCGCCTGGCTAACGCGCGTTATGCCGCGGGCGGTGCCTCCTCTCTGGATGTTGTGGATGCTCAGCAGGGCGTGCTTTCGCAGGAAAACAGGCTGGCGGCGTTGAAGAATGAACGTTTACAGGCGCTCAATCAGCAAGCCGTTTTGCTTGGAACCGCGCCGGGCAGCGCGATAGTCGAACCGAAAGCGTTACCAATGGGACCACTGCCGCAGGTCAGTGGAAAGATCCCGGTCAACGTGCTGCGGCATCGACCCGATATCAGCGCTAAAGAGTGGCGGGTACGGGAAGCATTGGCCACCGTTGATGTACAGCGTACTGCATTTTATCCAGCGTTTAGTCTGACCGGCTCGCTTGGCACCAGCAGCAGCAGCCTTATGGCCTTCCTGGAAAATCCTGTAGGCTCTGTTGGAGCAAACCTGACCCTGCCGTTCCTGGAATGGAGAGAAAGGGGCATGGACGTGAAGATTGCCCGCAACGACTACGAGCAACGGGTTCTGGAGTTTAAACAGGAACTTTACAAGGCGATGAGTAGCATAGAAGATGCGCTTGCTTTGCGTCATCAACTCCTGGAACAGGAGACGCTTCTACGTGAAGGCCTGGAACTGGCGAAAAAATCAGAGAGGCTAAACGAAGTTCGCTATCGCCAGGGCGCGGTGCGAATTTCTTTCTGGCTTGATGCTCAGGAGAAACGCCGTCAGGCTGAACTGGCACTGTATGAAAATCGCTTTAACCAGTTAAATAATCTGGCAAAAATCTATATGGAGTTCGGCGGTTCGGTATCTTTTCCCTGAATTGCGCAGACTCATTTACGTCTGGCAGCAATAGGACTTGCTGCCAGGGCGCAGTTCGCAAGACATCCCTCGTCATTATTCAAACCCATCTCACAAAAATCGTTCCTCCCCTTTGATCGAAATTTCATCTCCGACTATATGACTAGTCATATCATTTAAATGACTAGTCATATAGGAGGCAACCATGAATCAATCACTGCCAGCCAACTTCTTATGGGGCAACTCGGTGTCGAGCATGCAGACGGAAGGGGCCTGGAATGAGGGCGGAAAGGGGATGTCGGTGTACGACATTCGCGAAGCTGGAGAAAACATCTCCGACTGGAAAGTGGCCACCGACTCCTACCACCGCTACCGGGAAGATTTCGACCTGATGCAGGATCTGGGCATGAACTGCTACCGCTTCCAGATCTCCTGGAGCCGCGTCTGCCCGCAGGGCGACGGCGCGTTCAACGACGAGGGCATCGCCTTTTACGACCGCTTTATTGACGATCTCATCGCCCGCGGCATCGAGCCGATGGTCTGCCTCTACCACTTCGACATGCCGCTGGCGCTGGCGCAGGAGTACAACGGCTTCAACGATCGCCGCGTGGTGGAGGCTTTTATCCGCTACGGCAAAAAGATGATCGACTGCTTCGGCGACCGGGTAAAGTACTGGCTGACCTTTAACGAGCAGAACATCTTCCATATGCCGGAAGCGTTCCGCATTTCCGGCTATATGAAAGGCGAGAAAACCCTGCGCGAGCTGTATGAGCTTCAGCACCATGCGATGATGGCGCACATGTCGCTGACCGAATACCTGCACCAGACTAAGCCAGGCCAGCTAATGGGCGGCATGCTGGCGCACCAGCTGATCTATCCGGCCACCTGCAAGCCGCGCGATATCTTCTGCGCCCAGCAGTATGACGAATTCCTCAACCAGAACCTGCTGCGCGTCTTTGCAGGCCAGGGCTACAGCCCGGCGGTGATGGCGGTGGTAGAGCAGGAGGGCTTCGGTGATATCTATCGCGCCGACGATCTCGCTCTGTTTGCCCGCACGAAAAACGACTTTATGGCCTTCAGCTACTATGCCAGCAAAACGCTGGACAGCGATGCGATCCCGGAAGGCACGCCGGTCAACTATTACCTGCTGCACGGTGAGAAAAATAACCCCTACCTGAAAGCCACCGAGTGGAACTGGCAGATTGACCCGCTCGGTTTTCGCACCATCATCACGCGTTATGCCAACGACTGGCGCATGCCGGTCTTCCCGATTGAAAACGGTATTGGGGTGATTGAGTCCTGGGACGGGGTTAACCCGATTGAGGACACCTACCGCATCGACTACCACCGGGCGCATATCGAGGCCATGAAGGAAGCCATGTTCGAGGATGGCGCAGAGGTCATTGGCTATCTCGGCTGGGGGTTAATTGACATTCTCAGCTCTCAGGGTGACATGCGTAAGCGCTACGGCGTGGTCTACGTCAACCGCGAGAATCATGACCTGAAAGACCTTAAGCGCGTGCCGAAGAAGAGCTACGCGTGGTTAAAACAGGTTATCCATACCAACGGACGCGAGATGTAAGCCGTACGCTGCCGGGCCGTTTTTGTGACTGATTGATGGGAACACTCCGCTATGTCTGAAACAAAAATCACACCGCACATGCAGTCCTTTGTCGATAAATTTGTTGAGTTCTCGGCGCGCCTGGCAAACCAGGTGCACCTGCGATCCCTGCGCGACGCCTTCGCCACGGTGATGCCGATTTTCATCCTCGCCGGTCTGGCGGTGCTGGTGAACAACGTGGTGTTCCCGTGGATTTTTGAGGGCGACACGCTCACACAGTTTAAGGTGTGGGGCGAGGCGATTATTAACGGCACGCTGAACATCGCCGCGCTGCTGCTGGCGCCGATGATTGCCTGGTCGCTGGCGCGCAACAAAGATTTCGACAATCCGGTCTCGGCAGTGGTTATCGCCGTCAGCAGCTTTATCATCATGATGCCGATGCGCTTACAGGTTACGCCCGTTGGCAGCGACGCTGCGGTCAGCGTGACGCAGGTGCTGACGTTCGCCAATATCGGCTCCACCGGGATTTTCGCCGGGGTGCTGATTGGCCTGCTCTCCACCGAGCTGTTCATCGCCATTTCGCGGCTGAAGGCGCTGCACATTTCGCTGGGGGAAAACGTACCCCCGGCGGTGAGCAAATCCTTTACCGCGCTGATCCCAACCATTCTTACCTTGTCGGTGTTCGCCGTGCTGGCGGCGCTGCTGGCAAACGTGCTGCATACGGATCTGATCCATCTCATCACGACCTTTATCCAGCAGCCGCTGCGGCTGATCAACACCAGCCTGCCGGGGACGATTTTCATCTACAGCTTCGGCAACTTCCTGTTCACGCTCGGCATTCATCAGTCGGTGGTCAACAGCGTGGTGCTGGAGCCGTTTCTACTGATTAACACCAACGAGAACATGCTGGCCTTCGCCAACGGACAGCCCATCCCGCACATCATCAACAACATCTTTGTGCCGACGTTTGGCATGGTGGGCGGTACGGGCAGCACGATCTCGCTGCTGATCGCCATCTTTATCTTCTCGCGGCAACAATCGGCGAAGCAGGTGGCGCGTCTGTCGCTGGCACCGGGCCTGTTTAATATCAACGAGCCGGTGATTTTCGGCCTGCCGATCGTCTTTAACCTGCCGCTGATGATCCCGTTTGTGCTGCTGCCCGCCATCGGCATTTACTTCGCCTGGCTCTGCACCACGCTGGGGTTAATGTCCCGCTGCGTGGTGATGATCCCCTGGACCACGCCGCCGATCCTCAGCGCCTGGCTGGCGACGGCGGGGGACTGGCGCGCCGTGGTGGTCCAGTTGGCAATCATCGTATTTGGTGTATTCTTCTACCTGCCTTTCCTCAAAATTGCCGAGCGAGTGGCCTTGAAAAACAGCGGGATAGAAAACTAACAGAAAGGAAGGACGATGGCGGCGAAGTACATCACCATAGCGCGGGAAATTAAGAAACGCATTATCAGCCAGCAGTACGCCGCCAACGAACCCCTGCCGGATCAGTTTGCACTGGCGGCGGAGTTCAGTACCAGCCGGATGACTATTCAGCAGGCGATGCGCCAGCTGATCGTCGAAGGGCTGGTCTACACCCGCCAGGGGCAGGGGACGTTCATCCGCAAAAACTTCCTCCAGCTCTCGCAGTGGGATCTCTCCGGCAGCGACTACTTTGGCGCGACCAAAACCTGGGCGCATCTGGGTACGGTCACGAGCCAGGTGGTGCATTTCGAACTGCGCTTCCCGAACGAAAAAGAGCAGGCGTCGCTGATGATTAACGCCGATGCGCCGATCTACGACTTCATTCGCCTGCGTTTACTGAACGGCGAACCGATGTCGCTGGATTCCACGGTGATGCCGATGAATCTGGTGCCGGGCCTGACGAAAAACCACCTTGAAGGGTCAGTGTTTCAGTACGTTCAGGAAACCCTGGGGCTGAAAATTATGGGGTCATACCGGGTCGTGCGGGCGCTAAAGCCCAGCGCGCTGGACAGAGAGCATCTGGTCTGTGAGGAAACCGATCCGGTGCTGGAGGTGGAGCAGGTCATTTATCTGGAAGATGGCACGCCGCTGGAGTATGCCCACTGCCACTATCGCTACGACCACGGCGGGATTGTGATAGTGAATAACGGATAAAAAAAAGCGGGCCTCGAGGCCCGCTTTTTTGATGCGCGTAATTAGTTCAGACGCACCGGCATACCGGAACGGTTCTGAATCGCCTGGTCGACGATGGTGGTTTCCACGTCTGGCTGAGAGGTCACTGACTGCACCGCGCTGTTCAGCGTAATCGGCACGATCTCGTTGTTGTTGATCTGGTCTTCGCTGGTGGAGAGCGGGTTGTGCACTTCGATGTAGCGGCTGCCGTCTGGCTCAGACGTCGCTTTCACCGGTTCGTTGATGAACTGCACGCGCGTACCGACCGGCACGTTTTCGAACAGGAACTTGATGTCGTCGTTACGCAGGCGCACGCAGCCGTGGCTCACGCGCAGGCCGATACCGAAGTTGGCGTTGGTGCCGTGGATGGCGTACAGACGACCAATGTACAGCGCGTACAGGCCCATCGGGTTATCCGGGCCGGCTGGCACAACGGCGGGCAGCGGCTCGCCCGCAGCGATGTATTCCGCGTGCATTTTTGCCGTCGGCGTCCAGGTTGGGCCTGCTTTCTTACGCTCTACTTTGGTGGTCCAGTTCAGCGGGGTGTCTTTACCCAACTGGCCGATACCGATTGGCAGCACGATAACGGTGTTGGTGCCTTTCGGGTAGTAATACAGACGCATTTCGGCGCTGTTAATCACGATGCCTTCATGAACGGTATCCGGCAGGATCAGCTGCTGAGGAATATTCAGCACGGTACCTGCTTTTGGCAGATACGGGTCAACGCCCGGGTTCGCTTCCAGCATGTTGGACAGGCCCAGCTGGTACTGCGCGGCGAAATACTCCAGCGGCTGAGAGTTACCCTCAGGCACCGTCACCACCTGGTTTTGACCCACCAGACGGCTTCCGTCTGTCGGCAGGGGATACGTCACCGCAGACGCGGTCTTACAAAAACCTACTACGGCTAACGCCGCCGCAAAAAGCGTTGTTAATTTCATGTTCATGTTGTGCGAGGTATCTAAGCCATTCAGGCGATGAGTTGATAAGTCTGAATCTGTGATGGGAGCGCATTATATGTGCATTCCCGCTAACAGGGAATTCAGATGTGTACGAAATCACATTTTTTTCGATTTTGTTAAAGTTTAGTGGATTGCCGCAACACGGGATCTCAATTCGGAATTGTGGCATAATGCCGTGTTTATCACACTTTTCGCAGGAATCTCTCCGTGTTAGTTACCAGCAACGTCACTATGCAGTTTGGCAGTAAGCCGCTGTTCGAAAACATTTCCGTCAAATTTGGCGGCGGCAACCGTTACGGCCTGATTGGTGCCAACGGTAGCGGAAAATCCACCTTTATGAAGATCCTCGGCGGCGATTTAGAGCCGACGCTGGGCAACGTGTCGCTCGATCCGAACGAGCGTATCGGTAAGCTGCGTCAGGATCAGTTCGCCTTCGAAGAGTTCACCGTGCTCGACACCGTGATCATGGGGCACGCGGAGCTGTGGGAAGTGAAGCAGGAGCGCGATCGTATCTACGGTCTCGCCGAAATGAGCGAAGAAGACGGCTATAAAGTGGCCGATCTGGAAACGCAGTACGGCGAAATGGACGGCTACTCTGCGGAAGCGCGTGCGGGCGAACTGCTGCTGGGCGTCGGTATTCCGGTTGAACAACATTACGGCCCGATGAGCGAAGTCGCGCCAGGCTGGAAGCTGCGCGTGCTGCTGGCGCAGGCGCTGTTCTCTAACCCGGACATCCTGCTGCTCGACGAACCAACGAACAACCTGGATATCGACACCATCCGCTGGCTGGAGCAGACGCTGAACGACCGCGACAGCACCATGATCATCATCTCGCACGACCGTCACTTCCTGAACATGGTCTGTACGCACATGGCGGATCTGGACTACGGTGAGCTGCGCGTATATCCGGGCAACTACGACGAGTACATGACGGCAGCCACCCAGGCGCGTGAACGTCTGCTTGCCGACAACGCCAAGAAGAAAGCGCAGATTGCGGACCTGCAGTCCTTCGTCAGCCGCTTCAGCGCCAACGCCTCTAAATCCCGTCAGGCAACATCGCGTGCCCGTCAGATCGACAAAATCAAGCTGGAAGAGGTTAAAGCCTCAAGCCGTCAGAACCCGTTCATCCGCTTCGAGCAGGACAAGAAACTGTTCCGTAACGCCCTGGAAGTGGAAGCCCTTACCAAAGGCTTCGATGAAGGCCCGCTGTTTAAAAACTTCAACCTGCTGCTGGAAGTGGGTGAGAAGATTGCCATTCTGGGCGCCAACGGCGTGGGTAAATCTACCCTGCTGAAAACCCTGGTGGGTGAACTGCAGCCGGACAACGGCACCGTGAAGTGGTCTGAAAACGCGCAGATTGGTTACTACGCGCAGGACCACGAATACGAGTTCGAAAATGACCTGACCGTCTTCGACTGGATGAGCCAGTGGAAGCAGGAAGGTGACGACGAGCAGGCGGTGCGCAGCATTCTGGGGCGTCTGCTGTTCAGCCAGGACGACATCAAAAAGCCCGCCAAAGTGCTCTCCGGTGGTGAAAAAGGCCGCATGCTGTTCGGCAAGCTGATGATGGAAAAACCGAACATTCTGGTGATGGACGAACCGACTAACCACCTGGATATGGAATCTATCGAATCGCTGAACATGGCGCTGGAGATGTATCAGGGCACCCTGATCTTCGTCTCTCACGACCGTGAGTTCGTCAGCTCCCTGGCGACCCGCGTGATCGAAATTACGCCAGAGCGCGTGGTGGACTTCACCGGTAACTACGAAGATTACCTGCGCAGCAAAGGTATCGACGGCTAATTTCCCGTCGTCTTTCACGCTGCAGATGCGTTGGCTGCACCTGTTCACCCCGGTCACTTACTTATGTAAGCTCCCGGGGATTCACAGGTTTGCCGCCTTCCTGCAGCGCGAAATACTTAGGGAAAGGCGTCGTGCCTTTATCCCCTCTCCCCGTGGGAGAGGGTTAGGGTGAGAGCATCAGGCCGTACTACACCACCCACTCGCTCCCTTCAACCCCATTCACCCGCAGCGTACGTTTTTCCCCCGCCGGTAACGACACCTTCAGCGCCTTCCACGCCGGACGATAATCCCCGCGCGCGTTCACCTTCAGGTTGATGGTTGCGCCATCACACTCCATTTCCCATTCCACCCACAGCGCATTGCCCTTCTTATAGCCCCAGCTTTCACCGTCGTCTTCAAACAGCAGCCCCGTGGTTGTGCCGACGCCTTTAACTGGGAACAGCTTCAGCTCGCGGGTCGAATCTTTTTCAGCACTCACATGCGTGATGCGCTCGCTAAGCGGCAGACCGGCCCCGGCGCGCACCAGCAGCGGCAGTTTTTCCAGCGGCGCATCAAGGACGATGGATTGCCCGCCCGCATACCACGCGTGGGTGTAAAAATCGTACCAGCCCGTTTCGTTATCTGGCAGCCAGACGCGGCGCTCGCGCTGCCCGGCTTCGACGACGCTGGCGACCAGCAGGTCGCGGCCCAGCAGGAAGTCATCGCACTCTTCGAAGGTCTGCGCGTCGTGCTCGTGGTCGAGGAAGGTCGGGCGCAGCATCGGCTCGTCGTCGGCGTGCGCCTGCCAGAGCAGGGTGTAGAGATACGGCAGCAGGCGGTAGCGCAGCTCAATCGCGCCGCGAATGGCAGGCGTGACGCCCGGATACATCCACGGCTCGTTCACGGTGCGATCGTCATTCCAGGAATGGATGGTAAAGCGCGGGTGCATTACGCCGTTCTGCACCCAGCGCACGAACAGCTCGGCGTCCGGCTTGTCGCCGGAGAAACCGCCCACGTCGTGACCGACGTTGAATAATCCGGACAGGCTCATGCCCAGCCCCATGCGGATGTTATAGCGCAGCGTGTCCCAGTTAGTGCGGTTGTCGCCGCTCCAGGTCTGAACGTAGCGCTGCATCCCGGCGCAGCCGGAGCGGGAGATGAGATACGGACGCTTCTCCGGCGCAAAGCGCTGCTGCGCTTCCAGCGAGGCGCGCATCATCAGCAGTGGCATCACCGGGCGAATGTGCTTGATGGCGATCTCCTTGCCGAAGCCAAAGCAGCGGGCTTCCCCGTCCCACACTTCATACTCGTTGTTGTCGTTCCAGGTGGAGTCGATACCCATCTCCAGCAGCTGTGTGGTCACGCCGTTCTGCCACCACTGCACCGTCTGCGGGTTGGTAAAGTCGAGGTGCGAGCCTTCGTCATCCCAGAAGCTGGAGCGTTCAGGCGCGTCGGTTTCTGAATCACGGATGAACAGGCCGCTCTCCGCCACTTCACCGTAGCGCGGATGATCCTGCAGCAGGCACGGCTTGATGTTGGCCGCAAGCTTCAGTCCCGCGTCGTGGAAGGCCTGGCTCATCGCCTTCGGCTGCGGCACTTTGTCGTAGTTCCAGTTGAAGACGTAGCGCTTGCCGTTGATGGAGGTATAGCCGGACGAGAGCTGGAACGAATCGCACGGAATGGCGTGCTCTTCGCACAGGCGGATGAAGTTCATCAGCTGATTCTGCGCGTCCGGTGCGTCGGTGTAGTGCATGGTCGAGCCGCTGTAGCCCAGGCTCCACTTCGGCCCAAACAGCGTTTTCCCGGTCAGGCGCACGAAGGCTTTGGTGACGTCCAGTGCGCGCTTGCCGGTAAAGATGTAATAATCAATATCGCCCGCTTCCGCCTGCCAGCGGCGATAGGCGGTGTGATAGTTGTCGATCTCGTTGCCCAGATCCAGCCAGCAGCTGCTCAGGTTGTCGTAGAACAGGCCGTAGCTCACGTCATCGCGGCGGGTGAGGGTAAACGGAATGTGCTTATAAAGCGGATCGGTGCTGGCGGCGTTATAGCCCATGGCGTCCAGGTTGCGCATCTCGTAACGTTTGCCGTTGCGCTGCAGATCGCCCGCTTTCTCGCCCAGGCCGTAGAAACGCTCGTCCTTGCGGCGGCTGAGATAGTGCGCCACGCCGTCGCCGTGGGCGTTCAGCAGGTAGGCGCTGGTCGGGCGATCCTGGACCAGCGGCTGCCATTCGCCCGCATCATTACGGTAGTGCCACTCCAGCCACAGGGGCTGGTGGACGGTCACGCGCAGCTGCTCGGTTGCCACCGTCACTGCGTCATCCTGCTGCGTCAGGGTCCAGGCCGGGCAGGAGAAACCGCTCAAGTCGTCACGACGGCGGCCTTCCCACGGCACGTCTTGTTCCGGCGCGATGCTCCAGGTGCGGTCCAGCGCCAGCTCGCCTTTGCGTTTGATCAGCACGCGGAACAGGTTCTGTTCCAGCACGTACAGGCACAGGCGGTGCTGATTATCCACCAGCAGCTCCAGATGATTCGCAGACTGCTTATCAACGGTCCAGTTTTTCAGGGTTTTCATATGCAATACATCCACTATCAGGCGCGCTTGGCGCGACGTTCAGCAATAAATGCCACCAGGAAGAGAGCGCCAATCAGGTCAAAAAAGCCCATGGCAATAAAAAGCGGGTTGAAGCCGATTTTGTCGGCGGTCACCCCGATTAACAGGGAAAACAGGAAGCTGGCGATCCACGCCGCCGAGCCGCGCATGCCGTTGACGGTCGCCATCTGGCCCTTATCGAAGGACTCCACCACCAGCGCGCTCAGCATGCAGGAGATAATCTGGTGCCCGAAGCCGCCGATGGAGATCAGCACGATGGTGATATACGGGTCGCGGGTCACGGCGACGATGGCCAGAGAAATCATCAGAAACGCGCCGGTGACGGAGCTTGCCACCACCGAGTTCACGCGGGAGCAGCCGAACCAGCGGGTGTACAGGCGCGTCAGGTAGCCGCTTGCCACGCTGCCGAGGTCGGCGGCGAGGAAGGGCAGCCAGGCAAACATCGCGATCTGCTTCAGGTCCATGCCGTGCTCTTTGGCGAGGTACAGGGGCACCCAGAAGCTCAGCACCGCCCAGGCGGGTTCTGCCATAAAGGCCGGGATGGCGATACCGTAGAAGCGTTTGTTTTTCGAGACGGTTTTCAGCGCGGTCAGGAAGGGCAGCTTGACCGGTGCGGGTTCGTTATCCTGCTTGATAAACGCCAGCTCGTCGCGGCTCAGGTTCGGGTGCTGTTCCGGGTTGTGGTAGAACGCCCACCAGAGGATCACCCACAGCAGCGCCAGCACGCCGGTAAACATAAACGCGCCCTGCCAGCCGAACGACGCGTGAGCAAAGTAGATGATAGGCGGGGCCAGCATCGCGCCGATGGAGAAGCCCACGCCCGCCCAGCCGGCGGCAACGGGACGCTCTGATTTCGGGAACCATTCGCCGATGGTTTTGGCGTTCGCTGGCGTGGCGGCAGCTTCGGAAGCGCCCATAAAGAAGCGCAGAATGGCCAGGTGCAGCCAGCTTCCGGCGCCCGCGTGGAAGATACACATCAGCGCCCAGATCCCGGCGCAGACCATAAAGCCAATCTTCAGGCCGATGACGTCAATCAGCCAGCCGCACAGGGGCTGGAAAATGGTGTAGGCGATCTGAAACGCGCCGACTATCCAGGAGTACTGCTCGGTGGTGATCCCGAGGCTCTCTTTCAGTTCCGGGGCGAGGATCCCCAGCGAGTTACGGGTGATGTAGTTAACGGTGACGCCAAGTAAAAACAGCACCAGCACGTACCAGCGCAAATTCTTAATGACGCGACGGGTTTTGCTTGTCGCAACGGTGTTATTGATGTCCTGACTCATTTTACTCTCCACAAGACGGACGGTAAGGGGACGGAGGTTCAGGTGTCACACAGATTGTTATGCCTTTGATTTCTATCCGCTTAGAATGCTTAAGTTGCTATACAACTAGTATGGAAGCTGTGTGACAAGTTCACCTTAGGGAAGAAAATGAGAGGGCAAAAGTGGATTTTGTGCAAAATTTCTCATAACTGACGTAAACCCTCTGGCATGATGGTCTTTATGTCAGTTATTGCCTGATGAACACGCTATGAAAATTTTTTCATTTCGCAAATGGAGCCAGATCACAAAATGGACAAAAGGCTAAAAATCACCGAAATCGCCGCCCGTACCCAGCTCTCCATCAGTACGGTTTCCCGTGTGCTGGCAGGCAAAGCGAATACCAGCGAAAAGGCGCGGGCTAAGGTGCTGGCGTGCGCGCGGGAGCTGGGGGTGATGGACGGCATGGCGGCGGGGCGTCTGCTGCTTAACAGCCTGGTGGTTTTTGCCCCTCAGCGTGCCTTCGACGAGCGGTCCGACATCTTTTACTACCGCGTGATCCAGAGCGTGAGCAAAGGGCTTGCCTCGCACGAGGTTCGGCTGCGCTACTGCGCGCTGGAGGAGAACGACAGCGACGCCCAGATTTTTCTGGCACGCATGAACGAGCCGGATACCCAGGCGGCCATTCTGCTCGGTATCGACGATCCGCATATCCACGATCTGGCGGTGGATGTGGGGAAACCCTGCATGCTGATTAACTGCCGGGACCGCCGCATGCGCCTGCCTGCCGTTGCCCCGGATCATCGCGCCATCGGCGAGCGGGCGGCGGAGTACCTGTTCGAGATGGGGCACCGCGAGGTGATGAACGTGCTGTGCCTGCGTCGCTACACCATGGAGCTGCGCCTGGCGGGGATCCGCGACGCGTGGCACGCTCATAATCTCAGGTTTAACGACAGGCGCGATCTGCTGGTGGTGCCAAGCTTCAGCGCCAGAGAGACGGAGCAACTGGTGAGCGAGTGGCTTAACCAACAGAAGGGAAAAGACCTGCCGACGGCGTTCCTGGTAGGCGGGGACTTTATGGCGGCAGGCACCATCAGCGCGCTGCAAAATCACGGTCTGCGCGTGCCGCAGGACGTCTCGGTGATGAGCATTGACGGCTTTAATCTGGCGGCGATTCAGGATGTGCCCTTAACGGCGGTGCATGTTCCCCGCGACGAGCTGGGAACGGAAGCGGTGCATATGCTCCAGCAGCGGCTGATGCGCCCGGACGCGCCGGTAGGAACATTGCTGCTGAACGGCACGCTGGCCGTGCGGGAATCGGTACGGCGGATACGTCAGGGGAAACGACGCACCGCCGTGGAGCGGGAAGGGCTGTACGACAGTTAAGCCATGCCCAGCGCACGCTTGCCGTGGATATTGAGATCGTTCACGGTAAAACGGTCCTGCCAGCTTTTTTCATAATCCTCGCGCGGGAAGTCTCCCGGCGACGCGCCGGTTTCCAGCGCTTCCTTGACCTTTTTCGCATAGGCGAGGTTCTTCTCGCACATTGGCGCGGCGGGGATGTACATCACGTTGCCCCAGCCCTGCTGATTTTCCACCGGCGCGACAGAGTGGATCACGTCGCAGTGCCACCACACGGAATCGCCGGCTTCCAGCGCCGGAATACTGGTTAATGCTTCGACAAGCAGCGGGTGCCACTTCTCGGAAATCGGCAGCACGCGCCCCGGCGCCACGCCGCAGAGTTCGTCTTCCGGCACGTCGTCCAGCAGCGGACGCAGCAGAATGTAGGCCATTGCTTCCGGGATCGGCACCACGTGCAGCAGCCCCTGGCCGGGGATCATGTCCGACAGCGCCGTCCAGCCCTGGAAGGTGCGGAACACCGAGCACTTGGTGGTGTTATCCACGGTGTACTCTTCCACTTCAGTACGGTGCGCGGCGTTCCACGGATCGTATTTCTCGACGTTGCCGTCAAACACGCGGGCAAACACCTGCTGGTAAGCCGGCAGCAGCCAGCGCTCCAGCGCGCCGGAATCGGTATGCGCCCCCAGCCCTTTGGAGGTGGTTCCCGGCGGACGGCGGCGAATGCGGTCCGGATAAATCACGCTCACGTCAGGGTTAAACCACTGCTTGCCGTTGCTCTCGAATGTCCATAAACGGTTCAGGAACGACTGCACCTGCGCCATCGCTTCGCTCTGGCGCGCCTGCATTTGCGCCTGGGACCAGTAGATCGGGTAAATCTCCGGGCGGGAGGCGGTTAAGGTGCCGAAGAAGTTGTCGCCCGGCCCTTTGTACACCTCGTCAAACTTGTTCAGATCGAGGTAGTCGAGCATCGACCGATCCCACGCCAGCGCCTGCTCGCGGGGGAAGTGACCTTTAATCACCGCGCAGCCGCGGCGCTTAACGGCCTCGCGCTGAGCGTCGGTAATCGTGCCGTTTTTCACATCTGCAAACGGAATCACCGGCCAGACGGATTCGCCTTTATTTTTCAGGGCGTTGATCTCCGCCACGCGGGTGGCGATTTTATCGCTGAGCTTGTCGAACACCGCCTGCACGTCGCCGATCTGCGCGCGTAACTCACGTTTTAACTGACGGATTGCCGCTTTGTGGTCCGCCGGCAAGGTTTCACTGGTAAAGGTCATAACTGCCTCGCATCTTTCATTCGAAAGTAAAAATATCTACAAGTGATACTTTAAGTTAAAAATAAGTTAATGCAAGTTTAAAAACTTGACGCAAGCCACAGGACGGAAAAAGAGTGAGAGGCCGGAGCGGGGCTCCGGCGAGGAAAGGATCAGACGTCGAAAGGAGAGTGGTTGTCGAGCACGGCCTGAATGACGTTCAGCGCGCCCTGATGGTTGTTATCGTCGGTGCTGTAGCGGCTAATGTCTTTAATGCTCTGCGCCGCGTTGCCCATCGCAAAAGAGTATTTCACCAGCTTCAGCATCTCGGCATCGTTGCCGCTGTCGCCAATGCCGACGCACTCCTGCGGGGAGATTTTCCAGCGTTTCAGCAGGCGGCTAATGCCGTTGGCTTTGTGCAGGCCGGGGATAATCAAATCGACAAAACCGAAACCGCTGGTGACCGGCTTCATGATGCCGTCAAGGGAGACGTGCAGTTTATCGACCAGGTTCGGGATATCGCTGTCCGGCAGGTTCAGGGAGAACTTAAACAGCACGTCGTCGATTTCGCGGTAATCGCTGATGCGTTTTAAGCGGTGATAGTGCTTTGACATCAGCGCCACGAAGGCGTCCGGGGCTTTGTCGCTGACGTAGGCACTCTCCAGCCCGCAGGCTACAAAGTTCAGCCCTTCGTCTTTCAGTAGTTCGCCAATAACGATCTGCGACTCATGGCGGGTCAGCTCGCCGTGGAAAACCTGTTCGCCGTGGTCGAACACCAGCGCGCCGTTCTCCGCCACGAAGGAGATCTGCTCTTTCAGCTCGGGGAAGAAGGAGATGAGCTGGTAATACTGGTTGCCGCTGGCGACAACGAATTCAATATCGCGGGATTTAAGCTGCTCAAACTGTGCCTGGAAGCGGTCACGATCGTACTGCTTGGCATCATCAAGGAAAGTTCCGTCCATATCGGTGACGATAACTTTAACGGTCATACTGTGCTCCTGGGTCACTGCGTTTTGAAACATTCTAATAACAAGGTGACGGGGAGCACAAATTTAATTTCATTCGAAAGTAAAAGCAAAACGGCAACCGAGGTTGCCGTTTTTAGTGTTTTCTCCCTCTCCCACGGGGAGAGGGAATACTTCGCTACAGCGTATGCTCAGTACGGGCGATAATATCGTCCTGCGCATCCGGCGACAGGGCGGTGAAGAACGCCGAGTAACCCGCAACGCGTACCACCAGGTCTCGATACTGGTCAGGGTGTTTCTTCGCCTCCAGCAGCGTTTCGCGCGAGACAATGTTGTACTGAATATGCCAGCCCTTGTGCACCTCGAAGAAGGTGCGCAGCAGCACCATCAGCTTCTGGCGATCGCTGTCGTTTTCCAGCGTCGACGGGTTCAGCTTCTGGTTAAGCAGCACGCCGCCCAGGATCGCCTCGGTAGGCAGTTTACCGACCGAGCCGATCACCGCGGTCGGGCCGAGGTGGTCGGTACCGGAAGCCGGGCTTGCCCCTTCCGCCAGCGGGGTGTGGGCCTTACGTCCGTCCGGCGTCGCCATCGTTGCCGCGCCGAACGGTACGTTAGCGGAGATAGACGACGTGCCCGCGTAGTAGTTACCGCCAATCGGGCCGCGGCCGTAGCGGGGGTTGTGGTACTGCTTCAGCTCCTCAATGTAGGTTTCGTAAGCACGGGTCAGCAGCATGTCCACGCTATCGTCATCGTTGCCGTATTTCGGCGCACCGTTGATCAGGCGCTGGCGCAGCTGCTCGTGGGTCAGCCCGTCGAAGTCATCCGCCAGCGCCGCCGCCAGCTGCTGCTGACCGATAGCGCCCTGCTCAAAGACCAGCTTTTTCACCGCTGCCAGGCTGTTGCCGAGGTTGGCGATACCCACCTGCAGGCCGGAGACCCAGTCATACTTCGCGCCGCCCTGCTTGATGCTTTTCGCGCGTTCGATGCAGTCGTCCACCAGCGCCGAGCAGAGAATATCGTGGACGTTCTCCTCCAGCATGGTGTCTACCACGTACTCAATTTCGATAGATTTGCGGGTGTAGTAGCGGATCTGGCTGTCCCACGCCGCCATCACCTCCTCGAAATTGTCGAAGTTGCCGGCTGAGAGCGCTTTTTCCTGCGGCAGGAACACCTTGCCGCTGGTGGCGTCGCGGCCGCCTTCCAGCGCCGCCAGCATGACGCGGGCGAAGTTGATAAAGCTCATGCCGGTGCAGCGGTAGCCCCACTTGCCGCCCACAGCGGTTTCGATGCAGCCGATGGCCGCGTAGTCGTAGGCATCATCGCGCTCAACGCCGAGCTTGATGAATTCCGGGATCACGATTTCGTCGTTGTTAAAGGCAGGCATCCCGAAGCCGCAGCGGATCACCTGCACGCAGGCGTCGAGGAAGTCGTTGCTCATGCCCGCATGGTAGCGCACGCTCAGGTTTGGCTGGGTAGAGCGCAGGCGACCGCAGGATTCCAGAATCGCGTAGGAGAGCGGGTTCACCGCGTCCATCGGCTCGCCGTTAACCAGCTTCTGACCACCAATGGTAACGTTCTGGTACAGCGGGCTGCCGGCAGAGGCTTTGGAGTGCGAGCCGGAGCGGATCTTGTTCACTTCCAGCAGCTTCAGCCAGCAGCTGTGCAGCAGCTCGATGGCGTGCTCGCGATCCAGGCTCTGGTCCAGCTCCACGTCGCGGCGGTAGTACGGGTAGAGATACTGGTCCATACGCGCGAAGGAGACGGAGTGGCCGTTGGACTCAATCTGCAGGATCAGCTGAATGAAGTAGCACAGCTGCAGCGCCTGCCAGAAGGTTTTTGGCGGCTCGTGGGCAATCACGTCGCAGTTTTCCGCCATCGCCAGCAGCTCGTCGCGGCGGCTTTCGCGGGTTTCCGTAGACGCCATCTCACGCGCCAGGTCGGCGAAGCGTTTGATGTGCAGGCTGACGGCTTCCAGCACGATATCAATTGCCTTCAGGAACTGATCGCCGTGCAGGTCTTCCAGCACCGTCAGATTGATGCGCGAGCGGCGTTTGGCCACTTTGGCGCGCAGGCCGTCGAGACCTTTCTCCAGCACCAGCGGGAAGTTTACCGCCAGGTGCGCGTCGCCGGAGGTCATGTTGCCTTCGGCTTTGATGATGCCGGTTTCGAGCAGGCCTTTCTGCTCGTCGGTGAACATGCCGTAGCAGCGGTCCTGCACCGTCTGGCCGCGCCACCACGGGCAGATTTCATGCAGCACACGCTTGTTCTCTTCGCTCACCGCGAAGCCCGCACCCGGACGGTCCGCCAGATCGTCAATCTCTTTCTCAATCCAGGAGACGGTATATTCCGGGAAGATCGGCGCAGCGCGCACTTCGCTGGCCTGGTTCCCGATAATCAGCTCGTCGTGCTTGATCCAGATGGTGCGTTCCGCCAGGTGATGTGCCAGCGCCAGGGCGCGACGCACCGGGATCGGCTTGTCCATGTGCTGCTGGTACATTTCGGTGTAATGCTGCGCGCGCTCGGTACAGACCGGCGGCTTGACGATATGCACCAGCGCCATTTTATGCGCTTTAATACGTTCGCTGAGGGTGTTGAGATTCAGGGTGGTCATAGGTTTATCCTCGTAAGGTCGCGGTTAACCCTTTCTGGCAGGCGTACTGCTGCGCGAAATCCAGCAGGGCAGGGTTATCCAGCGGTTTTTCAGGGGCAGAGTAGGGTTGGCCGAGCAGGGTGTATTTGTTCATGCCCAGCGTGTGATACGGCAAAAAATGAATATCATCGACGCCGAGTTCGTCGGCAGCGAAGTTGGTAATGGCGGTGATGGAGGCTTCATCCGCGTTGAAGCCCTGGATCAGCGGCACGCGGATGGTCATCTTTTTCCCGGCCGCGGCCAGGCGCTTCAGGTTGTCCAGGATCCGTTTGGCCGAACCGTCGGTCCACTGTTTGAACACCGCTCCGTCGACGTGCTTAAGGTCGGCGAGGAACAGATCGACGTACGGTAATGACGGCTCGATATAGTGCCACGGCACGTGAAGGCAGGTTTCGACGGCGGTGTGGATACCCTGTTCGTGGCTGGCCTTGAACAGGGCGTGCGCCAGCTCCGGGTTCATAAACGGCTCGCCGCCGGAGAGGGTGATCCCGCCGCCGCTGCGGTCATAAAAGGGTTTGTCGCGCAGCACGGTGGCCATGATCTCGTCCACCTTCTTCTCTTCACCGCAGACGGTAAGCGCCTGCGTCGGGCAGCAGTCGGTGAGGGCATTAATCGTCTCTTCACTCAGCTTTTCACGGTGGATGACCAGGCCATTGAGCGCGCGTTCGATACAGCCCGGTGCCGCCAGCTGGCACAGGTCGCAGCCTTCCAGACACAAGCGCGCGTCAAACAGCACGTCCCGGCTGCGCGAGCGGCTTTCCGGGTTCTGGCACCAGCGACAGCCCAGCGAGCAGCCTTTCAGGAACACCACGGTTCGAATACCCGGGCCGTCGTGGGTGGAATAACGCTGAATATTGAAGATCATATTTTTGCCCTCAAGTTGCATATGAAGATTAAATGACTTTCGAATGAAAGTTATCTTGATTCAGGTCAACTCTTGAGCAGGTTTTATCGTGATAGGGTAAGTGCAGGCTAATTTTGAGGGTGACATCATGGAACTTTATCTCGACACATCTGACGTTGCGGCAGTCAAAAAGCTGGCGCGTATCTTCCCGCTGGCGGGCGTGACCACCAACCCAAGCATTGTGGCGGCAGGAAAAACGCCGCTAGATGAGCTGCTGCCCGCGCTGCACGACGCGCTGGGCGGTAAGGGCCGTCTGTTTGCGCAGGTAATGGCAACCACCGCCGAAGGGATGGTGGAAGACGCGCGCAAGCTGCGCGCTATCATTAACGACCTGGTGGTGAAGGTGCCGGTGACCGCGGAAGGGCTGGCGGCTATTAAGATGCTGAAAGCGGAAGGGATCCCGACGCTGGGCACGGCGGTGTATGGCGCCGCGCAGGGGATGCTGTCCGCCCTGGCCGGAGCTGAGTATGTGGCCCCTTACGTTAACCGCGTGGACGCGCAGGGCGGGGACGGGATCCAGACCGTGATTGAACTGCAGCAGCTGTTGGCGCTGCACGCGCCGCAGTCAAAGGTGCTGGCCGCGAGCTTTAAAACCCCGCGTCAGGCGCTGGACTGCCTGCTGGCAGGGTGCGAGTCCATCACGCTGCCGCTGGACGTCGCGCAGCAGTTTATTACTTCCCCTGCGGTGGATGCGGCGATCGTGAAGTTTGAGCAGGACTGGCAGGGGGCGTTTGGACGGACGTCTATCTGACGGGTGCGGCCTGATGCCCTCACCCCAACCCTCTCCCACAGGGAGAGGGAGCAAACACTAAAACGGCAACCTGAAGGTTGCCGTTTGCTTTAACCTCCGCAAACCTCACACCCCGGATTGCGCATCAGCTTCATCTCGCGGAACTGACAGGTCATCGCGTCATACATCACGATTTTCCCCGCGGCAGGCGTGCCGTAGTGCGCCAGCACTTTAATCGCTTCCATTGCCTGCAATGAGCCAATCACGCCGACGAGTGGTGCCATCACGCCCGCCTCGACGCAGGTCAGCGCATTCTCGCCAAACAGACGGCTCAGGCAGCGGTAGCAGGGTTCACCATCCGCGTACGTGAAGACGCTAATTTGCCCCTCCATGCGGATTGCCGCGCCGGAGACCAGCGGGGTTTTGTGGGCAAAACAGCCCGCGTTCAGCTGGTTACGGACGGCGACGTTATCGGTGCAGTCGAGCACCAGATCGTGCTGCGCAATCTGCGCGAACAGCGCGTCGTCATCCAGCATCGCGTCAATCAGGGTGAACTGAACGTTGGGGTTGATGCGCGCCAGCGCCGTGCGGGCAGAGTCCACCTTCGGCTGGCCAACCGTCGCGTCGCTGTGCAGCGTCTGGCGCTGCAGGTTGGACACCGAGACGGTATCGAAATCCAACAGCGTCATCCTGCCCACGCCCGCCGCCGTAAGATACTGCGCGGCGGCGCAGCCCAGCCCGCCGAGACCGACGACCAGCACTTTGGCTGCCTTAAGCGCTTCCTGCCCCTCAAAGTCAAACCCGCGCAGCACGATCTGGCGGTTGTAGCGCATCATCTCCTGGTCGCTCAGCTCCACCGTCATGTCAGCCTCCGAACAGGTGGTTAAAGCGCTCAACCTCAACCCATTCGCCGGCTTCCACGTTGCCACGCTCGCGCTCCAGCACGATGAAGCAGTTACCCAGACTGAAGGAGCTGAAAATGTGCGAGCCCTGATGTCCGGTGGTGCTCACTTCGAGCTCACCGTCCGCGCCGCGGACCAGAATGCCGCGCTGGAAATCGAGACGACCCGGCGATTTTTTCAGCCGCGTAGCGGCACGCACGCGCAGGCGTTCCGGCAGCGGGCTGGCTTTGTTGCCGGAAAGCTTCGCCAGCAGCGGGATCGCCAGCTGGTAGAAGGTGAGTGCCGCAGAGACCGGGTTACCCGGCAGGCCGCAGAACCAGCTGTGCGGAAGCTTGCCAAACGCGAACGGTTTGCCCGGCTTAATCGCCAGCTTCCAGAAGGCGATTTCGCCCAGCTCTTCAAGAAGGGTTTTAGTGTAATCCGCTTCGCCCACGGAGACGCCGCCGGAGCTGATGACCACGTCGGCGGATTTGTCCGCCTCGATAAATGCCGCGCGCAGTTTTTCCGGGTCGTCTGGAATGATGCCGAGGTTAATCACCTCGCAGCCCAGCTGCTCTAGCATCAGGTGTACCGCCAGGCGGTTGGTGTCATAAATCTGGCCGTCCTGCAGCGGCTGGCCCGGAAGCTGCAGCTCGTCGCCGGTGGAGAAGACCGCCACGCGCACCTTGCGGACAACGTCAACTTCCGCGATGCCGAGCGACGCCAGCACCGGCAGTTCACCTACCGTCAATTTCTGCCCGGCGGCAAAAACGGTCGCGCCGAGGGTGATGTCTTCGCCCGTGCGGCGGATGTTCTGACCCGCTTTAACGTTCGCGGTAAAACGTACCCCGTCGTCGGTCTGCTCGGTCTCTTCCTGCATCACCACGGCGTCGCAGCCCTGCGGAACCGGCGCGCCAGTCATAATGCGCACGCAGGTGCCCGCAGGCCATTCGCCGCCAAACGGCTGGCCCGCAAAGGCTTTACCCGCCACCGGCAGGGCGTTACCCGTCTGGAGATCCGCCAGGCGCACCGCGTAACCGTCCATCGCGGAGTTATCGAACCCCGGCACGTTCATCGGCGAGACGATATCGCGCGCGGCAATACGACCAAAACAGCGCACAAGCGGCAGCGTCTCAACGTCATGCAGCGGAGAAATACGGTCAAGCATCTGCGAGAGTGCCGTTTCAAGCGGCATCAGTCCGGCGGTAAAATCCATGGTGGGCTCCTGCGGAGTAACAACGAAAGCGCCCATTATGGCAGAAAAGTGCGGCTAACTGTATGACCCGATGGGTGTACGCTTTACATCACTGTTGCGTCTTTCTATATTCAAAAATCATCTGAAGTTTCATCGACGATAATGATATTTATAGAAAAAGCCGCGAATCAGGCTAACGGGTGATGCGAATGGTTAATGCGGTAATCGCAATTCATGGCGGCGCAGGGGCAATCACCCGTGCACAGCTCAGTCCCGAGCAGGAAAAGCGCTACATTGACGCGCTGTACGCCATTGTGGAAACGGGCCAGAAAATGCTGGAAGCGGGCGAGAGCGCGCTGGATGTGGTCACCGAGGCGGTGCGCCTGCTGGAAGAGTGTCCGCTCTTTAATGCCGGAATAGGTTCGGTTTTTACCCGGGATGAAACCCACGAGCTGGACGCCTGCGTGATGGACGGCGTCACCCTGAAGGCGGGCGCCGTGGCGGGCGTGAGCCATCTGCGAAATCCGGTGCTGGCGGCGCGTCTGGTGATGGAGGAGAGCCCGCACGTTCTGCTGGCGGGCGCCGGGGCGGAAAAATTTGCCTTTGAGCACGGAATAGAACCGGTATCGCCGGATCTGTTTTCCACGGAAGAACGCTATCAGCAGCTGCTGGAAGCCCGTACGGCGGGCATAACGCAGCTTGACCATACTGCGCCGCTGGATGAAACCACCAAAATGGGCACGGTTGGCGCGGTGGCGCTCGATAAAGCCGGTAACCTCGCGGCGGCGACGTCAACGGGCGGCATGACCAACAAGCTGCCGGGACGCGTCGGCGACAGCCCGCTGCCCGGCGCGGGCTGCTATGCCAATAACGCCACGGCAGCGGTGTCGTGTACCGGCACCGGGGAAGTGTTTATTCGCGCCCTCGCGGCCTACGACATCACCGCGCTGATGGATTACGGCGGTTTAAGCCTGAGCGAGGCCTGCGAGCGCGTGGTGATGGAAAAATTACCTGCCCTGGGCGGCGTCGGCGGGCTGATTGCGGTCGATCGTGAGGGCAACGTGGCCCTGCCGTTCAACAGCGAAGGCATGTACCGCGCCTGGGGCTATGCCGGTGATGAGCCGAGCACGGGCATCTATCGTGAATAAGGGGGCAGCGCGTGCCGCACACTGAAGAACTGGACAACCGCGAGGTGCTGGCTGTCCATCAGCTGAATATTGCGTTTCAGGAAGAGCGGCAGTTCATCCCCGCAGTACAGAATTTATCGTTCTCGCTCAGGCGCGGCGAGACGCTGGCGATTGTTGGCGAATCCGGCTCCGGTAAATCGGTCACCGCGCTGGCGCTGATGCGCCTGCTGGAACAGACGGGCGGGCAAATCAGCAGCGAGAAAATGCTCCTGCGCCGCCGTAACCGTCAGGTCATCGATTTAAACGAGCTGAGCGGCGCGCAGATGCAGGGCGTGCGCGGGGCGGATATCGCGATGATCTTCCAGGAGCCGATGACCTCCCTGAACCCGGTGTTCCCGGTCGGGGAGCAAATTGCCGAGTCCATCCGGCTGCATCAGGGGCTGAGCGGCGATGAGGCGCTCAGGGAAGCGAGACGCATGGTGGAGCTGGTGCGCATTCCGGAGGCGCAGGCCATTCTGGGGCGCTACCCGCATCAGCTTTCCGGCGGCATGCGCCAGCGGGTGATGATTGCCATGGCGCTCTCCTGCCGTCCGGCGGTGCTGATCGCCGATGAGCCGACGACGGCGCTGGACGTGACGATTCAGGCGCAGATCCTGCAGCTCATCAAAGTGCTGCAGCAGGAGATGGAGATGGGGGTGATTTTTATCACCCACGATATGGGCGTGGTGGCTGACATCGCCGATCGGGTGCTGGTGATGCACAAGGGCAATGCTGTGGAAACCGGTGCGGTCGAGCAGATTTTTCATGCCCCCGAGCATCCTTACACCAAAGCGCTGCTGGCGGCGGTGCCGCGGCTTGGGGCAATGAACGGCAGCGATTTGCCGCGCCGTTTTCCGCTGATTTCCCTGGAGGCGACAGAGCCGCAGGAGGATGAAGGCGAGCAGGACACCGTGGTGTCGGGTAAACCGATACTCGAAGTGCGCAATCTGGTGACCCGCTTTCCGCTGCGCAGCGGAATTTTCAACCGCCTGAAGCGCGAAGTGCATGCGGTGGAAAACGTCAGTTTTGATCTCTGGCCGGGTGAAACGCTGGCGCTGGTAGGAGAGTCCGGCTGCGGGAAATCCACCACCGGGCGGGCGCTGCTCAGGCTCGTGGAGACCCAGGAGGGGACGATAACCTTTAACGGTGAACGTATCGACACCCTGCCAGATAATAAATTACAGGCGATACGGCGAGATATTCAGTTTATCTTCCAGGATCCGTATGCCTCTCTCGACCCGCGCCATACGGTAGGGTACTCAATTATGGAGCCGCTGCGGGTGCATAACCTGCTCGACGGCGAGGCGGCGCAGCGTCGTGTGGCCTGGCTGCTGGAGCGAGTTGGCCTGAAGCCGGAACACGCCTGGCGTTATCCGCACGAGTTTTCCGGCGGGCAGCGGCAGCGTATCTGCATCGCCCGCGCGCTGGCGCTGAACCCGAAGGTGGTGATTGCGGATGAATCCGTCTCGGCGCTGGATGTCTCGATCCGGGCGCAAATTATCAACTTACTGCTGGATTTACAGCGGGATATGGGCATTGCCTTCCTGTTTATCTCGCACGATATGGCGGTGGTAGAGCGTATCAGCCACCGCGTGGCGGTGATGTTTATGGGGCAGATCGTGGAGATTGGCCCGCGAAGGGCGGTGTTTGAGAATCCGCAGCACCCCTACACCCGCAAGCTTATTGCGGCGGTCCCGGTTGCCGATCCCGCGCACCGCCACGGCCAGCGCGTGCTGCTGCAGGATGAGATGCCGAGCAACATTCGTAAACGCGGCGAAGCCGTGGAGCGCGTCACGCTGCGTGAGGTTGGTCCGGGCCACTTCGTGGCTCCGCCGCGCCAGGACAATGCCTTCTCACGGTTATAACTTACAACAGGCAGGAGAACACAATGGTTACATTTGTAGCGCGTAAATGGTTGTTAGCCGCGAGCGTGACGGCAGCCCTGGCCGCTGCCCCCGCGTTCGCCGCCAAAGACGTGGTGGTTGCCGTCGGCTCCAACTTCACCACGCTCGATCCGTACGACGCCAACGACACGCTCTCCCAGGCGGTGGCGAAATCGTTCTATCAGGGGCTGTTTGGTCTCGACAGAGAGATGAAGCTGAAAAATGTGCTGGCGGAGGGGTACACCGTATCCGACGACGGGCTGGTCTATACCATCAAGCTCCGTTCCGGCGTGAAGTTCCAGGACGGGACTGATTTCAATGCTGAGGCGGTAAAGGTCAACCTCGACCGTGCCAGCAATCCTGAAAACAGCCTCAAGCGCTATAACCTGTATAAAAATATCGCCAGCACCGAGGTAGTCGACCCGGCAACGGTAAAAATCACCCTGAAAGAGCCATTCTCCGCGTTTATCAATATTCTGGCGCATCCGGCGACGGCGATGATCTCGCCCGCCGCGCTGAAAAAGTACGGTAAAGAGATCGGCTTCCACCCGGTGGGAACCGGGCCGTACGAGCTGCTCACCTGGAACCAGACCGATTTTGTGAAGGTGAAAAAATTCGCGGGATACTGGCAGCAGGGACTGCCGAAGCTGGACACCATCACCTGGCGTCCGGTGGTGGATAACAACACCCGCGCGGCAATGCTGCAAACCGGCGAGGCGCAGTTTGCCTTCCCCATCCCGTATGAGCAGGCCGCCATTCTGCAGAAAAACAGCAAGCTGGAGCTGGTTGCCAGCCCGTCTATCATGCAGCGCTACATCAGCATGAACGTCACGCAGAAGCCGTTCGATAACCCGAAGGTGCGTGAAGCCATCAACTATGCCATTAACCGTCAGGCGCTGGTGAAGGTCGCTTTTGCGGGTTATGCCACCCCGGCCACCGGCGTGCTGCCGCCGTCTATCGCGTATGCGCAAAGCTATCAGCCATGGCCGTACGATCCGGCTAAAGCGCGCGAGCTGCTGAAAGAGGCGGGTTTCCCGAACGGCTTCAGCACCACGCTGTGGTCGTCGCACAATCACAGCACCGCGCAGAAGGTGCTGCAGTTTACCCAGCAGCAGTTGGCGCAGGTGGGTATCAAGGCGCAGGTGACCGCGATGGATGCCGGGCAGCGTGCGGCAGAAGTGGAGGGGAAAGGGCAGAAAGAGAGCGGCGTGCGGATGTTCTACACAGGCTGGACGGCCTCGACCGGTGAAGCCGACTGGGCGCTGTCGCCGCTGTTCGCCTCGCAGAACTGGCCGCCAACCCTGTTCAACACCGCGTTTTACAGCAATCCGCAGGTGGACAAAGACCTGGCCGATGCCCTGAAAACCACCAAACCGGAAGAGAAAGCCCGCCTCTACAAGGACGCGCAGGACATTATCTGGAAAGAGTCGCCGTGGGTACCGCTGGTGGTGGAGAAACTGGTCTCAGCCCATAACAAAGCGCTGACCGGGTTCTACATCATGCCGGACACCGGCTTTAGCTTTGACGATGCGGATTTAAAATAAACCTCATGCTGAATTATGTTTGTAAACGTCTGCTGGGGCTTATCCCGACGCTGCTGATAGTGGCGGTGCTGGTGTTTTTGTTTGTCCACATGCTGCCGGGCGATCCGGCGCGTCTGGTAGCCGGGCCCGAAGCGGATGCCACCGTCATTGAGCTGGTGCGTAAACAGCTGGGCCTCGACCAGCCGCTGTATATGCAGTTTCTGCACTATATGTGTAACGTTCTGCAGGGCGATTTTGGTATCTCGATGGTGTCGAGGCGTCCGGTGTCGGAGGAGATTGCCAGCCGCTTTATGCCCACGTTCTGGCTAACGATTGCCAGCATGGGCTGGGCGGTGGCGTTTGGGCTGGGCGCGGGGATTATTGCGGCCGTCTGGCGCAACCGCTGGCCGGACAAGCTCGGCATGGCCCTGGCGGTGACCGGCATCTCCTTCCCGGCATTCGCGCTGGGGATGCTGCTGATGCAAATCTTTTCCGTTGAACTGGGCTGGCTGCCGACCGTCGGGGCCGATACCTGGAAGCATTACATTCTGCCCTCCATGACGCTGGGCGCTGCCGTGTCGGCGGTGATGGCCCGCTTTACCCGCGCCTCGTTCGTGGACGTGCTGAGCGAAGATTATATCCGCACCGCGCGGGCGAAAGGAGTCAGCGAGAAGTGGGTCATTCTCAAGCACGGGTTCCGCAATGCGATGATCCCGGTGGTGACGATGATGGGGCTGCAGTTTGGTTTCCTGCTGGGTGGCTCTATCGTCGTCGAAAAGGTCTTCAACTGGCCGGGGCTGGGGCGCCTTCTGGTCGATTCCGTCGAGATGCGCGACTACCCGGTGATTCAGGCAGAAGTCCTGCTTTTCTCGCTGGAGTTTATTCTTATCAACTTAGTGGTGGACGTGCTCTACGCCGCCATTAACCCGGCCATCAGGTATAAGTAAGATGCGATTGTTGAACTGGCGGCGTCAGGCCGTTTTGAACGCGATGCCGGGGCTGAAACCGGAGCATGTCCGCACCCCGTGGTCCGAATTCTGGCGACGTTTTCGCCGTCAGCCGGTCGCAATGGCGGCGGGGCTGTTCGTGCTGGTGCTGATTGCGGTGGCGATCGTTGCGCCGTGGGTAGCGCCGTTTGATGCGGAAAACTACTTTGACTACGACCGCCTGAACGACGGCCCCTCAATGCTGCACTGGTTCGGCGTGGACTCGCTTGGCCGCGATATCTTCAGCCGCGTGCTGGTGGGGGCGCAAATTTCTCTCGCCGCCGGGGTAGTCGCGGTGCTGATCGGCGCGGCTATCGGTACCGTGCTGGGGCTCGTCGCCGGGTATTATGAAGGCTGGTGGGACCGCATCATCATGCGCATCTGCGACGTGCTGTTTGCTTTCCCCGGCATTCTGCTGGCGATTGCCGTTGTCGCCATTATGGGCAGCGGTATGGCCAACGTCATCATTGCGGTCGCGGTGTTTTCGATTCCGGCCTTTGCCCGCCTGGTGCGCGGCAATACGCTGGTGCTGAAACAGCAGACGTTTATTGAATCCGCCCGCAGCATGGGGGCCAGCGATACCACCATTCTGTTCAGCCATATTCTGCCCGGGACGGTGTCGTCCATCGTGGTCTATTTCACCATGCGTATCGGCGTGTCGATTATCTCGGCGGCCAGCCTGTCGTTTCTGGGGTTAGGGGCACAGCCGCCGACGCCGGAGTGGGGTGCGATGCTGAACGAGGCGAGGGCCGATATGGTGATTGCGCCACACGTGGCGATCTTCCCGAGCCTGGCGATTTTCCTGACCGTGCTAGCGTTTAACCTGCTGGGGGATGGACTGCGCGACGCGCTGGATCCGAGGATTAAGGGGTAGTGCAGTGAAATGTGCCGGGTGGCGGCTACGCCTCACCCGGCCTGTAAAAGATGTGCAGTAAGATTAAACCCGGCTACCCCACAGGTCATACTCGTCCGCGTTTTCAACTTTGACGCGAATAATATCACCCGGCTTAACGTTGGTTTCGCCGTTCAGGTACACCGCGCCGTCGATTTCAGGGGCGTCCGCCATGCTGCGGCCAATCGCGCCTTCTTCGTCCACTTCGTCGATGATAACCATGATCTCGCGGCCCACTTTCTCCTGCAGACGCTCGGCAGAAATCTGCTGCTGCAGCTGCATGAAGCGGTTCCAGCGCTCTTCCTTAACCTCTTCCGGCACCTGATCCGCCAGCTCGTTGGCGGTTGCGCCTTCCACCGGGCTGTACTTGAAGCAGCCGACGCGGTCCAGACGGGCTTCTTTCAGGAAGTCGAGCAGCATCTGGAAGTCTTCTTCGGTTTCACCCGGGAAGCCGACGATAAAGGTGGAGCGCAGGGTCAGATCCGGACAGATTTCACGCCACTGCTTGATGCGCGCCAGCTGGCGGTCAACGGAGCCAGGGCGTTTCATCAGCTTCAGGATACGCGGGCTGGCGTGCTGCAGCGGGATGTCCAGGTATGGCAAGATTTTGCCTTCCGCCATCAGCGGGATGACGTCGTCAACGTGCGGGTACGGGTAAACGTAGTGCAGGCGCGTCCAGATACCGAGTTTGGACAGCTGCTCGCATAGGCCCACCATGCTGGTTTTCACCGGCTCGCCGTTGTGGAAACCGGAGCGGTGTTTAACGTCTACGCCGTAAGCCGAGGTGTCCTGGGAAATCACCAGCAGCTCCTTCACGCCCGCATCGGCCAGACGTTTCGCTTCCGCCAGCACTTCGCCAATCGGACGGCTCACCAGATCGCCACGCATGGACGGGATGATGCAGAAGGTGCAGCGATGGTTGCAGCCTTCAGAAATTTTCAGGTAGGCGTAGTGACGCGGCGTCAGCTTCACGCCCTGTTCCGGCACCAGGCTCAGGAACGGGTTGTGCTTTGGTTTTGGCACGTAGTGATGAACATGTTCCAGCACCTGCTCGTAGCTGTGCGGGCCGGTGATCTCCAGCACCTTCGGGTGCACTTCGCGGATTTGGTCCACTTTCGCGCCCAGGCAGCCGGTAACGATCACTTTGCCGTTTTCGGTCAGCGCTTCACCGATCGCTTCCAGTGACTCCTGCACCGCGCTGTCGATAAAGCCGCAGGTGTTAACGATCACCATATCGGCGTTGTCGTAGCTTGGCACCACGTCATAGCCCTCGGTGCGCAGTTCGGTCAGGATGCGTTCTGAATCCACCAGGTTTTTCGGGCAGCCCAGGGAGACGAAGCCGATTTTCGGCTGGTGCGTAACATTGCTCATAGGTTAAAAATTGTTCGATTTTTGGAATGGTCAGGGCAGGAATTCTACAGAGGTTGGCGGGAAAATTGTACTGAAGAATTGCGGTTAGCGCGGCTTTTCGATATTACCTGATTTTTCTTGTTTTGAAACGGTGTTTTACTTAGAAATAGTGCTTATTGATAGTGTGGTTATTGCATGTAAAATGGCCTGTTGGATTATTTTTATAATAAGTAGAAGGACTTATGGCAAGAGGATACATTTTGCATATGTATGACCCCACCACTTGTGGTGGTCGTGTGCTGGAAGGAGCATCAAACAGAAGAACCAACGGCATATCAGTTGCCCGAATGGGTGACCGGGTATCATGTGGTAAAGATGGCAATATTTACCGCATCGTCGGTGGCATTGGATGGATTAAAACGGATGGTCGCCTTGTTGCAGGCAGTCTGGACAGTTTCAGCAGTTGTCCCTGTAATGCAAAAATCATCCCGCAGATAACCGTTCAAACCTATGAATCACGCGGCGAATCCAGAACGTCGGCACCGATAACGGCAACCACACCGCCGACAATTTTTTCCTCAAATTCATCACCAGCGGCTGGCCCTGCTGTACTGCGGCCTGTCCCTGTCTTCGCTAAATCCCGCGAGCGTGGTTCAGGGAATACAGATGCAGGTAAACAACAAGAGCCTCATACTAATTTTGCAGAAATGGGCCTGTTCCGGGCAGCACCTGCTGTTGACGCCGTAACAGATTCAGATGCCCCACAGCATGCACAGACGGCAAAGAAAAAGCCACAAGCCCCGGAAGATGTAACTGAACCGAAGAAGCGTAGCGCCCTGTATAAGTGGTTCAACGGCAATCACGAAGAGATGCAATACCAGGCCGCAGTCGCAGCCGCTGCCAGCGCGGCCAGAGCACAGACAGCCACCGCAGGCGCTGGCGTTCTGGAACATGTCGCCGGACGATTCGCTACATATGGAACATGGGCGGTACGAGCTACGGAAATCGCCGCTGGCGGCGCTGGTGCCTCCGTTGCCGGATTCCTGGTAGGCATGATGCCCGGCAAACTCAATGAAGGAGAACAGGACTTCATCGACCGTATGCGGCTTGCACAGATTCGTGAAGCGCCTACTCGCGTGCGTTACACCTGGGAGAATGACATCAACGGAAATCCCGTACCGCGTGGATATCACACGCCACCGGGTAAGGATATGGTGCGAGTCCGTAAGATGGAATGGGACCGCCGCTATGAGGCGTACACCTTCACCACTGAGGAAGAAAACCCCGTTACCCTTATCTGGACCCCAGATCATTCCGGTGTTAACGCTCCGTCAAACACAGGTAATCAGACACCTCCAAAGCTACCGGGAACCATCCTTGTTAACCCGTTACCGGATGGAACTCAGAGCACCAGCACAACAACCCCGGCACCGGATGAGAAAAATTTCGCGGATTATATTCTGATGCTGCCCGTATCAGACATCCCGCCAATTTATATCTATATTCGCAACAATCCGGGACAAGTCACTGGCAAGGGCAAGAAAGTGACAGGCACATGGTTAACCGATGCGGGTCAGGGGAATGGCTCTCCGATTCCATTTCAGATCGCCGATAAACTGCGTGGGCGTACCTTCTCCAGCTTCGACGGCTTCAGGGAAGCATTCTGGCTAGAAGTAAGCAAAGATCCTGAATTGAGCCAACAATTTAAACGAGGTAACTTAGGTAATATTCGAGCAGGAAAAGCACCCGCCCCGAGAGAATCCGAACAAGTTGGCGGCAAGATCAAATATGATATTCATCATATTAGACCGATCAGCGAAGGCGGCGAAGTGTACGACGTTGACAACATGGGCGTTGTAACACCGAAACGCCACATTGAGATCCATCGAGGTGAGTAATTGAAAAGCATAAGTGACTACACAGAAAACGAGTTCCTGGAGTTCGTCCGTAAACTCTTCAACGTTGCGGACACTTCAGAAAGTGAAGATATAAAAAACATACTGGAATTTAAGCGCCTGACCGAGCACCCTGACGGGTCTGACCTTATCTACTACCCCCGAGATGACCGTGAAGATAGTCCTGAAGGGGTGGTTAAAGAGGTTAAAGAATGGCGTAAAGCCAACGGTAAACCCGGCTTTCGTGAAGAATGAATTTGTGGGAGACAGCATTAAATGTTGATTAAAAGCGCCGGGTTTATATCCCGGAGTTTTTGCGTCTGGGTCAGTAATACCGGGGTTTAGAACAAAGTTATCAATGTATTATTTTAGACTTTCGGGCAGCCCAGGGAGACGAAGCCGATTTTCGGCTGGTGCGTAACATTGCTCATAGGTTAAAAATTCATCAACTATGGAGTTATCAGGGCGGGATTTTACAGCGTATCGCGGGGGATTTATACACTCTTTGCAAGGCGGATGCGCCAGGCCGAGGTTGTAACATTGTAAATAATGTTAATCAGTTAAGAATAATTGATCTCAGGCATTAAACTGTACAAAAAATAACCTTATTCTGAATGTGCAACATGGCTGACAGAGGAGGAAATAGCATGTCCGTTGACAGACTGAAACGCGATCTGCTTAACAAGCTGATCAACGCCCGAATCGACCTGGCCGCCTATCTGCAGCTCAGGAAGGCAAAGGGCTATATGTCAGTCAGCGAAAGCGAACATCTGCGTGATAATCTGTTTGAACTGTGTAATTTCATGCGTGAAAAAGCACCGACCCTGAAGGCGGAATACGATGAATGCGAGCTGATGGCGCTGCGTCGCGCCGCTGAGGTGCTCTCCATTGCAGGGGTATGTTTAATGAACGGACGCCACGACTGCCCGACTTTTATCGCTGTTAACGCGGAGAAGCTTGAAAACTGCCTGACAACGCTCTCTCTTTGCATCATGTGTCTTAACAAGCACGAGACGCTTGCACAGCACTGAGTTCGGGGGGAGGCAACTCCCCCCATCTGATTAAGCTTTTGTAAAAGTGGTAACGCGCCCGGAGGTAATGGCTAATCTTTATGCCATATGCCGAAAAAGGAGCGCTTTATGCCTCGATCCTCGTTGATTTTCCTGCCTGCATTGTTTATTCCGTTTTCGCTTCTTGCTGCGCCAGAGGCGGTAAAGGTAGAGGTGCTGCAAAACCGACTCGATCACCCCTGGTCGATGGCGTTCCTGCCGGGTAATGACGGTTTACTGGTCACTCTTAAGGGCGGGCAGCTCAAGCACTGGCAGGCCGGGAAAGGACTTTCCGATCCCATTGTCGGCGTGCCGAAGGTGTGGGCGAACGGCCAGGGAGGACTGCTGGACGTGTTGCTGGCGCCTGATTTTGAAAAGTCGCGCCGCGTCTGGCTGAGCTACGCCGAAGCCGGGCGTGACGGCAAGGCCGGAACGGCGGTGGGCTATGGCCGCCTGAGCGACGATCTTTCCCGCATCGAGGGATTCCAGGTAGTGTTCCGCCAGATGCCGAAACTCTCAACCGGTAACCATTTTGGTGGGCGACTGGTGTTCGACGGCAAAGGGTATCTCTTTATTGGACTCGGCGAGAACAACCAGCGCCCGACGGCGCAGGATCTGGACAAGCTGCAGGGTAAGGTGGTGCGCCTCACCGAAGACGGTAAAGTGCCGCCGGATAACCCCTTTGTGAATACCCCCGGTGCGCGACCCGAAATCTGGTCTTACGGCATTCGTAACCCGCAGGGGATGGCGATGAACCCGTGGAGCGACACGCTGTGGCTGAACGAGCACGGCCCGCGCGGCGGGGATGAAATCAACATCCCGGAGAAGGGCAAAAATTACGGCTGGCCGCTGGCAACGCACGGCATTAACTACAGCGGGCTGAAAATCCCGGAAGCCAAAGGCGAGCACGTTGAGGGAGCCGAAAAGCCGCTGTTTGTCTGGAAAGTGTCGCCCGCGGTCAGCGGCATGGCGTTCTATAATAGCGACGTGTTCCCGCAGTGGAAAAACAAGCTGTTTATTGGGGCGCTGAAGGAAAAGGACGTTATCGTGCTGAGCGTGGACGGCAATAAGGTGACGGAGGACGGGCGGATCCTGGGCGACCGGGAGCAACGTATTCGCGATGTGCGAGTGGGGCCGGATGGCTATCTGTATGTCCTGACTGACGAAACGGACGGGCAGCTGTTAAAAGTCAGCCCGTCCGGTGCGTAATCAGGTGACCGGGATCATCACCACGTTACGGTACGCCGGGCGCTCGCCAAGCTGCTTAAGCCAGCGGTCAAGGTTCGGGCGCGGCGTCCATTTCAGACCGAGGTTGGTCAGGTTCCAGACGAACGGCGCTACGGCAATGTCCCCCACGCCGAACGTATCGCCGGAGAACCAGGCGTGCTTCGCCAGCTCATCGTCCATCATCGCAAACAGGTTTTCGCAGGCATCCTGCGCGGCATGAATGGCGGGGTAGTCGCGCTCGGCTTCAGGGGTTCTCACCAGCCCCATCAGGATCACGCGGTGAACGGGAGAGAGCGTCTGATTTGCCCAGTCCATCCACTTCTCACCCTGCGCGCGCTGCGCCGGGTTTTCGACCCACAGGCGGCCAAGACCGTACTGGGCGGCGAGGTAACGCACAATGGTGTTGGACTCCCAAAGCGTTGCGTCTGTTTCGTCATCACGCAGCAGCGGCACCAGGCCGTTCGGGTTCATCGCCAGATAGTCGGCCTCTTTGTTCACGCCGAACGACATGCCAGCCATGATTTGGTTAAACGGTAAATCCAGTTCCTCCAGCGTCCAGAGCACTTTCTTAACGTTGGTCGAATTATTCCTGCCCCACAGCGTAATCATATTTACTCCTGATGAGTGTGAATCCGGTTCGGCTTTTTGCCATGGTGAGATAAACCTAACAATTACGCAACAGAAGACAAAAAAATCGCCTGAATCAAAGCGTAAATGAATGTTATTGCATAAACTTTAATAACTTTACCCTCGTTGGGTTTCTTTAACCGTTTTAGTGCGCTATTACTCATCGCTTCTTGCGACACGGTGATGTGACGTAATTTTTGAATGGACACTCGGGTGGCATTTATGACGCGAAAAATGACTTCTCTGCGCAGCCTGGCGGCAGGCTCTGCGCTTCTTTTCCTGTTTGCACCAACACTCTACGCGGCTGAACAGGCTGCGCCCGAAGCGCCGCCTGTGGACGCGCGCGCCTGGATACTGATGGACTATTCCAGCGGTAAGGTGCTGGCGGAAGGCAATGCGGATGAGAAACTCGATCCGGCCAGCCTGACCAAAATCATGACCAGCTATGTGGTCGGGCAGGCGTTAAAAGCGGGCAAGATCAAGCTGGACGATATGGTCACCATCGGGAAGGATGCCTGGGCGACCGGCAACCCGGCGCTGCGGGGCTCGTCGGTGATGTTCCTGAAGCCAGGCGATCAGGTCTCCGTCTCCGATCTGAACAAAGGGGTAATCATTCAGTCGGGAAATGATGCCTGTATCGCGCTGGCCGACTACGTTGCCGGCAGTCAGGATTCTTTCATTGGTTTGATGAATGGCTATGCGCAAAAGCTCGGCTTAACCAACACCACCTTCAAAACGGTCCACGGCCTGGATGCGCCGGGACAGTTCAGTACCGCGCGCGACATGGCGCTGCTGGGAAAAGCGCTGATCCACGACGTGCCGGATGAATACGCCATCCACAAAGAGAAAGAGTTTACCTTCAACAAAATTCGCCAGCCGAACCGCAACCGCCTGCTGTGGAGCAGCAACGTTAACGTGGACGGAATGAAGACCGGCACCACGGCTGGCGCGGGCTACAACCTGGTGGCCTCCGCGACGCAGGGCGACATGCGCCTGATCTCGGTGGTGCTGGGCACCAAAACCGACCGCATCCGCTTTAACGAGTCAGAAAAACTGCTGACCTGGGGCTTCCGCTTCTATGAAACCGTGACGCCGATTAAACCGGATGCCACGTTCGTCAGCCAGCGCGTCTGGTTTGGTGACAAGAGCGAGGTGAATCTGGGGGCGGGTGAGGCCGGTTCCGTGACCATTCCACGCGGTCAGCTGAAAAACCTGAAAGCAAGCTATACCCTGACCGAACCGCAGCTCACCGCGCCGCTGAAAAAAGGCCAGGTGGTCGGGACGATTGATTTCCAGCTAAACGGCAAGTCGATTGAACAGCGTCCGCTGATTGTGATGGAAGCGGTGGAAGAGGGCGGCTTCTTCAGCCGGATGTGGGATTTCGTGTTGATGAAATTCCATAGCTGGTTTGGCAGCTGGTTTAGTTAAGTTTTATGCCGGGTGGCGCTGCGCTTACCCGGCATAACCTCAATACATCAACTTCACCTGCTGTGCCTTTGCATGGGCCACAATCTCGTCATCGGGGCGGCAATCGCTGACGATAGCGTCAAACTGCGCCAGCTCACCCATTCTTGCCGAACGCACCTTGCCAAACTTGCTGTGATCGACCACCAGCACATGATACTGCGCGGCATTTAACGCCCAGTGCTTGACCGGCAGCTCCTCCAGATTAAAGCAGGTTGCACCCTGGCGCACGTTCACGCCTGCGGCAGAATAAAACGCGATGTCCGGGCATAAATTGCTAAGCGTGTCCTGCAGGTTAAGCGGCTTAAAGATGGCGTTGCTGGCGTGAAACTCGCCGCCGCAGAGGATCACCCGGCACTCGGGTTTCTCCTGAAGCGCCAGAAAGGTGTTCAGGGAGTAGCACACGGCGGTAAAGGGAATGCTGCTGTCGATGGCTTCGATAATCCACGGCGTAGTGGTGCCGCAGTCAAAAAACAGCGTCTGGTGCGGCTGAACCAGCGTGGCCGCAAGGCGCGCGGCTTTGCGCTTCTCTTCAACAAGACGCGTCTTCTGGTCGCTGATCAGATAATGGCTGGCGCTGCGCGGCTCAAGGACGATGTACCCGCCCAGCAGTACCACGGGGGCGCTGTCGCTGTTCAGATCGCGACGAATGGTCATCTCTGAGACGCCGAGGAGGTTGGCGGCTTCCTTCAAATGCAGCTTATCGCTGCGCTTCAGCGCCTGCAGCAGCTGAGCAATGCGGTCATCGCGTCGTGTTTCCATAGTTCCTCGGGATAAAAAAGTGAGCCCCCGCAGGGCGGGGGCTCAGTGTAACCTGTCCGGTTGGGATTAGTCACGTATCCAGCCTTTGCGGATCGGGATAGCAAAAATGGCGCGATAGAGCGAAGAGAGCCCGCGGTAGAGCGCCTCACCGAAGAGATTCCACAGGATAGCCGCGCTCACGCAGCCTATCAGCCCCACCAGGAAACCGCCCACCATATCCAGCGGCCAGTGGACGCCAAGATAGACGCGCGACCAGGCGATAGCCACAGCGACTACCATCAGCACCGCCCCCGACCACAGGCGATGCCAGAACAGGAAAGCCAGCGCGAAGGTGAAGATAACCGTACCGTGATCGCTCGGGAAAGAGTCATCCGGCGCGTGGTGCAGGAAGGTGTAGCCAATGCGATCGACAAAAGGACGATCGTGCGGGAATGCGTGGCCGAGAAGATAGCTGACCAGCACGCTTACCCCGAGCGCCATCGCGACTTTGATCACCAGCTGGCGCTGTGCCTTAACCTGGCTGCGCGGCCCCCACAGCCAGAGAATGGCAGCCAGCGCAGGCACGATGCTGATAAGGTCTTTCGCCAGAAAGGTGGCAAAATCAATCATCCACTCTGGCGAGGCCGGGGTGGCGTTGATCAGATAAAACAGCTGATAATTCAGATTCTCTAGCATAGCGTAATCACTCTTTTGCAAACCGGGTGGAAACCAGCCCGTAGACCGCCACCTGGGAAAACCAGACCCACCACCCGGCCCACAGGTTGTGAGAGAAAAAATGTGCCCCGCGCATCACCTGGCCGAAGCCCATCGCCAGACCCATAACCGCGCCAAGGACCACAAAGCTCCAGGCGAGACGCGGACGCTCGCGCCAGAAGGCAAAAAACAGCCCCATCACCATAAAGCCGCTGGAAGAATGGCCACCCGGGAAGCAGCGGCCCGGGCCGCTGTCTGCCGGAACGGCGCTGAACAGGGGGTAAGACACGGCCTTACCGCCATATTCCACCAGATCCCACGGGCAGCTGTGGTGGCTGATGCTTTTCAGCACGCCAACCACCAGCGCGCCAAGCCCCATCAGCAGCGCGGCTGTGACAAGCCTTGCGTTACGTTTGTAAGCGCCGTAAAGCAGCGCCACGGCGCCTAAGCCAATCGCAATGTATTTCGCCAGACGATGGTTCAGCAGATCCAGCAGGTGGTCTTTCTGCAGCGGGAAAGTCTGTGTCGCCGCGTCATACCAGAAGCCGGTGATCCATCTGTCGAGCGCTTCATCGCGCGATAGCCACGTAAACACCACGGCAAGCGCTACTAGCACCAAAAGCTGATAACCATAAAAGCGGGACGGTAAGCGGTAAAGTTGTTTTGTCTTATTAGTCTGTAAGTTAGACAATTCTGAACGGCTGGAAGTGAGTGCCATAATTAGGGATCATTGACGAGTAATCGCGCTATCATAAATCTGTCAACTTAAGGAAACCTTAAACGAAGACGATATGTGCTTTATTTCTGTTTCTCCTCGATAAATCACTATCTCGGATTACGGCATTTCATTAAACTCGTCGCGATTTTGTCATTATAAAGAGATTGCATGTTAAACCGTTCTTCTTCTGGTTCACGTCTGGGTCGTCAGGCGTTGCTTTTCCCTCTGTGTCTGGTGCTCTACGAATTCTCTACCTATATCGGCAACGATATGATCCAGCCCGGTATGCTGGCCGTTGTGGAGCAGTACAACGCGGGAATCGAGTGGGTGCCGACCTCCATGACCGCCTATCTGGCTGGCGGCATGTTTTTGCAGTGGCTGTTAGGCCCGCTGTCGGATCGTATTGGCCGCCGTCCGGTGATGCTGACGGGCGTGGTGTGGTTTATCGTTACCTGCCTCGCCACGCTGCTGGCGCAAAACATTGAACAATTTACCCTGCTGCGTTTCCTGCAGGGGGTGAGCCTGTGCTTTATCGGTGCCGTGGGGTATGCCGCCATCCAGGAGTCGTTTGAGGAGGCGGTGTGTATCAAAATTACCGCGCTGATGGCGAACGTGGCGCTGATCGCCCCCTTACTCGGGCCGCTGGTGGGAGCCGCGTGGGTGCATGTGGCCCCCTGGGAAGGGATGTTTGTGCTTTTTGCCGTTCTCGCCGCCATCGCCTTCTTTGGCCTGCACCGTGCGATGCCGGAAACGGCTACCCGTCTGGGCGAAAAACTCTCGCTGAAAGAGCTGGGCCGGGATTACAAAGCCGTGTTGCAAAATGGCCGCTTTGTGGCGGGGGCGCTGGCGACCGGATTCGTTAGCCTGCCTCTGCTGGCGTGGATCGCGCAGTCACCGGTGATTATCATCAGCGGTGAAAAGCTCAGCAGCTATGAGTACGGCCTGCTGCAGGTGCCGATCTTTGGCGCGTTAATTATCGGTAACCTGGTGCTGGCCCGTCTGACGTCTCGCCGCACCGTGCGTTCACTGATTATCATGGGCGGCTGGCCGATTGCGGCAGGGCTGATTCTGGCTGCGGTAGCGACCGTCGCGTCATCCCACGCCTACCTGTGGATGACGGCGGGGCTGAGCATTTATGCCTTCGGAATTGGCGTGGCGAACGCTGGCCTGGTGCGCCTGACCCTGTTTGCGAGCGAGATGAGTAAAGGCACGGTGTCCGCGGCGATGGGCATGCTGCAGATGCTGATTTTTACCGTCGGTATCGAGGTGAGCAAGCACGCTTACGCGCTGGGCGGCAACGGGTTGTTCAGCCTGTTTAACCTCGCCAACGGCGCGCTGTGGGTTGGCCTGATGGTGGTGTTCCTGAAGGACAAACGCGTCGGAAACGCCCTGCAACCATAATCTTTTTTCCCTCTCCCCATTGGGGAGAGTGCCTGGGTGAGGGGCGAGGCCGCCATACCGCATGCGGTCAATTAAACGGTGCCTCCCCGTTCAACACCTTCTCAATCACGTTTAAAACGCCTTCCTCGTTATTATGCGGTGCTTCAAAGCGCGCCTCCGCTTTAATATGCGGTTTGGCATTTGTCATCGCAAAGCTGAACCCGGACTGACGCAGCATCTCCACGTCGTTGCCGCTGTCACCAAAGACCACCACGTCGCTGTCCTCGATGCCCCAGCGCGTTTGCAGGATCCGCAGGCCATTGGCTTTATGCACGCCGGGGATAATCAGGTCAATGCTGCCGTGACCGGTGGTGACGGGCACCATAATGTCACTGAGCTTTTCATGCAGCAGCGCCTGAATGCGCGGAATTTCGTCATCGGAAACGTTGAGCCCGAACTTGAAGAAGATGTCGTTCAGGCTGTTGAAATCCTGCACCCTTTCGAGACGGTGATAATATTTTGACGCGATATCAATGAAGGCATCGTCATAGGCCTTAAGCGTGTAGGCGCTGCCTTTCCCGCAGGCGATAATCTCAATGCCGGGAACATCGTTTAAGACGGTGGCCACGGTGCTGAAATGCGCTTTTGTCAGCTCGCCGTTGAACACATCTTCTCCGGCATCGACCACCCAGCCGCCGTTTTCGGCAACAAAGGCAATTTCATGCGCGATCTCCGGGAAGAAGGAGATCAGCTGGTAATACTGGTTGCCGCTGGCGACCACAAAGCGAATGCCTTGCTCCTTCATGCGCGCATACTGCGCCAGAAAGCGCGGGCGGTTATAGGTCTTGGCATCACTCAGGAATGTGCCATCCATGTCGACGGCGATCAGTTTAACGCTCATATCCCTTCTCCATTGACGTTTGTTCCGTTTCCGGCTTTGCCACCGCGCGCGCCACCAGCGCCGCGATAATCACCAACCCTAACACCACCAGCATGGCGCTGCGCAACCCGTAGTGCTCACCGAGGAAACCGAGCAGCGGCGGCCCGACCAGGAAGGCGAGGTAGCCCGTGGTCGCCACCACGCTGACGCGGGTCGGGGCATCCGGGCCGGTGTCGCTGGCGGCCGAAATAGTCAGCGGGAAGCCGAGCGACGCGCCCAGACCCCAGAGGATCACCGAGACCCCGGCAATCCAGTCCACGTCCACAAAGACGATCATCGCGATACCCAGGCCGCCGAGCAGGGCGCTGGCGCGCACTACCGCCACGCGGCTGTAGCGATCGATAAACCAGCCGCCGGTGAAGCGCCCGACGGTCATCCCCAGCGTAAACCCGGCGTAAATCAGCGAGCCGGAGGTCGGACTAAAGCCGTGGCCGTCCACCATCAGCAGCGGCAGCCAGTCGTTGGCAGAACCTTCCGCGAAGGCCATCGCCAGCACCACCACGCCGATGAGCAGCAGCTGGAAATCGCGGTAGAAGGGCAGCCCTTTTTCCGTCGAATGCTGTTCTTCAGCGGAATTCTTGCCGGTACCGTTCGGGATCGCCCGAATGCCGGTCAGGATCGGAATGATGCATACCAGCGCCGCCAGCAGGATATGCAGATTCGCGCTCATGCCAAAGGCCGTCAGCGCCATCCCCACGCCCGCACCGGCGAGCGTGCCGAGGCTATAGAAGCCGTGCATCATGGGCAGCACGGTTTTGTTCATCTCGCGCTCGACCGCCGCCCCTTCAACGTTAATCGCAACCTCTGCCGAGCCGAAGCTGCCGCCAAATACCGTCAGCCCTAGGGCAAACAGCACCGGCGAAGCAAACCACAGCGCCACGCTTAGCACGATCATCCCAATTACCGCGAAGCACATGGTGGTGCGGATCACCGCCCGCGTGCCAAAGCGCTTTACCAGCCACGCGGAGCAGAGAATGCCGCTCATGGAGCCTATCGACAGGCCGAACAGCACGATGCCCATCTCCGCGGTGGAGACGGACAAAATGTCGCGAATGGCGGGCGTACGTGTGGCCCAGGAGGCCATCAGCAGACCGGGAATGAAGAAGAACATAAACAGCGCCCACATGCGGAGCTGCAGGGCTTTGCGGGGAGAGGTCAGCGTCATTGGGGTAGCACCAGAAGTACAACAATAGCGACAACACTAGCAAGTTTGTGTACATTTGTACACAAACCAGGTGAGGGATTTATGAGCAGACCACCGAACGATCCGCATCGACGTGAAAAAATTCTCCAGGCGACGCTGGACACCATTGCCGAACACGGTATTCACGCCGTCACGCACCGCAAAATCGCCACCTGCGCGGGCGTGCCGCTGGGGTCAATGACCTACTATTTCGACGGCATGGAGCCGCTGCTGGAGGAGGCCTTCACGTGGTTTACCCGGCAGATGTCGCAGCAGTACCGGGATTTCTTCGCGGGCGTCACCGGGCCGGAGATGGCGTGTGAATCCATCACCACCCTGATCCACAGCTCGCAGGTGACCACGCCGCACAACATGGCGCTGATGTATCAGCTTTACGCCTTTATGCACCGCAGCGCGGCGCTCAAAACGGTGATGCAGGACTGGATGAAAATGAGCCAGACCACGCTGGAGCAGTGGTTCGACCCGGTCACCACCCGCGCGCTGGATGCCTTCATCGAAGGGATGACGCTGCACTATGTGACTGACCGAGAGCCATTAAGCCGGGAGGAAATTCGGGCCATGGTGGGGAGAATTGCGGGCGAGGGCAACCCTTAGGTATCACTCGCCCTGCCTGTTTTACCTGCGTTCGATTTTTTTCCCGCTGGCGTCCACGACGGCTTCGCCATCCTCTTTCGTAAACGCTCCTTTCTGCGCGTCCGGCAGAATGTCGAGGACAACTTCAGACGGGCGGCACAGGCGGGTGCCCAGCGGCGTGACCACGATCGGACGGTTAATCAGGATCGGGTGTTGCAGCATAAAGTCGATAAGCTTGTCGTTGCTGAAGTTATCGTCGGCAAGACCGAGCTGTTCATAGGGCTCCACGTTTGTGCGCAGCAGATCCCGCACCGAAATCCCCATATCGGCAATCAGGGTGGTCAGCTTATCGCGCGACGGCGGGGTTTCCAGATAGAGGATAATCTCCGGCTCCGTGCCGCTGTTGCGGATCATCTCCAGCGTGTTGCGCGAGGTGCCGCAGGCTGGGTTGTGGTAAATGGTGATGTGGCTCATATCAGTGGCTCATTACAGTGTGAAGGAGAGACGTAGCGCCAGCGCGGCGAGCGTCACAAACAGGACCGGCAGCGTCATGATGATGCCCGTCCGGAAATAGTAGCCCCAGGTAATCGTTATGTTTTTCTGCGCCAGCACGTGAAGCCAGAGCAGGGTGGCGAGACTGCCGATAGGCGTGATTTTCGGCCCCAGATCGCAGCCAATCACGTTGGCGTAAATCATCGCGTCCTTGATCAGTCCCGTCGCCGTACTGCCCTCGATGGAGAGCGCGCCAATCAGCACCGTGGGCATATTGTTCATTATGGATGACAGAAACGCGGTGATAAACCCGGTTCCCAGCGTGGTGGCCCACAGTCCGTGTCCGGCCAGGCTATTCAGCACGCCTGTGAGATAATCCGTCAGCCCGGCATTGCGCAGGCCATACACCACCAGATACATCCCGAGCGAGAAAATAACAATTTGCCAGGGTGCGCCGCGCAGCACTTTTCCGGTGTTTATTGCATGTCCCCGTTTTGCGACAGCGAATAAAATCAGCGCGCCGACGGTGGCGATGGCGCTGACCGGAATGCCGAGAGGTTCAAGCACAAAGAAGCCAACGAGCAGAAGCAGCAGCACGATCCAGCCCGTTCTGAACGTCGGGAGATCGTGAATGGCCCGCGCGGGCTCCTGAAGTTTCGCCAGGTCATATTCCGGTGGAATTTCCTTGCGGAAGAAGAGATGCAGCATCACCAGCGTTGCGACAATCGCGGCGATATCAACGGGGATCATCACCGAGGCGTATTCGCTGAACCCCAGCTTAAAGAAGTCTGCCGACACGATGTTGACCAGGTTGGAGACAATCAGCGGCAGGCTGGCGGTATCGGCGATAAAACCTGCCGCCATCACAAACGCCAGCGTGGCCTGCTTGCTGAACCCCAGCGCCAGCAGCATGGCGATGACGATAGGCGTCAGGATCAGCGCCGCGCCGTCATTGGCAAACAGCGCCGCCACGGCCGCACCCAGCAGCACGATATAAGTAAACAGCAATCGCCCACGACCGTTTCCCCAGCGGGCAACGTGCAGCGCCGCCCATTCGAAAAAGCCGGACTCATCCAGCAGCAGGCTGATAATGATGACGGCGATAAACGTCGCCGTGGCGTTCCAGACGATATTCCAGACCACAGGTATATCGTTAATGTGAATTACCCCGCTGGCCAGCGCCAGCACGGCGCCAATGGTCGCGCTCCAGCCGATACTGAGCCCTTTGGGCTGCCAGATGACCAGTACCAGCGTAAACAGAAAAATTGCCCCTGCCAGAAACATCGCTTACTCCGTTATATCTGATTTCATGAATATGTTTTGATTAGCATGAGCCCGGGAGTCGGTTTTTCAGCTTCATGCGCGTCTCTTCCCGCAGGCAGTTCCAGCTGGTGTCGATAACGGCTGCCGCCCATGCCGGCATGTTGGGAGAGAGACGGTAATGGACCCATTTGCCCTCGCGACGATCGATAACCAGCCCGGACTCGCGCAGCAAGGCCATGTGGCGGGAGACTTTCGGCTGAGATTCGGCGGTGGCGGCGCAGAGATCGCAGACGCACAATTCTCCCGTTTCGCGAAGCAGCATGACGATGGCGAGTCGCGTTTCGTCGGAGAGGATTTTGAAGAGCTGGAGCGGGTGGAGCATGGGTGTTCCTGAGGGTAGATTAAATCATATTCGTTTAATCATATATGTTTTGGTGGGAAGAGAGAAGGTCAGATTACAGAAAGGGGAATTTCAGGCAACAAAAAACCCATCAACCTTGAACCAAAACGGCGGGGTTGATGGGCTCCACAAATTGGGGACATCAAAGAAAAGCAGTGGCACTAGTTATGACTGCCCCCTGCTAAAAAAGTTCTGCGCGTTACAAAAATTTTTTCATTACGCGCAAACTTAGGAGTTATCCGAGTCCCGGCCAGATGATGATAATCAGCGTACCCGCCAGCGTCAGCAGTACGTTCGCGATAGCATAGGTGCCTGCATACCCCAGCGCCGGGATGTTGCTGCGCGCGGTATCGCTGATGATTTCCATCGCCGGGGCACAGGTACGCGCCCCCATCATTGCCCCGAACAGCAGGGCGCGGTTCATACGCAGCACGTAGGCGCCGAACAGGAAGCAGATCACTACCGGTACCAGGCTGACGATAAGGCCGGAAACCAGCATCTGCCAGCCGACGGCGCCCAGGCTGTGGCCGATGCCGCTGCCCGCGCTCAGGCCGACGCCCGCCATAAACACCATCAGACCGAACTCTTTCACCATGTTCAGCGCGCCCTGCGGAATGTAGCCGAAGGTCGGATGGTTGGCTCGCAGGAAGCCCAGCATGATCCCGGCGAACAGCAGACCGGCGGCGTTACCGATGCCGAAGCTGAAGTTGCTGAACTGGAAGGTGATCATCCCGATCATCAGGCCAACGATGAAGAAGGCGCAGAAGGCCAGCAGGTCGGTGACCTGGCTGTGAATAGAGATAAAGCCGATGCGGTCGGCAACGGTTTTTACGCGTCGCGCGTCGCCGCTGACCTGCAGCACGTCGCCTTTGTTGAGCACAACGTTGTCGTCGATAGGCATCTCAATCTGGCTGCGGATCACGCGGTTGAGGAAGCAGCCGTGGTCGGTCAGCTTCAGCTGCGCCAGGCGGCGGCCCACGGCGTTATGGTTTTTCACCACGATCTCTTCGGTGACGATGCGCATGTCGAGCAGGTCGCGGTCGAACACCTCTTTGCCGTTACGGAAGCTCGGGTCGAGACGGGCGTGCGCGTCCGGGTAACCCACCAGCGCGATGTCGTCGCCCATCTGCAGCACCGCGTCGCCGTCCGGGTTCGCCAGAATGCCGTTGCGGCGGATACGTTCGATGTAGCAGCCCGTCTGGCGGTAAATTCCCAGTTCGCGAAGATTTTTGCCGTCTGCCCATGCCACCAGCTCCGGCCCGACGCGGTAGGCGCGGATAACCGGGAGATAGACTTTACGTTTGGAATCGGTATCCAGGCCGCGCTCGCGGGCGATTTGCTGGGCGCTGGTCTGCAGATCCTGGTGCTGCAGTTTTGGCAGGTAGCGCGCGCCAACGATCAGGCTCACCAGACCAATCAGATAGGTCAGGGCGTAGCCCAGACTCAGATGGTCGAGGGCGGTAGAGAGCTGCGCGCCCGCCATGCCGGAATGCCGCAGCGTATCACCGGCGCCCACGAGCACGGGGGTTGACGTCATAGAGCCGGCCAGCATACCGGCCGTAAGCCCGATATCCCAGCCAAACAGTTTGCCCAGTCCTAACGCGATCAGCAGCGCGCTGCCGACCATCACCAGCGCCAGCATCAGATAATTTTTGCCGTCGCGGAAGAAAATTGAAAAAAAGTTAGGTCCCGCTTCTACGCCAACGCAAAAAATAAACAGCATAAAACCTAAGTTCAGCGCGTCCGTGTTAATGCTGAAGTGCTGCTGGCCTAATAATAAGGAGACGACTAAAACGCCAATGGAATTACCGAGTTGAACCGAACCCAGGCGCAATTTACCCAGGCAAAGACCCAGCGCCAGTACCACAAATAATAACAGGATGTAATTCCCATTTAACAAGTCTGCGACGTTTATATTCACGGAGGCTAACTTCTTGTTTACCAGTAAGTTGTTGAATGAAAGGACTTTTTGGGCTACTGTTTTCTGGATCAGGGAAAAGCGCTAACGCTCCCTGTTTCCTGCTTTATTCCCTAAAACATTAGCTGGCGTGTAGTTTAATCGCATTAGCTACTGACAGCTACTGATTATCGCATCACCCTGTGCGTACTTTGGCATGGATTGCCGCACTGCTTTATCTGACTGGGCGTCTACCCGACGAATGTGTATTTGATAGAGATAAGTCAGGAGGATAGTTTGAATATGAAACGAAACTGGGCGGGGGTGATCAGCTGTTTTTTGCTGTTCACGGTCGTGTGCATGTCGCTCGCATTTAATGTAAAGGGCGCGTTCAGGGCGTCCGGGCATCCTGAGCTGGGGTTGCTCTTCTTCACGTTGCCGGGGGCTGCCGCCAGTTTTCTCTCCCGTCAAGGGGAGGTGGTGAAGCCGCTGCTGGGCGCCATGCTCGCTGCACCGCTGTGTCTGCTGATGATGCGCCTGATGTATATTTCAACGCGGAGTTTCTGGCAGGAGCTGGCGTGGTTGCTGAGCGGCGTATTCTGGTGCGCGCTTGGCGCGCTGTGCTACCTGTTTGTGCGCAGCCTGGTTCAGCACCGACGGCACCGCAAATAAAAACGCCCTCAGGGTGAGGGCGTCTCTTCATTACTGCTCGGCAAACAGGCCCAGATGCTCTTTAGCGTAGGCCTCAAAGTCGGTGCAACCGCCGATGTGTTTCTGATCGAGGAAGATCTGCGGCACGGTTTCAACCGGCTTACCGACGGTTTTTTCCAGGTCGGCTTTGGTGATGCCTTCCGCGTGGATGTCCACATAGCGGAAGTTGAAGTCATCGCGCTCTTCGGTCAATTTCTCAGCCAGCTCTTTCGCGCGCACACAGTAAGGGCACCCTGGACGACCAAAAATTACTGCAAACATTTCTCTCTCCTCAAAAAACAAGCCTGACGGCGAATGACACGTATAGTGCCCCATAACCCGCCGTCATTAAAGAAGGTTTCGCCTGTCGTTATAATATCTATCAGCTATGTTTCGCCAATTACACTGCGCACATCATTGCCTATACTGGCTGCCATACGTATTAAGCAAGACTAAAGAGAGACAAGATGACGCCAACCATAGACCTGCTCCAGTCCCACCGCTCCATTCGCCACTTTACCGATGAGCCGATTACCGAGGCGCAGCGTAATGCGATTATTGACAGCGCAAGAGCCACCTCCAGCTCCAGCTTTTTGCAGTGCAGCTCGATTATCCGCATTACCGATAAAGCCATGCGTGAACAGCTGGTGACGCTCACCGGCGGGCAGAAGCATGTGGCTCAGGCAGCCGAGTTCTGGGTGTTCTGCGCCGACTTTAACCGCCACCTGCAGATCTGCCCTGAGGCCGAGCTGGGGCTGGCCGAACAGCTGCTGCTGGGCGTGGTGGATACCGCGCTGATGGCGCAAAACGCCTTTACGGCCGCGGAATCGCTGGGGTTAGGCGGTGTCTATATCGGCGGGCTGCGTAACAACATTCAAAGCGTGACCGACCTGCTGAAGCTGCCAAAACACGTGCTGCCGCTGTTTGGCCTCTGCCTCGGCTGGCCGGCGGACAACCCGGATCTCAAGCCGCGCATTCCTGCCGCGATGCTGGTGCATGAAAACCATTACCAGCCGGTCGATCAGGATGTCCTGAAACAATACGACGAAGAGCTGGCGAACTACTACATGACGCGCGGCAGCAATAACCGTCGCGACACCTGGACGGACCATATTCGCCGCACCATCATCAAAGAAAACCGCCCGTTTATTCTTGAGTATCTGCACAAGCAGGGCTGGGCAACGCGATAGTCCATTCCTCCTGCGCCTGCCTGCGTATATGATATGCAGGCTTTTTCCATGTCTTCAGAGAGGTGCAGGGTGAAAATTGCCATATTGTCCCGGGACGGAACGCTCTATTCATGTAAGCGCCTGCGAGAAGCGGCGGCGAAACGCGGGCATCAGGTTGAGATCCTCGACCCGATGTCCTGCTATATGAACATCGACCCCGCCGCCTCGTCGATTCACTACAAAGGCCGCAAGCTGCCGCACTTCGATGCGGTGATCCCCCGCATCGGCTCCCAGATTACCTACTACGGCACCGCCGCGCTGCGCCAGTTCGAGATGCTGGGCAGCTATCCGCTCAACGAATCCGTCGCCATTTCCCGCGCCCGCGATAAGCTGCGCTCCCTGCAGCTCCTCGCCCGACAGGGGATCGATCTCCCCGTCACGGGCATTGCCCATTCACCGGACGACACCAGCGATCTGATCGATATGGTGGGCGGCGCGCCGCTGGTGATCAAGCTGGTGGAAGGCACGCAGGGTATTGGCGTGGTGTTAGCGGAAACGCGTCAGGCGGCGGAGAGCGTGATCGACGCCTTTCGCGGGCTGAATGCGCACATTCTGGTGCAGGAGTACATTGAAGAGGCGAAAGGGCGCGACATTCGCTGTTTCGTGGTGGGGAACGAGGTCGTGGCGGCCATCGAGCGCCAGGCCAAAGAGGGCGACTTCCGCTCTAACCTTCACCGCGGCGGCGTTGCGCGGGTAGCCGATATTAGCGAACGCGAACGGGAAATAGCCGTGAAAGCGGCGCAAACCCTGGGGCTGGACGTAGCGGGCGTGGACCTTCTGCGCGCGACGCGCGGGCCGCTGGTGATGGAGGTGAACGCCTCCCCGGGGCTGGAAGGTGTGGAAAAAACCACAGGGGTCGATATTGCAGGTAAAATGATCTCATGGATCGAGCGTCATGCCACGCCGGGTTACTGTCTGAAAACGGGCGGTTAAATGGATTACCGGGCGCTTTTTGAGTACCCTATGCGAAGTTTTTACTAAAGAGGCTGCACAGCGATGGATTTACAGGTCGTACCTACACTGGATACGTTACGTCAATGGCTTGATGATGCCGGGATCACCTTCTTCGAATGTGATTCCTGCCAGGCGCTGCATCTGCCTCATATGCAGAATTTCGACGGCATTTTCGATGCCAAAATCGATCTGATTAACGACGTGATCCTTTTTTCCGCGCTGGCCGAAGTGAAGCCTTCTGCGCTGCTGGCGCTGGCCTCCGATCTCTCGGCTATCAACGCCAGTTCTTTGACGGTGAAAGCATTTCTCGATATACAGGACGATAATCTGCCAAAACTGGTCGTTTGCCAGTCTTTATTCTCCGGGGCAGGGCTGTCGTTCAAGCAGTTCGCCTGGTTTATGCGCCTGAGCGAAGAGCAAATTTCCATGGTTATGATGGAAGCCAATGCACATCATCTGCTGTACAGCGCGGAGGACGATGCTGAGAATAATGATGCATCTCCCAATTTTCTTCACTAAGCCTGTCTGACTTTTACGCAGTCGCTGCCATAGCGGCTGCAGAAGGCCATTTTTTCTGCTGCCTTTAACCTTTCTTTAAAGAATTTTTCACCTCCCTCAAGGCCATTTCGGCTTATCACGTAGACTTAACCTGCATAAAAAATTGATAAAAGGCGTTTTTTCGTCTGGGCTATAGCCGGAGACACGGGCTACAGTTATTCTTGCGATGCTTAAAAAAGCGAGCGGATCCTGCCGGGTAAAGAGGTTTCTTTTTATTTTGAGCAGAGCGACAAACTATGCATGATTTTTGCATATATCCAGATTGCACAGTTTAGTTCGTTTGTTAACGAGCTTTCAGAAGGAATAACACTATGATCGCCTTGAATAAAAAATGGTTATCGGGTCTGGTTGCGGGTGCTCTGATGGCCGTCTCTGCCGGCACGCTCGCTGCGGAACAAAAAACGCTGCACGTATACAACTGGTCTGACTATATTGCGCCGGACACGGTCGCGAATTTTGAAAAAGAGACCGGCATTAAAGTGGTCTATGACGTTTTCGATTCCAACGAAGTGTTGGAAGGAAAGCTGATGGCGGGCAGCACCGGGTTTGACCTCGTGGTACCTTCCGCAAGCTTCCTGGAGCGCCAGCTGACGGCAGGCGTCTTCCAGCCGCTGGATAAGAGCAAATTACCGAACTGGAAAAATCTCGATCCGGAAGTGCTGAAGCTGGTGGCTAAGCACGATCCAGACAACAAATACGCGATGCCGTATCTCTGGGCGACCACCGGCATCGGTTTTAACGTCGATAAAGTGAAGGCGGCGCTGGGCCCGGACGTGAAGCTGGACAGCTGGGACGTGGTGCTGAAGCCGGAAAACCTTGAGAAGCTGAAAAGCTGCGGCGTCTCCTTCCTCGATGCGCCGGAAGAGATTTTCGCCACCGTACTGAACTACCTGGGCAAAGACCCGAACAGCAATAAAGCCGATGATTACACCGGCCCGGCGACCGATCTGCTGCTGAAGCTGCGTCCAAACATTCGCTACTTCCACTCGTCACAGTACATCAACGACCTGGCGAACGGCGACATCTGCGTGGCGATCGGCTGGGCAGGGGACGTGTGGCAGGCGGCGAACCGCGCGAAAGAGGCGAAAAACGGCGTGAATGTGTCCTACTTTATTCCGAAAGAGGGGGCGCTGGCCTTCTTTGACGTCTTCGCCATGCCGGCTGATGCGAAAAACAAAGAGGAAGCCTACCAGTTCCTGAATTACCTGATGCGTCCTGAGGTGATCGCCCACATCAGCGACCACGTTTACTACGCCAACGGTAACAAGGCCTCCGTGCCGCTGGTGAGCGAAGAAATCCGCAATAACCCGGCTATCTATCCGCCAGCGGATGTGTTCGCCAAGCTCTTCACCCTGAAAGTTCAGGATCCAAAAATTGACCGCGTGCGTACCCGCGCGTGGACCAAGGTGAAAAGCGGTAAATAACCCTTTGTCACAGGCCGGGCGAGCGAAGCGCCCCCGGCAACAGGCGCACCGTTTTGGTGCGCCTGCACCATGATTTGATCTCTACCGGAGAACACCCCGTGAATGACGCGATCCCCCGCCCGCAGGCGAAAGTCCGTAAAGCGCTGACCCCGCTTCTTGAAATTCGTAACCTCACCAAATCTTTCGATGGCCAGCATGCCGTGGACGACGTCAGCCTGACTATCTATAAAGGCGAAATATTCGCGCTACTGGGCGCATCGGGCTGCGGCAAATCGACCCTGCTGCGTATGCTGGCCGGTTTTGAACAGCCCACCGCCGGGCAAATCATGCTCGATGGTGTGGATCTCTCCAGCGTGCCGCCGTATCAGCGCCCGATTAACATGATGTTCCAGTCCTACGCGCTGTTTCCGCACATGACGGTGGAGCAAAACATCGCCTTTGGCCTGAAGCAGGACAAGCTGCCGAAAGCCGAAATCACCGCGCGCGTGGCCGAAATGCTGAGCCTGGTGCATATGCAGGAGTTCGCGAAGCGTAAGCCGCACCAGCTTTCCGGCGGTCAGCGTCAGCGCGTGGCGCTGGCGAGAAGCCTGGCGAAACGCCCGAAACTGCTGCTGCTCGACGAGCCGATGGGCGCCCTGGATAAAAAGCTGCGCGACCGTATGCAGCTCGAAGTGGTCGATATCCTCGAGCGCGTGGGGGTGACCTGCGTGATGGTCACCCATGACCAGGAAGAGGCCATGACCATGGCCGGGCGTATCGCGATCATGAACCGCGGGAAGTTCGTGCAGATTGGCGAGCCGGAAGAGATTTACGAGCATCCGACCACCCGCTACAGCGCGGAGTTCATCGGATCGGTTAACGTCTTCGAAGGGCTGCTGAAGGATCGTCAGGAGGATGGTCTGGTCATCGAATCGCCGGGGCTGCAGCATCCGCTTAAGGTCGATCCTGACAGCTCGGTGGTGGATAACGTGCCGGTCTACGTGGCGCTGCGCCCGGAGAAGATCATGCTCTGTGACGATCCGCCTGCCGATGGCTATAACTTTGCCGTCGGGGAAGTGGTGCACATTGCCTATCTGGGCGATCTCTCCATTTACCACGTGCGTCTGAAAAGCGGACAGATGCTCAGCGCGCAGCTACAGAACGAACATCGCTACCGCAAGGGGCAGCCGACCTGGGGCGACGAAGTGCGCCTGTGCTGGGACGCGGACAGCTGCGTCGTGCTGACGGTATAAGGAGCGATCATGAGCACACTTGAACCTCCAGCCCGCGTCATAAAACCGGGCGGCTTTGCCCACTGGCTGACGCGCCTTAAGATGAACCATGGGCGCAAGCTGGTAATCGCCATGCCTTACGTGTGGCTGATCCTGCTGTTCCTGCTGCCGTTCCTGATCGTCTTTAAGATCAGCCTGGCGGAGATGGCGCGGGCGATCCCGCCATATACCGATCTGTGGGAGTGGGCCGACGGGCAGCTGACGCTGACGCTGAATCTGGGCAACTTCCTCCAGCTCACCGAGGATCCGCTCTATTTCGAAGCCTATCTGCAGTCTCTGCAGGTGGCGGCGATCTCGACGCTCTGCTGTCTGGTGATGGGCTACCCGCTGGCGTGGGCCGTGGCGCACAGCAAGCCGTCAACGCGCAACATCCTGCTGCTGCTGGTGATCCTGCCGTCGTGGACCTCGTTTCTGATACGCGTTTACGCGTGGATGGGGATCCTGAAAAACAACGGGGTGCTGAATAATTTTCTGATGTGGCTTGGGGTTATCGATCAGCCGCTGACCATCCTGCACACCAACCTTGCGGTCTATATCGGCATTGTGTATGCCTATCTGCCGTTTATGGTGCTGCCGATTTACACCGCCCTGACGCGGATTGACTACTCGCTGGTGGAAGCCTCGCTCGATCTCGGCGCGCGTCCGCTTAAGACCTTCTTCAGCGTGATTGTCCCGCTGACCAAAGGCGGAATCATTGCCGGGTCGATGCTGGTGTTTATTCCGGCAGTCGGGGAGTTTGTGATCCCGGAACTGCTCGGCGGGCCGGACAGCATCATGATTGGCCGCGTGCTGTGGCAGGAGTTCTTCAATAACCGCGACTGGCCGGTGGCGTCGGCGGTGGCGATTATCATGCTCCTGCTGCTGATCGTCCCGATCATGTGGTTCCATAAGCATCAGCAGAAACAGATGGGAGATCGCGGATGAACAACTTACCGGTAGTACGCTCCCCGTGGCGCATTCTGATCCTCGTTATCGGCTTCACCTTCCTGTATGCGCCGATGCTGATGCTGGTGCTCTACTCGTTCAACAGTTCCAAACTGGTGACGGTCTGGGCGGGCTGGTCGACGCGCTGGTACAGCGAGCTGTTCCACGACGACGCAATGATGAGCGCGGTGGGGCTGAGCCTGACCATTGCCGCGCTGGCGGCCACGATGGCCTGCGTTCTGGGCACCATCGCCGCGCTGGTGATGGTGCGCTTCGGGCGTTTTCGCGGCTCAAACGGTTTCGCCTTTATGATCACTGCCCCGCTGGTGATGCCGGACGTCATTACCGGCCTGTCGCTGCTGCTGCTGTTCGTGGCCCTGGCGCACGCCATCGGCTGGCCGGCGGATCGCGGCATGCTTACCATCTGGCTGGCGCACGTCACCTTCTGTACCGCGTATGTGGCGGTGGTGATCTCCTCGCGCCTGCGCGAGCTGGACCGCTCCATTGAAGAGGCGGCGATGGATCTCGGCGCCACGCCGCTAAAGGTCTTTTTCATCATTACCCTGCCGATGATTATGCCGGCGGTGATCTCCGGCTGGCTGCTGGCGTTCACGCTCTCCCTCGACGATCTGGTTATCGCCAGCTTTGTCTCAGGGCCGGGCGCGACGACGCTGCCGATGCTGGTCTTCTCCAGCGTGCGCATGGGGGTGAACCCGGAGATCAACGCCCTGGCCTCTATCATCCTCGGCGTGGTCGGAATTGTCGGATTTATCGCCTGGTATTTGATGGCGCGCGCGGAAAAACAGCGCGTGCGCGATATCCAGCGTGCAAGACGCGGCTGAAGGATTTAAAATTTCCGGTGATGTGCCGCGCATGACGCGGCACTGTTTTTCAGGGAAGTAAAACATTGGGATTAGTAAAAAAATCACGTATTACGCACGCCCGTCCTAACGTTCCTGCGCTGGTTCAGGTGGCGGCGCTCGCCATTATTATGATCCGCTGCCTGGACGTGCTGATGATTTTGAATACGCTGGGGGTGCGCGGCATCGGGGAATTCATTCACCGCAGCGTGCAGACGTGGAATCTGACGCTGGTCTTTTTAAGCAGCCTGGTGCTGGTGTTTATCGAGATCTACTGCGCGTTTTCGCTGGTCAAAGGGCGAAACTGGGCGCGCTGGGTCTATCTGCTCACTCAGGTGACCGCCGCCAGCTATCTGTGGGCCGCCTCGCTGGGCTATGGCTATCCTGAGCTGTTCAGCATTCCGGGCGAGTCGCGACGTGAGATTTTCCATGCGCTGGTCATGCAAAAACTGCCGGATATGCTGGTGCTCTGCCTGCTTTTCGTTCCGGCGTCCAGTCGGCGGTTCTTCCGCCTGCAATAATGTGTATAATCGCAGCCCTCGTTTTCCTTAAGGTTTTCATATGCAGTGCGCACTCTATGACGCCGGACGCTGCCGCTCCTGTCAGTGGATAGAACAGCCGGTTTCTCAACAACTCACCGCCAAAATGGCCGACCTGCAACAGCTGCTGGCAGCACGCGCGGTGGGCGAGTGGTGCGCACCCGTCAGCGGCCCGGAGCAGGGCTTTCGCAACAAAGCCAAAATGGTGGTCAGCGGCAGCGTTGAAAAACCGCTGCTGGGGATGCTGCACCGCGACGGCACGCCGGAAGACTTAACCGACTGCCCGCTCTATCCCGCGTCGTTTGAGCCGGTCTTTGCCGCACTGAAACCGTTTATCGCTCGCGCGGGGTTAACGCCTTACAACGTTGCCCGCAGGCGCGGCGAGCTGAAGTACCTTCTCCTGACGGAAAGCCAGATCGACGGCGGCATGATGCTGCGCTTCGTGCTGCGCTCGGAAGCCAAGCTGGCGCAGCTGCGCGCGGCGCTGCCGTGGCTGCAGGAACAGCTTCCTCAGTTAAAGGTGATTACCGCAAACATTCAGCCGGTGCATATGGCGATCATGGAAGGGGAGAAAGAGGTTTTCTTCACCGACCAGCACGCGCTGGCGGAGAGCTTCAACGGCGTGCCGCTGTGGATCCGCCCGCAAAGCTTCTTCCAGACCAACCCGACCGTGGCAAGCAGCCTGTACGCCACCGCCCGCGACTGGGTGCGCGCGTTAAACATCCATCATATGTGGGACCTGTTCTGCGGCGTGGGCGGTTTTGGCCTGCACTGCGCCACGCCTGAGATGCAGCTCACCGGCATTGAGATCTCCGCCGAAGCGATTGCCTGCGCAAAGCAGTCCGCCGCCGAGTTGGGGTTAACCAACCTGCACTTCCAGGCGCTGGACTCCACGCAGTTCGCGACCGGGCAAGGCAACGTGCCGGAGCTGGTGCTGGTTAATCCGCCGCGTCGTGGGATTGGCAAATCCCTGTGCGACTACCTGAGCCAGATGGCGCCGGAATACATCGTCTATTCAAGCTGTAACGCGCAGACCATGGCGAAAGACATCGCTCAACTGCCGGGCTATCGCATTGCACGCGTGCAGCTTTTCGATATGTTCCCGCATACCGCGCATTATGAAGTCCTGACGTTGCTCGTGAAATCTTAAACAAAATGTGAACTCTGCCCGCCCATAAAATCAGGTAAGCTTACGTCATAAGAGATGAATAAAGGCTTACCCATGAAGCAGATCCTGCTGGTGGAAGACGACCACGATATCGCGGCGCTTCTGCGGCTCAACTTAGAAGACGAAGGCTACGCCATCACCCACGAGCCCGACGGGGGCAACGCCCTGCAGCGCCTTGAAAAACAGCCGTGGGATGCGGTGATCCTCGACCTGATGCTGCCCAACGTTGACGGCCTGGAGATCTGTCGCCGCATCCGCCAGATGACCCGCTACCTGCCGGTGATCATCATCAGCGCCCGCAGCAGCGAAACCGACCGCATCACCGGGCTGGAAACCGGCGCCGATGATTATCTGGCAAAACCCTTTTCAGTGCAGGAACTGATTGCCCGCATCAAAGCGCTGTTCCGCCGCCAGCAGGCGATGGGGCAGGCGCAGGCTGACGGGCAAATTCAGGCCCACGGCCTGACGATCGATCCTCTGGCGCGCAGCGTGCTGCTTCACGGCCAGGTGGTGGATCTCACCCCGCGCGAATTCGAACTGCTGTACTTCTTCGCCCGCCATCCAGGCGAGGTGTTTTCCCGTCTGGCGCTGCTGGAGCAGGTGTGGGGCTATCAGCACGAAGGCTACGAGCACACCGTCAACACCCATATCAACCGCCTGCGCATCAAGATTGAGAAGGACGCCGCCGAGCCGGAGATAATTCGCACCGTCTGGGGCAAGGGCTATAAATTTGCGGAGCCAAACCATGATGCGCCGCTTTAGCCTGAGCCAGCGTCTGACGCTGCTGTTTGTCCTGCTGATGATGCTCTGTGCTACCGTCGCCTGCGCGGTACAGCTCTACAGCAGTATGCAGTACGGCAACGCGATGGTGCAGCGGTTGTCGGGCGGCCTGGCGCAGCAGATCGTCCAGCGGGAACCGATTCTGGACGCGCAGGGCAGGGTTGACCGCACCGCGCTGAAGCCGCTGTTCGACCGGCTGATGACCTTCAACCCGAGCGTTGAACTGTACGTTATCTCGCCGGACGGCGAAATCCTGGCCGATGCCGCACCGCCCGGCCATATTCAGCGGCAAAAAATCGACCTGGCACCGGTTCAGACCTTCCTGAGCGGTACCGCCATACCGGTACTGGGCGACGACCCGCGCAGTCAAAATAAAAAAGTGTTCAGCGCCACGCCGCTGCGACAGGACGGCGAGCTTAAGGGCTACCTGTACATCATTTTGCAGGGCGAGGAGTCGAACGCGCTGGCGGAAATGGCCTGGCATAAGGCGCTCTGGAGCACGGTGCTCTGGTCATTGCTGTGGGTCGCGCTGTTTGGCCTGCTGGCGGGTCTGCTGGTCTGGTACTGGGTAACGCGTCCGGTTAAGCGCCTGACGGAAGAGGTCACCGGCCTGGAGCAGGACAGCATTAGCGCAATCAGGCTGCTCGCAGCACAGCCGCCGGATGCCGCGGCCAATGACGAAGTGGCGCTCCTGCGCAACAGTTTCATCGAGCTGGCGCGGAAAATTACCCGCCAGTGGGACCAGCTGGCCGACAGCGATCGCCAGCGCCGGGAGTTTATCGCCAACATTTCGCACGATCTTCGCACGCCGCTGACCTCGCTGCTGGGCTATCTTGAAACCCTGTCGCTCAAATCCGCCACCCTGACGCCGCAGGAGCACCAGCAGTATCTCGCCACCGCGCTGCGTCAGGGACAAAAGGTACGACATCTTTCCCAGCAGCTTTTCGAGCTGGCGCGCCTTGAGCACGGCGGCATTAAGCCGCAGCGCGAGCGTTTCGCGATGGGAGAGCTGATTTCCGACGTGGCGCAGAAGTTTGAGCTTACCGCCCGCACGCGCGAGGTGAATCTGCATATTGACGTGCCGGGCCCCTTGCCGCTGGTCAATGCCGATGTGTCGATGATCGAGCGCGTGGTGACCAACCTCCTCGATAACGCGATGCGTCATACGCCCACTGGCGGGGAAATTCGTCTGGCGGTCTGGCAGGAGAATGAACGGCTTCAGGTCGAAGTGGCAGACTCCGGAACGGGCGTGGATGCCGCGCTGCGCGACGATCTGTTCCAGCGGCCTTCGGCGCTGAATACCCAGGCATCGCGGGAGAACCGCGGCGGGTTAGGGCTGTTAATCGTTAAGCGAATGCTGGAGCTGCACGGCGGCGGGATCAGGCTGATGGAGTCCGTGAGCGGGGCGCGGTTCAGGTTCTTTGTGCCGCTGTGAGAAATTGCCGGGTGGCGCTGCGCTTACCCGGCCTACAGACCACCCCCGTAGGCCAGACCACCCGGCAAAAAGAGATTACTGCGGGAACCACTGCTCGCTGATTTTCTGGTACGTGCCGTCTGCTTTAATCGCCTTCAGCGCGCCGTTCAGTTTTTCCAGCAGGGCTTTGTTATCCGGGCGTACCGCGATGCCGAGGCCCGTGCCGAAGTACTGCGGATCGGTCACTTTTTCCGTTGCCGTACCCAGCTGCGGGTTGGTTTTCAGCCATTCGTTCACTACCGCGGTGTCGCCGAATACGCCATCGATACGGCCATTTTTCAGGTCGATAATCGCGTTCTGGTAGCTGTCATAGGCCACGGTTTTCACTTCAGGATGTTTGTCCTGCAGGTATTTCTGGTGCGTGGTGCCATTTTCCATCCCGATGCGTTTGCCTTTCAGCTCGTCAAAGGATTTATAAGCCCCTTTCTTCGCAATCACCACCGCCGAGTTGGCGTAGTACGGGTCGGTGAACGCCACCTGCTTGCTGCGCTCCGGCGTGATGTCCATCCCGGAGATCACCGCATCGTATTTCTTGAATTTCAGCGACGGGATCAGGCTGTCGAAGGCATGGTTGGTAAAGGTGCAGTCGGCCTGCATCTGCTTGCACAGGGCTTTCGCCAGGTCGATATCGAAACCGACGATCTGATTGCTGGCGTCCAGCGATTCAAACGGCGGATAGGTGGCCGAAACGCCAAAATTGATCTTATCAGCAGCGGATGCGCCAGCGGCGAAGGTGGCGAGTAGTGCGGCCAGAACTAACTTTTTCATTGTAATGCTCCCGTCTGTCTATCTTGTCATTATGCGCCGTGTCTGCGGCATGGATGTACAATGCCAGTTAATGAATTTATATGCAATAAATATGATTAAATATTGTATGAGGTATAAAAAAAAGCGGATAAGCCATCGGGTTATCCGCTCTGATAATTACGTTTTATGCACTCGCGTGATTAATTTCTGCGCTCAAACGCTAACGCTTTACGCTCAATCAGTCGCATCATCAGCGTCAGCAGACCGTTCACCACCAGATACACCACGCCGGCCGCGCCGAACACCATCACGTCATAGGTGCGCCCGTACAGCAGCTGCCCGTGACCCATCACTTCCATCAGGGTGATGGTGTAGGCCAGCGAGGTACTTTTGAACACCAGCACCACTTCGTTGGAGTAAGAGGAGAGCGCGCGCTTGAAGGCGTACGGCAGCAGAATCGCCAGCGTGTCTTTTTTGCTCATGCCCAGCGCCCCGCAGGACTGCCATTGTCCTTCCGGGATGGCACGGATCGCCCCGTAAAACAGCTGGGTGGTATAGGCCGCGCTGTTCAGCGAAAGGGCAATCAGAGCGCAGAGCCACGGCTCAGAGAGCAGGTGCCAGATAACCGGATACGCCTGCAGTGACGGGAACTGGCCCGGACCGTAGTATATCAGGAAGATCTGCACCAGCAGCGGCGTACCGGTAAACAGGGTGATGTAGCCGCGCACGATCCAAACCAGCACCGGCGTTTTCAGCGTCAGGATGATGGTGAAGATGAGCGCCAGGATCAGCGCCACAATGATGGACGCCACGGTCAGCGTCAGGCTGGTGTGCAGCCCTTTCATCAGCTCCGGGAAATATTCAAGCATCAGCCTGGTCTCCGTTCAAAGCGCGTCGCACGCAGGTCAATACGCTTTAGGATGTACTGACTGAGCAGCGTGATTACCAGGTAGATAGCCGCCGCCACGATGTACCAGGTAAATGGCTCCTGAGTACGGGTGGCGATGCTTTTGGTTTGCAGCATCAAATCGTTCACGCTGATCAGGCTCACCAGCGCGGTATCTTTCAGCAATACCAGCCACTGGTTGCCCAGGCCCGGCAGGGCGTGGCGCCACATCTGCGGCATCACCAGACGGAAGAAGATCGCTGCTTTCGACATGCCCAGCGCCTGACCGGATTCCCACTGCCCCTGCGGTACCGCTTTCAGCGCACCGCGCAGGGTTTGCGACGCGTACGCGGAGTAGAGCAGGGATAGGGCAATCACGCCGCAGAGGAACGGGCTGACGTCAAAGTTGTCAATCTGCATCTGCACCGGTATCTGCGCAAAGCCGAGATTCATCGTGAAGCCGTCCGACAGCGTGAGCAGCAGCTGTGAGGAGCCGAAATAGATGAACAGGACCACCAGAATTTCCGGTAGCCCACGCAGTACGGTGACCAGCGCGGAGCCCGCCCAGGCGACGGGGAACCATTTTGCTGATTCCCACACCGCAAAGAACATTGCCAGCACCAGGCCGATAATCAGTGCGCAAACGGCAAGGCCGACGGTCATCCCGGCGGCGCTTGCTAAAGGAAAAATTTCATTCATCAGGAATTACTTCTGGAACCATTTTTTGTAGATGGTTTCGTAGGTGCCGTCTTTCTTCACTTTTTCCAGCGCAGCGTTGAATTTCTGCTGCAGCTCGGTGTTGCCCTGACGAACGGCAATCCCCAGACCGGTACCGAAGTAGTCCTTATCGGTCACTTTGTCGCCCACTGGCGCCAGTTTGTCGTTGGCTTTCAGCCACTCGGTCACGACAGCGGTATCACCAAATACCCCGTCGATACGGCCATTCTGCAGATCCAGCTTCGCGTTCTGGTAGCTGTCGTACGGAACGGTGGTGATTTCCGGATGTTTATCCATGATGAACTTCTGGTGCGTGGTGCCGTTCTGCACGCCGACTTTCTTGCCTTTCAGCTGATCGACAGAGGTGAATTTACCTTTCTGACCAATAAACAGGGCGGAGTTGTCGTAGTAAGGGGTGGTGAACAGCACCTGCTTTTCGCGCTCAGGAGTGATGTCCATACCTGCCATGACGGCGTCAATACGGCGGAACTTCAGGCTTGGGATCAGGCTGTCGAACGCCTGATTGCTGAAGGTACAGGTTGCGTCGATCTCTTTACACAGGGCGTTTGCCAGGTCTACGTCGAAGCCAACAATTTTGTTGTTCGCATCAATGGACTCAAACGGAGGGTAGGAGGCTTCCGTGGCGAAACGAATGGTCTGGGCTGCGGTAGCGGAAAGGGTAACGCCAGCAAGCAGCACGGCAAGTAATACTTTTTTCATTATATTTCCCCTGACACAATCAATGAGATAAATAGTTTTTGAAGGCATCGGTTTGCGGGTTCGCGAAGCAGCTCGCGTCACCTTGCTCAACGATATACCCGTTTTCCATGTAGACCACACGGCTGGCGGTTTTACGCGCCACTTCCACTTCGTGGGTAACAATGACCTGCGTAATATTGGTTTCCGCCAGTTCGCGAATGATGCTGACGATCTGGGCGGTGATTTCCGGGTCCAGCGCCGCGGTCGGCTCATCAAACAGCAGTACCGCGGGCTCCATCATCAGCGCGCGGGCAATCGCCACGCGCTGCTGCTGACCCCCAGAGAGGTGCAGCGGATAGCGGTCGCTGTAGGGCTTAAGGCGCAGACGCTCCAGCAGCTTTTCAGCACGCGCGATGGCCTGATCTTTGCTTAACCCCAGCACGCGGCACGGGGCTTCAATCAGGTTTTGCAGCACCGTCAGGTGCGGCCAGAGATTGTATTGCTGGAAGACCATGCCGACGTTTTGACGCAGTTCGCGTATAGCTTTATCTGACGGGGTTTTCGCGAAATCAAAATGGTTACCGGCGATAGCCAGCGTACCGGAACGGGGCATTTCAAGCAGATTAAGGACGCGCAGAAGGGAGCTTTTGCCTGCACCGCTTGGGCCAAGTAAAACCAGCGTTTCGCCTTCCGGGCAGTTCAGCGTGATGTCAAACAGCGCCTGGTGTGCGCCGTAGAAGCAGTTAATGCCGTTTAGTTTAATACTCATCGGGGCAGTCTTTACTCATCCAGGCAATCTATAGCAATTGAGGCCGCAGATAGTACCGTTGACAGAATAGTTATGCAATATTTCTGCGTTAAAAGTTAAATATAACCCGCATTTCCTCTTAAACATAGCACAAAATAGCGAACGGCAAGGTCGGCGAGTATAAATGTCGGCATTCCACGTGAAATGCCGGACATTTTACGGGGGTAACATTTTTATCACTAATGATCTAGCGGTTCTCAATCGACTGGCGCAGCGTGCCGGCCGGGGCATGAACGCTGCCGCCGATATAGCGCACATCGTCCACCGCCCAGCACTGGCCTTCACGGATCATCAGCACTTCGTCCTGCCAGGTTTGGGTTCCCTGGGTCAGCTTCACGCGCAGCGGAATGTTCCGCGCATCGGTGTTCGGGATGGTTGACGCGCTGGCCACCTCGGCGCTGTCCGGCAGCGTGCTGCGGCTGGAGAACGGATCGGATTTCAGCAGGGCGTTATGCTGCGGATCGCGAGTCGCATCGTTGAGCAGTTTTGCAAGATTATCGCTCAGGTACGGGCGCAGGGCGGTGAGATCATTTCCGCGATGCTGAATGCGGTAATCATAGAACTGTTGCGCCACGGTATCCGGGCCGCCGTCTATGCAGGGGCCGCTGCGGGTACCGATATCCTTAAAGGCTGGCGTGACCGTGGTAGTACAGGCGCTGAGCACCAGCGCGCAGGGCACTAAAAGTGTTAAAGCAGAGTAGCGCATGTTGATTTCCTTATTTATTAACTATCCTTTCAATCATAGCGTAACGAACCGATAATGCTGTTGCTAACGCATTGAACGCTAAAGAAGGAGAGAAAGTATGCAGTTTTCAACAACGCCAACCCTGGAAGGACAGACCATTACCGAGTATTGCGGCGTGGTCACCGGCGAAGCGATTCTGGGCGCGAACATTTTCCGGGATTTCTTTGCCGGGATTCGTGACATCGTCGGTGGACGCTCCGGCGCGTACGAAAAAGAGCTGCGTAAAGCGCGCGAAATTGCGTTTAAGGAGCTGGGCGAGCAGGCCAAAGCGCTGGGAGCAGATGCCGTTGTAGGAATCGATATTGATTATGAAACCGTCGGCAAAGATTCGAGCATGCTGATGGTGAGCGTAAGCGGCACGGCGGTGAAAACCCGTCGATGAAGCGCTCGCTTTCAACGCTCCTGCTGGCGATGTTGCTGGCAGGATGCGCCCAGGAAAAAGGCATTGTTGATAAAGGTGCCTACGAGCTGGATACTCGCCATCAGGCGCAGGCGGCCTACCCGCGCATAAAGGTGCTGGTGATCCACTACACCGCCGACGACTTCGACACCTCGCTGGCCACGCTGACGGACAAAAACGTCAGCTCCCACTATCTCATCCCTGCGAAGCCGCCCGCACCCGACGGCAAACCGCGCATCTGGCAGCTGGTGCCGGAGAGCGAGCTGGCCTGGCATGCGGGCATCAGCTTCTGGCGCGGCACCAACCGGATCAATGACACGTCTGTCGGCATTGAGCTGGAGAACCGCGGCTGGCAGAAGCGCGACGGTGTGAAAGTTTTCGCCCCGTTTGAGCCCGCGCAAATCGCGGCGCTTATCCCGCTGGCGAAAGACATTATCGCCCGGTATGACATTAAACCGCAGAACGTGGTGGCGCATGCTGATATCGCGCCCCAGCGTAAGGACGATCCCGGCCCGCTGTTTCCCTGGCAGGCGCTGGCGAAGCAGGGGATTGGGGCCTGGCCCGATGCCGGGCGCGTGAACTTCTATATCAATGGTCGTCCGCGCTATCAGGAGGTAGATCGTGCAGCCCTGCTCGACCTGCTGATGCGCTATGGCTATGAGGTGCCGGACAACGCCACGGATCAGCAGCAGCAACGCGTTATCACCGCCTTCCAGATGCACTATCGCCCGCAGGTATGGAACGGCGTCGCGGATGTGGAAACGATGGCCATTGCAGAAGCCCTTTTAGAGAAATACGGGCAGGGGTAAACCTTCGGTTTGCGCCCGAATGCGCGTTTTCCCCTTATTTGTGCTTGAGATTAATCTTAAGTACAAACTCAATTCATTTTTAGTAAATTGACTTAAAATTATCCGGATTTAAGATAGACACATAGCTTGCTAAGTAAATCAAAAAAATATTGCTGGCGGCAGGTGTTCTTATTTTCTCCTTGAGCCTTTCATCAGGAAAAGATTGTTGGTTTTCGGTTTTAATGCCGCGGCCATGCTATGTCTAATAAATCTAATCTTAAATGGGTATAACAATGTTAAGCATTTACGGTAAAAAATTACGTCCACAACCTGAAATGGAAGCCATTATTTCTGCCACGGAAGGTTTTGAAGAGAAAACCTTAAAGAAATGGCAGAAAATTTCCACTGCTGACTCTCAGTATATTCATATTATCGTCAGCGGCGAAGTCGAATTCCGTCGTGAATCAGACGAACTCTGCATGTTTACCGTCACCGGACAGTGCGTGTTTGGCCTGTCCGCTATTTTCTATCAGTCAGCCCATATGTACGGCCTGGTCCGCGCAAACACCGTGGTACGCAGCATCAAAAAAGAGGCCTTCGCGCAGCTTATGACCGAGAAAAATCTGTGGCCTGAATTGACCAAAGTGCTCTCCTGGTACATCTGCCTGCTGAGCAAACGCGATGATGTTCTGGTCGCCCGTAGCGCCTATTCTGTGGTCCGCGAATTCCTCTACGAAATTAATGAGCTGATTGTTCACCAGCAGCGCGATATTAATATCTATGACTATATTCAGGAATATACCAACCTGGCCCGCAGTACCATTATTAAAATCCTCTCCGACCTGAAAAAAGGTCAATATATTGTGGTAGAGAAAGGTCGTCTGCTTAACCTCACCACGCTCCCTGAAAAATATTAACTACTCCAGCCGGTCTCCTTTTTTACTCAAAGGAGACTGGACGTTATCGTTATGCAACAAACTGCTTTGCGATTGATCCTGCGTTTCGTCAACCGGCGGCGCGGGAATTTTGCCTTGAGAATAATCCTGCTCTTGTTCTTTCAACGCCTGCTTAAACAATTCGGCTAACGAAGCATCCTCACTTCCCGACGACGCGGTGGCGTTTTCGTGCGCCTCGGTTCCCGGCAGGGTATCACGCGAGGTATCGTGCCCGGCATCCTGCGGCACGGTGCTGTCAGGGGCCTGCTGCCAGTCAGCATCATCGGTGCTTATCGGCAGATCCTGCATGGGCGGCATCTCTTCCCGTACCGGCGCCGGTTTAGGATGCGGATGCGGGAACGGTTTACTCACGTACACATAATGCATATCGGAAAGCTGCGTTTCCGGTTTAGCGACGCTCGCTTTTACCGGTTCAGGGGTCGGGTGGCGCAAATTCCAGTAAATATGCGCGTACAGCCCTGCCATGACCAGGGCGCACAAACCCAATACCCATAAAAAGGTATGACCACAAATTTTTCTCAGGCTGGGGAGGCGGTACGAAAACCAGACCGCCTCTCCGGTGGTGTAGCTGCGCTGAGCCGCAAGACAGATGGTAGACATTAGGAATGCTTCTCCTGCGTGTTGGCGTCCGGTGTGGCATGCGTGGCCTGAATCAACACGCTCGGCGTGGTATGGGTTTCACGCATTAACTGCATCAGCGTATCTTCCCCTGGAATACCATCCACATGCAGATGCATTTTTTGCTGGAACTCGCGGGTGCGTTTCATCATCTCAGCCGTCCAGGTCTGAGCATGGGTTTCAGGCTGGCCAAGAGCCAGACTCAGCGCCTGATCCAGCCAGCCCATGTCTTTCGCATCGCTGGCGGCGCTGATGGCATCTTTGCCTTCCGGCGTCAGGCGATGCAGCTGGGTAAAGTTACCGGTGGCATGCTGGTTAAACCAGCTGCGGCTCACCTGCCAGGTGCGGTTATTCATCAGCAGATCCATCGAGTCATCGCCTACGCGGGCGACAACAGCGTAGTTAAGATGGTTACCGGTTTTGAGTTCACTGACCCACGGATAACCCTCCTGTGCCAGCGTATCCGGTGACGCGTTACCCTGTTTACACATCAGATTGACCTTCCCGGCGTTCTGACACAGCGCATCATCCGCGGAGGCGTCATACCCCCACATCAGGTACAGCTGATGCATCGCATCCGGCTGATTAACCACTTCATTGTCGATAACCGGCACGACAGGCGCGTCGGCTTTTGACTTCTGCTGTTTCCAGCTCGCCGGTACGGGAAGCTGAATCGGCAGTTTTGCATTGATTGAGGCGGTTAAATACCATCCGCAGGCGGCGAACAGAACCGAGGCGAACAATCCCACGGTCGCCAGGCGCTTACCGTGTTTTTTTGCCGGGAGGATCTCGCCTGCCGCCAGGCGTAAATGACGCGGGCTGACCTGCGCTGCACGTTCGGTCCAGGCCGCGAGCATTGACAGGTGCGCCAGTTCATTCAGTTTGCTGATGTTGCCTTTGGTCAGCGCGTGCATCTTGCGCACGCGCGCCGGGGTTAGCGGCGAATTCTCGCACCCGTGTTCTTCACACTGCGCCTGCACATAGCTGAGAAATTCCCGGCAGGTCAGGGGACGCAATGTATGACGGGTATGGGCATATTCGCGAAGTTCAGATGGGTGTAAGAGGGCGGCTTCCTGATCCGCGCTGCCCATCAGCACGATGGACAGACGGAACTCCAGCTCCTGAGCACGCGTAAGCAACATCCCCAGCACCTCACGGCAGTTCTCCTTCATCGCTTCCGCGTGACGGATGACCAGGGTTTTGCTGCGGTTTTTTCCGCCCTGCCACTGATGCAGCACGGCATCCACCGCCTGAATGCGGCTCTTGCTCTCTTTCGTTCCCGGGTTGAGCTTGTACAGCAGGCTACTGGCACTCAGCTTAGGAAACGCGTTGATGGCAATGGCGCCAGGAAGGCTGGCCTTCAGCGCATCGCTGAAGTGGCCCAGCAGCGGTGCGTCGTTACAAAAGAGCCCGATAATTCCCGCCACCTGGCTTTTCTCTTTCAGCAGGTTGAATACGTCCTGATGATAAGGCACCAGAAAATCGCCGGAGAAACCCGTGATTGTTCTGAATGGCGGTTGTTTAAATTTAAAGTGGCTCTGATACATAACGACTTACCGTCTCTGATTAGGAATAGCAACAGGACGAGAAAGTAAAGCAACGCCACAGGGTGGTCAATTTGCGCACAGGGTAAAAATATCCAGTTGCAATGACCTAACATCCCGATTTTATTTGGTCAATAGTTTTTTTTATTAAAGTTAATGGCGAAGTCGATGGTCGTATTTACGGCAGTTAATTACTATTTTTCACACATATTGGCGCAGCCCGACGCTGCTTATTTCCGCTTTGCTAAAGGCCAGATGAAAAATGAGGTTCTCATTTCTGTCACGGTGGATAACGCCTTGTATTATGTTTGTGCTGTTAATTTTTTGCGGCCAGCAAGGCTATCTGACGTTTAAAGATTATAAAAAAGTTACGAATAAGTTGGCTAAATCTGATGAACAGCCGCTGAAAAATCGTCGTGAAGAAAAGACATTTACTCTGTTCACGGCTGCGGTGCGTCAGGATAACTTACCGGCTGCCGCGAAAGCCCCGCTGGCAGCGGAAATTGAAGGAATTGTCAGCAGTGACGATGCCTGGCTCTCCTTTGCGGTGATTAAAACCTCGGCAGGCCAGCGCAGCTATCGCGAAGGCGAGCCGCTGACCGGTTTTAACGATGCCTTTATTCAGGAAATTAACAAAGACAATGTGGTGGTTAATTATGAAGGTGCTACGCAGGTACTGGCATTAAATAAGCCTGACTATTTTAAGGGCGGCGTTGACAGCGGCCCGGTAACCAAATCGACGAAAGATGCAGGCGCGGAAAGCGTGCATCTGGATGATTATCTGGTGTTAAAACCGGTAATCGAAAAAGGCCAACTGGAAGGCTACAACATCAATCCAAGGAATGCCTCAGCGTTCTTCAGCCATTCCGGGCTGGAAAAGGGCGACGTGGCTGTGAAAGTCAACTCTGTCGATATGACCGATGAAGCAAAGGCAAAAAGTATTATTGCCAACTGGTCGAAAATGAAAGAAGCGGAGGTCGTCGTCAGACGTCACGCTCACCTTGAAAATATTCGGGTTAATGTTCTAAACAATTAACAAGTGTACAGACATGAAGAAATTTCCTTGGGCGTGCGTGGCGCTGACCGCATTGTCGTTATATTCCAGTTCGCTGCTTGCAGCCAACTTTAGCGCGAGCTTTAAAAATACCGATATCCGCGAGTTTATCGATACGGTAGGCCGCAATCTTAACAAAACCATTCTCGTCGACCCGTCCGTTCAGGGCACGGTGTCGGTGAGAACCTATAACGTGCTGACGGAAGATGAGTATTACCAGTTCTTCCTGAGCGTGCTGGACCTGTACGGTCTGTCGGTGATCCCGATGGACAACGGCATGGTCAAAGTGGTGCGCTCAAGCGTAGCCCGCACCGCCGGGGCCCCGCTGGCCGACAGCAAAAATCCGGGCAAAGGCGATGAGATCATCACCCGCGTCGTGCGCATGGAAAACGTGCCGGTGCGTGAGCTGGCCCCGCTGCTGCGCCAGCTGAACGATGCCACCGGTATCGGTAACGTGGTGCATTTTGAGCCGTCGAACGTCCTGCTGTTAACCGGGAAAGCCTCGGTGGTGAACCGCCTGGTGGATCTGGTGCAGCGCGTCGACAGAGACGGCATTCAGCGTCGCGAAATCGTACCGCTGCGCTTTGCGTCCGCCAAAGAGCTCTCCGACATGTTGAACAACCTCAACAACGAAGAGCAGAAGGGGCAGAACGCGCCGCAGCTCGCCACCAAGGTGGTAGCGGATGACGAGACCAACAGCCTGGTGATCAGCGGTTCGGAAGATGCGCGCATGCGCACCCGTTCCCTGATCCATCAGCTGGATCGCGAGCAGAACAACGAGGGGAATACCCGCGTCTTCTACCTCAAATACGCCAGCGCCACCAAAGTGGTTCCGGTGCTGACCGGTATTGGCGAGCAGCTGAAAGACAAGGCGGGTGCGCCGAAGTCGAAAACCGCCACGTCGGCCAGCGATCTGAATATTAGCGCCGACGAGTCAACGAACGCGCTGGTGATCACCGCGCAGCCTAACGTGATGAACTCCCTGGAGAAGGTGATCGACAAGCTCGACATTCGCCGTCCGCAGGTACTGGTGGAAGCGATCATTGCTGAAGTGCAGGACGGTAACGGCCTGGATCTCGGCGTGCAGTGGACCAGCAAGCACGGCGGCGTGCAGTTCGGCTCAACCGGCCTGCCTATCAGCCAGATTAAAAACGGCACCATGAAGGAGGCAAGCTTCACTGGCCTGGCGACCGGTTTCTTCAACGGCGACTTCGGCGCCCTGATGACCGCGCTCTCCACCGACGGTAAAAACGACATTCTCTCCACGCCGAGCGTGGTCACGCTGGATAACAAAGAAGCGTCGTTTAACGTGGGCCAGGACGTGCCGGTCCTTGCCGGTTCGCAGACCACCAGCGGCGACAACGTCTTTAACTCCGTTGAGCGTAAGACCGTCGGTACCAAGCTGAAAATTGTGCCGCAGATTAACGACGGTGACATGATCCACCTGAAGATTGAGCAGGAAGTTTCCAGCGTTGACAACAGCGCGACGGAAGACGCCAGCCTCGGCCCAACCTTCAACACTCGCACCATCAATAACGAAGTGATGGTCCACAGTGGCCAGACGGTGGTGCTCGGCGGCCTGATGGAAAACGTCACCAAGCAGTCGGTTTCCAAAGTGCCGCTGCTCGGCGATATCCCGCTGGTGGGCCAGCTGTTCCGCTACACCTCGCAGGACACGTCGAAACGCAACCTGATGGTGTTTATCCATACCACCGTCCTGCGTGACGACGACAACTACAGCGCCGCGTCGAAAGAGAAATATGACCAGATCCGCGTTCGCCAGATGCAGCGCGTGGAGGAGAAAAAGCTCGGCATTATTGAGCCAGCGGATAACGCCATTCTGCCCGCGTTTCCGTCTGCCGACACTAAGACGGCCACCCATGCCGCACCGGTGAAAACCAGCGCGACACGCAATCCGTTTAAAGAGTAAGGCGGAGGGGCAACGTGGACGAACTGAGTAAAACACTGTGTAGCAGCAGCTACGCAAAAGATAACGGCGTTTTATTTTATAACAATGACGTCTATATCCGTGATGACACCCCGGCATTTGCACTGCTGGAAGTGCGCCGGGTGCTGGGACGCGCGTTCGTCCCGGTCACCCTCACGCCGGAAGCGTTTGACGAGATGCTGGCCAAAATCTGGCAGCAGAGCAGCGGCGTCTCGCAGCAGCTGGTGGACGATATGGACGCCGATATCGACCTGATGGCGTTAACCGAGGAGATCCCGGATAACGAAGATCTGCTCGATAACGACGAAAACTCGCCGGTGATCCGCCTGATCAACGCCATTCTCGGCGAGGCGGTGAAGGACGGCGCGTCGGATATTCATATCGAAACCTTCGAGCGCACGCTGAGCATTCGCTTCCGCGTTGACGGCGTGCTGCGCCCGGTGCTGCAGCCTGCGCGCAAGCTCGCGCCACTGCTGGTATCGCGCATCAAGGTCATGTCAAAACTCGACATCGCCGAGAAGCGCCTGCCGCAGGATGGCCGTATCTCCCTGCGCATTGGCCGCAAGGCGATCGACGTGCGCGTCTCGACCATTCCGTCCCAGTACGGCGAGCGCGTGGTGATGCGTCTGCTCGATAAAAGCAATCTTAAGCCTGACATCAATAAGCTGGGCCTGATTGATGAAGAGCTGGAGAAGCTGAAAGGGCTGATTGACCGCCCGCACGGCATTATCCTGGTCACCGGGCCGACAGGCTCCGGTAAAAGTACCACCCTGTACGCCATTCTTTCGGCGCTGAACGGTCACGAACGCAACATTCTGACCGTAGAAGACCCGATTGAATACGAGCTGGAAGGGGTGGGGCAGACGCAGGTTAACCCGCGCGTGGACATGACCTTTGCCCGCGGGCTGCGCGCCATTCTGCGTCAGGACCCGGACGTGGTGATGATCGGGGAAATTCGTGACGGTGAGACCGCGCAAATTGCGGTGCAGGCGTCGCTTACCGGTCACCTGGTCATGTCTACGCTGCACACCAACAGCGCCGCAGGGGCGATCACCCGCCTGCGGGATATGGGGCTGGAATCCTTTTTAATCGGTTCATCGTTGCTCGGTGTCATTGCCCAGCGTCTGGTGCGTCGGCTGTGTACGCACTGCCGGACCACCAGTCCGCTGGATGCCAATGAAAAAGCGCTGTTCAGCTTTATGGACGCGCCGCCAAAAGCAATCTACCGCGCGGTGGGCTGTGAACACTGCCGCCAGAGCGGCTATCAGGGCCGGGCCGGTATTCATGAGTTCCTGGTGGTGGACAGCACCATGCGCCGCGCCATTCATGAAGATAAGGACGAAATGTCCATCGAGACGCAGCTCTTTAAGCAGGCTTACAGCCTGCGTGAAAACGGGCTGCTGAAGGTGATTAGCGGCGTGACCTCGCTGGAAGAGGTGATGCGCGTCACCGCCGAGCGTGGGGGGGATGCGTAATGGCCTTCTACGCCTGGACCGCAACGGACGGCGCGGGGAAAACCCAGCGCGGCACGCTGCAGGCCGAGGGGCAAAAGCAGGTTCGCCAGTGGCTTCGCGAGCAAAAGCTGATGCCCGTCAGCATCAACGAAACCCGCGAGGCGGCGGCGTCCGGTAAAGCGAAAACCGGCGCAAAGCTCTCCACGCCGGTGCTGTCGATGTTTACCCGCCAGCTTTCGACGCTGGTCAACGCCGCGCTGCCGCTGGAGAGCGCCCTGAAGGCTATCTCGAAGCAGACGGAGGACAAAAAGCTGGCGGCGATGGTGGTGGAGATCCGCGAGAAAGTAGTGGAAGGCCACACGCTGTTCGACGCGTTTAGCCAGTTCCCGCGCACCTTCGACAAGCTCTACTGCACCCTGGTGATGGCCGGCGAAAAAACCGGCCACCTGGGCGACGTGCTGGAGAAGCTGGCGGAGTACAACGAGCAGCGCCAGAAGATGAAAAGCAAGCTGACGCAGGCGATGGTCTACCCGATTACCCTGACCGTGGTCGCCATCGCGGTCATCAGCATTCTGCTGGTGGCGGTGGTGCCGCAGGTGATCGAGCAGTTCACCCACATGAAGCAGCAGCTGCCGATCACCACCCGCACGCTGATTGCGGTGAGTGATTTTCTGCAGGCGTACGGGATCTACATCGTGGGGATCCTCGGCGGCGGGTTTGTCGGCTTTAAGACCTGGCTGAGAAACGCCAAAAACCGTTTTCGCTGGCACAGCTGGCTGGTGAACGGCTCGCCGATCAAAAAGCTGGTATGCGCCATCAACAGCGCCCGCTATATCCGCACCCTGAGCATTTTGCAGGCCAGCAGCGTGCCGCTGCTGGAGGGGATGTACATCGCGATGGACGGTATCGAAAACCTCTACGCCCGGCAGGTGCTGGAGCAGGCGGCGGATACCGTGCGTCAGGGGGCATCGCTCTATGCCGCGCTGGAACAGGCGAAATTATTCCCGCCAACCATGCTGTATATGATTGCCTCCGGCGAAGAGAGCGGGGAATTAGGCAATTTAATGGACCGCGCGGCGGAAAACCAGGAATCGGCATTGCAGCATCGAATTACATTAACGCTGTCGGTATTTGAACCGGCGCTGGTGGTATCCATGGCGACGATTGTTTTATTCATCGTGCTGTCAATATTACAACCGCTTCTGCAACTTAATAATATGGTAGGTTAAATCATGGCTTTAAAACGTAAAAACCTGGCGCGTCAGGCGGGTTTCACCTTGCTCGAATTAATGGTGGTCATTGTTATTCTCGGCGTACTGGCGAGCATGGTGGTGCCAAACTTAATGGGCAATAAAGAAAAAGCAGATACGCAAAAAGCAACCAGCGATATTGTCGCGCTCGAAGGTTCGCTGGATATGTATAAGCTGGATAACCACCGCTACCCGACAACCGAGCAGGGTTTACAGGCGCTGGTCACCAAGCCTGAAATCGCGCCAATCCCAAACGGCTACCGTGCTGATGGCTATATCCGTCGCCTGCCGCAGGACCCGTGGGGCGGAGATTATATTCTGGTTAGCCCGGGCGAACACGGCGCGGTCGACGTCTTCTCCGCCGGTCCGGACGGTGAAGCCAATACCGCCGATGATATTACGAACTGGTCTCTGGATAAGAAAGAGAAATAATGAATAAACAACGCGGCTTTACGTTGCTGGAAATTATTCTGGCGCTGGTGATATTTGCCAGCTGCGCCATGATGGTGGTGTCAACAATACCTTCACGCAGCGGTGCGGATATATTTGGCCAGCAATTAAAAGCCCTCGTTGATTATGGTTCAGACCGTGCGGTGATGGACGGAAATATCGTCGGGCTGGTCATCACGACGGATAATTATCAGCTGGTGACGCTCGAGGATAAAAACGGCGAACGTCACTGGGTGCCGTTATCCGCCGGGCGTATTACCACCAAAGGCGATTTCCCGGAAGAGATGCACGTTTCGCTCTCGCCCCAGCGCCTTGCCGCCACGGTAAGCGCCGATCCGCAGGTGCTCTTTTTACCGGACGGCGAAATCAGCCGCTTCACGCTGACGCTGCAAAGCTATGACAAACAGCACCATTTCCGCGTGGTGTCGCAAGGCGCTGCGCCTGTATCGGTAGAGAACGATGGCTAACGGCAAAAAGCAAAAGGGGATGACGCTGCTGGAGGTGATGGTCGCGCTGGTGATCTTCTCCACCGCCGCGCTGGCGCTGATGAACTCCGTCTCCCTGAACGTGCGTTTCACTCACGGCCTGGCCGACACGCTGCAGGCCAGCTGGGTGGCGGAAAATCAGCTGGCGGAAGCGCAGCTCACGAAAACCGACTTCCCGGACGCCGAGGCGCAGGGGACGGAAATCATGGGCGGGCGCAGCTGGAACTGGCGCAAGCAGCGGGTGAAAACCGCCGACAACGGCTGGGCGAACGCCATTCGCGTCTACGCGGAAGGGGACGACAGCCAGCCGGTTATCGCTTTGCAGATCGTTCCGCCGGGAGAGAGCAAGTGAAAAAAACGCGACGCCAGCGCGGGTTTACCCTGCTGGAGATCATGATTGCCCTGACCATTTTCGCGGTGATCAGCACCCTGGCCTGGCAAATTCTGGACGGCGCAATGCGCACCAGTTCGGCAACCGACGCCAGCGCCGCGAAGCTCAATCAGCTGCAGCGGGCCTGGAATCTGATGGAGCGCGATTTCTACCAGCTGCAGGCGCGCGCCCCGCGTAACGAGCCGGATCTGTTTCGTCAGGTGGATGATGCGCTTGAGCTGACCACGCTGAATGGCGTGAGCGGAACGATCCAGCTGGAGCGTGTGCGCTGGCGCCTGGAAGAGGGGCGTCTGTATCGCGACGTCTGGCCGGTGATTGATGGCCCGGTGGACGCGAAGCCCGATGAAGTGCCGATTGTCAGCGAGGTGAAATCCCTGCAGTGGCGTTTTTATCGTCAGGGCTGGCAGAAAAGCTGGAGCGACCCGGCGCATCTGCCGGACGGCGTGGAGCTGACGCTGACCATGGAAAATGGCGATACCTGGCGCTGGGTCTTTACGACCCCGGGCGATATGCCTGAAGCGGCGGCGCCAGCGCCCGCCGCTGCGCCAGAGACCACGCCTGCGCCGGTGGCGGCACCGGCACCGGAAGCAAAATCATGAGTGCATTACGTAAACAGAAAGGGGTAGCGCTGCTGGTGGTGCTGATCCTGCTGGTCATGATGTCGGCGCTGGCCGCCAAAATTAGCCAGCAGTTCTGTCGCAATCTGCAGAAAACCCATTATCAGGTCAGCCAGCAGCAGTTGCGCTGGGCGATGCAGGCGCAGGAGAAGGTGGTGAAGGACCGCCTGCAGACCGACGCCACCGGTGAAAACAAGGCTCTGAACCTGGAAGGCGACTGGCACCAGCCGCTGGAGACGCGGGGCGAAGATTATACGGTGCTCAGTCAGGTGGAAGACGCGCAGGACTGCTTTAACGTTAATAACCTGCTGGCCGCAGAGAAAATACCACAGGGGCAAAACGCGCCCGCCGTGCCGGAAAAACCGCGCAACGAGCAGATTGTTGAACAGATCCTGACGGAAAGCGGCATCAGCCACACTACGGCAGAAGAGGTGTATCAACAGCTGGTGGACTATCTCGATGGCGACGCGACGACGGCCAAAGACGGTGCAGAGAGCGATGCCTGGGCGGGCGTTGTGCCCGCCCGACAGCCCGCGAACCAGATGATGCGCACCATTGCGGAGATCAAACAGCTGCCCGCGTTCCCGGTAGCGGCATACCCGAAGGTGAGCAAGCTGCTCTGCGCGCTGCCGGACTCTGCCAGCAAGGTGGATGTGAACACCCTGAAACCGGAACAGGCCGCCTTACTGGCCGCGCTGTTCCCCGGAAAATTAACGGAAGATGATGCCGTTCGCCTGATTGATTCGCGTCCAGAAACCGGCTGGGAAAATATGGAAACCTTCAGCAAAGCGCTGGAGCAGACCTTCCCGCAGTTGAAAGACGATCTCCCGCAGGTGGCTGAGCTTCTCTCCATCAGCAGCCGGTATTTCCGCGTGAACTATACCGGCAATACCGATGAATTAACGCTTCGCGTGGTTAGCCAGCTTCAGGTCAATAACGAGGCCGGTGAGATCGTGACGTGGCAACGTCGTTACCGAATGATTGAATAAGAAAAGTAGATCGCTATGAAACAGGTACTTTTTGTTCGTCCCGATAACCGCGAGGGCGGGAAAATAATGGGGTGTGTCTCCGGCAGCCAGCAGGTTGAGACGCTGGAGAGCCTGGACGCGCTGGCGGACCACCCACTGGCGGCCCGTGTTTGTCTGCTGCTGCCCGCCAGCAGCATGATCTTCCGCCATTTTACGCTGCCGAAGAAAGTCGCCTCTCAGGCGACGGCATTCTCCTGGATGGCGGAAGAGACGCTGATTGGCGAGGTGGATAATCTCCACTGGACGGTGCTGAACAAAAAAGGCGCTGAGGTTGATGCGGTGGCGATAGACGCCGATCTGCTGCGCGGGTGGTTAAGCCGCTGTCAGGAGGCGGGGTTAAAAGTGATCCAGGTGCTGCCGGATGCCTGGCTGCTGCCCGTGACGGCTGGCGGAAGTACTCTTGTCGCTCAGGACGACGGCTACTGGCTACGTTTATCACCGCATGTTGCCAGCGAAATGGAAGCGAGCCTGCTGCCGCTTCTGATGCAGAAGGCCGGAGAGGGGGAGGTGTGCTGTTACGGCGAAGCGCCTGCTGGTGTGGACGTCGACATTGCCCAGCCCTGGCAGCATCCGCTGGTGCTGATCCAGCCGCAGTGGCAGGCCTGTCGCGTGAATCTGCTTCACGGTGAATTCAGCCTTAAGGCCGGTAACGGGCGCGTCGCGAAAAGCATGAAAGCCGCAGTGGCGATTGCGGCCCTGCTGTCCGTTGGCCTGCTGCTGGGGCCGCGCGTTGCGATGGCCTGGATGCTGGTGCAGCAGGAAAACCAGATACAGGAGGAGATCCTCCAGGTGTATAAGCACCATTTCCCCAGCATGCGTCACCAGACCAATATCAAATATCACTTTGGTCAGAACGTCAAAAAACAGAGTAAGGGGATTTTCCTTCAGCTGGACGAGCTGGCGGCCGCCCGGCAGTCAGTGCCTGCGATGGAAATCGATCTGCTGGAATACGATGCGCAGCAAAACACGCTGACGCTGAGCGTCAGCGCGCAAAACCAGCCCGCGTTGCAGGCGTTTGTTAACCAGACCCGTGAGAATTTCGATTTTACCTTACAGCCTGTTTCAACCACCGAACCCTATACCGCCATGATCGCAGGGAAACATAAATGAAAGAGCGAATCGCGCAGCTGAAATCACGCTACCAGAACTACAGCGCCCGGGAGAAAGTTATTTTAAAACTCTGCATCGTTGCCCTGCTTGGGGCTGCGGTGTATTACGCAGGAGTCATCCCTTTGGATAATATGATTCAAAATAGTAAATCGACGCTTAAAAGACAAAAAGAGACGCTTAACTGGATGCGCAATGAAATTGATAAAAATCATCTTCAGGTTCAGTTAGTCAAAACGGATAATCCACGCACAGTGGTCGAGAAAAGCGCCAATGAAATTAACCTGTCGCTGACGGACGTGCGCCAGGAGGGACAAACTTTATCGTTCGTGGTTAATCGGGTAAATGTTTATGAATTAAAAAACTGGCTGCGCGAAATTAATCAGACCTCCGGCGTCAGATTGCAAAAAATAAACCTCACGCCGGTTGACCATCTCAGCGATGTAAAAGCGCAGGTGCAGCTCACCTGGGCAAAAAACGCATGAATACCTTCTCGCTGATCCGGGAGGCCTGCCCGGTTAGTTTTCCGATAATGAGTGCGATCCTGGGCGGGATTATGGGCAGTTTTCTTGGCGTTGTTGCCGAGCGCCTGCCGGGAATTGTGATGGATGAAGAGGGAAGCGGCAATCTGCTCTTTCCTGCCTCGCACTGTCCGGTGTGCCAGCACACGCTTGCTGCATGGGAAAATATTCCCCTGGTCAGCTGGCTGTTATTACGGGGACGCTGCCACCAGTGCGGCACGACCATCCCGCTGCGGTTATTTTTGATCGAATTTTTCTCGGCGCTGTTTTTTGGCGTTACGGCCTGGTGCATGCCGGACGTTCAGGGGTTGTTTTCGCTGTGGTTACTCGCGCTGTTTTTACTGCCTCTGGCGATAATCGACTGGCAGCATCAGCTTCTTCCGGACTGCCTGACCCAGCCGCTGTTGTGGGCAGGTCTCTTACTCCATGCATTTGACCACAGATTGCCGTTGCAGGACGCGCTGTTCGGTGCGGTAGCGGGCTATCTGTCGCTCTGGCTGCTTTACTGGGCCTTTCGCCTGCTGACCGGGCGGGAAGGACTGGGCTACGGCGATTTTAAGCTGCTGGCGGCCTTAGGTGCCTGGTGCGGCTGGCAGGCGCTGCCTTCAATTGAACTTGCCGCAGCGTTGAGCGGTATCGCGGGCTATTTCGCGTTAAATAATTTAAATAAAAATAACCTCACTATTTCTTTCGGACCCTATCTGTCATTTGCTGGAATAGTCGTGTTTATTGGACAGCAGTTTGCTTTCATATTTTAAATATACAGGTCAAGTTTTTTTATAAGTTTTTTTGACGGTGGAAGAGAAGGATGTCTCTTTGCGCTCAGTGTATCGTAAAAGATATAAGCTACACGGAATTTGGGCTTGTATCTTTTTATGGAGGAATACAACGCAGCAAGACGTTTTTTGTCACGGTTTTCAGGTTGGTTAAATACGCATTACGCAAATAGACTCCATGCTCTCAAGGAAGACATGGATTATTACGTTACGAATAAATTTATCAGGAAATAAAAAATGAAATTTATGAAGCCTAAATATCTGGCGCTTTTTGTTGCAGCCGCAACAAGCTCAGTATTTGCAGCGGCGCCGGGTACACCGTCAATTACATCAGGCAATGATAAGTTTGCGCTGGTAGAGGTGGATCAGGCGGCACAGGACTACAACAACCTCATCAAAGTGCATAAAGATGGCGTTGACGTGAAGGTGGAGTGGAACGTCTGGAGCGGCGATGCCCCAACGTCTGCAAAAGTTTTGCTGGACGGCAAGACCGTCTGGACCGGTGCGGGTAGTGCCGCAGGCTCTGCGACCTTTAAAGTGAAGAAAGGCGGACGCTATCAGGAGCAGGTCGAGCTGTGTAACGACAGCGGCTGCACCAAGAGCGCCAGCAAGCTGATCATCGTGGCGGACACCGACGGTAGCCACCTGCTTCCTCTGAACACCCCGCTGCTGGAAAACAACAAAGCGTTCGCGCAGCACACCGATAAAGTGGTTGGCGCTTACTTCCCTGAGTGGGGCGTGTACGACCGTAACTTCTCGGCAGACAAAATTCCTGTCGCGAACATTAACCACCTGCTGTACGGCTTCATTCCAATCTGTGGCGGCGACGGCATTAACGACAGCGCCAAATCCTCCGGCGCGCTGGAGTCTCTGAAACGCGCCTGTCAGGGCCGCCAGGACTACACCGTGGCGATCCACGACCCGTGGGCTGCGCTGCAAAAACCTCAGCAGGGCGTAAGCAACTGGGACGACCCGTACAAAGGCAACTACGGCCAGCTGATGGCGATGAAAAAAGCCCATCCTGATCTGAAAATCCTGCCATCCGTAGGCGGCTGGACTCTGTCTGACCCGTTCTATCAGATGGATAACAAAGTGCTGCGTGACCGCTTCGTTGCGTCCGTTAAAGACTTCCTGACCACCTGGAAAGTATTCGACGGTGTGGATATCGACTGGGAATTCCCGGGCGGCGGCGGTGAGAACGCCAAGCTGGGTAACCCGCAGACCGACAAAGCGACTTACACCGCGCTGATGCATGACCTGCGTCAGATGCTGAACGAGCTGTCTGCGGAAACTGGCCGTACCTACGAGCTGACCACGGCAATCGGTGCAGGTAAAGATAAGATCGAAGACGTGGACTACAACACCGCGCAGCAGTACATCGACCATATCTTCCTGATGAGCTACGACTTCTACGGTGCGTGGAGTAATACCGATTTGGGTCACCAGACCGCGCTGTACGGTGCGTCCTGGAAACCAGATACCAACTACACCACCGATAACGCAGTGAAAGAGATGCTGGCGCAGGGCGTTCAGCCTGGCAAGATCGTCGTCGGTGCGGGCATGTATGGCCGCGGCTGGACCGGCGTTCACGGTTACACGGGTGACAATCCATTCACCGGTACCGCGACAGGTCCAATCAAAGGGACATGGGAAAACGGTATTGTTGACTACCGTCAGATTGTAAACCAGATGCTGGGCAAACCAGGCTGGGAATACAAATACGACGAAGCAGCAGAAGCGCCGTACGTGTTCAACAAATCCACCGGTGAGCTGGTGACATACGATAACGCCCGTTCCGTCAATGCGAAAGGCAAATACGTGCTGAGCAAAAACCTGGGTGGTTTGTTCGCATGGTCTATCGAATCCGATAACGGCGATATCCTGAATGCCATGAACGAAAGTCTGCTGGGCGGCAGCTCTACGCCTGTTGAGCCGGTTGTAACCAACCATGCGCCGGTCGCTTCTGCAACCGACATGACGGTAACGGGCCCGGCGACTGTCACGCTCGACGGCTCAGCCTCCAGCGACCAGGACGGCGATGCGCTGACCTATAAATGGACGCAGGTTTCCGGCGCCACCGTGACCCTGGCGAACAGCACCAAAGCGAAAGCCAGCTTCAGCGTACCGGCCGTGACCAGCGATCAGAACCTGGTGTTCCGCCTGACCGTGACCGACGCGAAAGGGTTGAGCAACGCTATCGACGTACAGGTAGTGAACAAAGCGCCTAAGGCCAACCAGGCTCCGGTGATCAATGCCATGGAATCCGTTACCGTTGAATCCGGTGAAGCGATTTCTCTGCATGCACAAGCCTCCGATCCTGATGGCGATGCGCTGACCTACAGCTGGAGCGTACCGGCTGATATGAACGCAACGGGTACCGATACTGCTAACGTTCGCATCACTGCGCCAGAGGTGAACAATACCTCTTCTTACACGCTGAGCGTTGTTGTGACGGATGGTAAAACCAGCGTGCAGTCTAACGTGCAGGTGACTGTGAATCCTAAACCGGCTGACGTAACGCCACCGGCTGATGAGGTGACTCCTCCGGCTGACGATGTGACCCCACCAGCTGACGATGTGACCCCTCCGGCTGATGATGTGACTCCGCCATCTGACGAAGGTTCTGCAACCGGTAGCTGCGATGCGCCTGTCGATGCTAACGCCAGCAAATATGCTGCGTGGGATGCCAGCAAAATCTACAACAATGGCGATACCGTAAGCTTCGACCATCTGGTGTGGAAAGCGAAGTACTGGACGCAGGGCAACCAGCCTGGCTTCGGTGTGGATGCATGGGAACTGGTGAGCAACGTGAAGATGAACTGGCGTTCTGACCTGGTCTATAACGGCGGTGATACCACCACTTACCAGGGCAGCGTTTACCGTGCCAAATGGTGGACCCGTGGTGATAACCCGGCTAACAGCGACGTATGGGTAAAAGAAGGCGCAGCAACAGACTGCAAATAATCTAGCCCAATAAATGCTCCCCCCTTATTGGGGGGAGCAATTCAAACTTCATTTTACAGGATGTTGGCCAGGAGAAATAACCGCAAATGTCAGCAGGTAAAAATGAAAAAGTTAATATTATTGTTATTGATAATAAGCCAAAGCGCACTGGCAAATTGTTGGGACAGAGCTGCACATTATTATCATGTCGATCCTTATTTACTGTATGCCATTGCTAACGTTGAATCCGGGATGAACCCGTATGCGGTTGGGCAAAACCACGATGGCACTCGCGATGTGGGATTAATGCAAATAAACAGCTCGCACTTTACGGAGCTTGAGAGCAAAGGCATTGATGAATATCAGTTGATGGCCGAACCCTGTACCTCAATTATGGTGGGAGCGTCAATTCTCTCAAACATGATTAAGGTCTACGGCTATAACTGGGAAGCGGTGGGAGCTTATAACGCCGGGTTGAAAAAAGAGAATTATCCGCAGCGTATGATGTATGCCCACAAAGTCTGGAAAAAATATCAGGAATTGAAATTAGCAGCGCGTTATTAACGTTTTTTATTTTTTGAAGAATTCCTTTTGGTGTTCTTCGAAAAGTGAAAACAGCTGTCTGTGGTTTATTTATTAATGGATTAATACATAAACCGGGATTCTTTTTTTAATCTTAACGAAACAGGAATATTGAAATGAACAAAAGGACGTTACTGAGTGTACTTGTTGCTGGTGCTTGCGTTGCACCTTTTATGGCGCAGGCTGCCTCTTTGCAGGCGACCACCGGCGAGCCGTACACCATGAAAGCCAGCGATCTGGCGAAGAAAGAGCAGGAGCTCACTAACTTCCCGCTGATGACCTCCGTTAAAGAGACGATTCAGACCCTTGATAACGCGCAGGTCGAAATGATTGAGCCAGGCCGTGCGGCGAACCCGGACAACGTTAAGCGCGTGGAAGGGATCGTGAAGGCCAGCGACTGGGATTATCTCTTCCCGCTGCGCGCTCAGGCCTATACCTACAGCAACTTCCTGAAAGCCGTAGGTAAATTCCCGGCGCTGTGTAAGACCTATAACGACGGTCGCGACAGCGATGCGATTTGCCGCAAAGAGCTGGCCACCATGTTTGCCCACTTTGCCCAGGAAACCGGCGGCCACGAAAGCTGGCGTCCGGAAGCCGAGTGGCGTCAGGCGCTGGTCCACGTGCGTGAAATGGGCTGGAGCGAAGGGCAGAAGGGCGGCTATAACGGCGAATGTGACCCGAAAGTATGGCAGGGCCAGACCTGGCCGTGCGGTAAGGATAAAGACGGCGACTTCCTGAGCTACTTCGGTCGCGGCGCGAAGCAGCTGTCCTACAACTACAACTACGGTCCGTTCTCCGAAGCAATGTACGGCGACGTGCGTACCCTGCTGGATAAACCTGAGCTGGTGGCGGATACCTGGCTGAACCTGGCGAGCGCGATCTTCTTCTTCGCCTACCCGCAGCCGCCAAAACCAAGCATGCTGCAGGTTATCGACGGCACGTGGCAGCCGAACGATCATGATAAAGCCAACGGTCTGGTCCCTGGCTTCGGTGTGACCACCCAGATCATCAACGGCGGCGTAGAGTGCGGCGGCCCGACTGAAATTGCTCAGTCTCAGAACCGTATCAAGTACTACAAAGAGTTCGCGAACTACCTGAAAGTGCCTGTTCCGGCCAATGAAGTGCTGGGCTGCGCCAACATGAAGCAGTTCGACGAATACGGTGCCGGCGCCCTGAAGATCTACTGGGAGCAGGACTGGGGATGGAGCGCGGATACGCCAGACGGTAAGACCTACTCGTGCCAGCTCGTGGGCTACCAGACGCCGTTCAGCGCGTTCAAAGACGGCGACTATACCAAGTGCGTGCAGAAGTTCTATAACGTCAATATCGTGAACGATGACGGCTCTGCCGTAACGCCGGACGAAACCCCGGTAACGCCAGCGCCAACGCCTTCAGAAGATGAAACGCCGGCACCAGCTCCAGCGCCAACGCCGGATGAAACCCCGGCTGAACCTGTTGCGGTGAACCACGCGCCGGTTGCGCAGATTGCGGGTCCAATCGGTGCCGTTGAAGCGGGCGCACAGGTTTCTCTGAGCGCGGAAGGCTCTACCGACGCGGACGGCAACAAGCTGACCTACACCTGGCATTCTCAGGATGGCCAGACTGTGACCGGCGAAGATAAAGCGGTGGTGACCTTCAAGGCGCCTGAGTCCGCAACGGCGCAGCAGATTGAAATCAGCCTGACCGTCAGCGATGGCGAGCTGAGCAATACCACCACTTACCTGCTGAACGTGAAAGCGAAAGCGGCAACGCCATCAGGTGACGAAGGTACTTACCAGGCGTGGAGCGCGAACAGCAAGTACAACGCAGGTGATATCGTGAACAACCACGGTAAACTGTTCCAGTGCAAACCGTTCCCGTACAGCGGCTGGTGTAACAACTCCCCGGCATACTATGAACCAGGCGCAGGTCTGGCATGGGCTGATGCCTGGACGGCTCTGTAAAAGCAAACGGCAACCGAAAGGTTGCCGTTTTAGTATTTGCACTTTCCCCTCTCCCCGGAGGCGCGAGGGGATGTAGGCCCGGTAAGGCGAAGCCGCCACCGGGCAAAAAGGCTAGCGGTGCAACTTCCCGTGATCCCGTAACCACGCCGCCGTGCGCACAATGCCTTCATCCAGCGTCACAATCGGCTTATACCCCAGCTCAGTCTCCGCGCGCGTGATATCCAGCGTAAAATCAAAGTTAAGCTTCGATACGCCGTAGTGCGTCAGCGCGGGCTCTTTGGCGGATTTACTGCCAAAACGCTCCATGCTGCGGGCGATCATGTCCAGCATCGGGTAGGGCACGGAACGGATACGGCAGTCGATCTGCAGTTCATCAATCAGCCGCTGCACAATGCTGCGCAACGTGCACGGTTCACCGTTGGTGATGTTATAGGCGCGACCGGAGATAAGCTTATCGCAGTCCGGTTGGCTTGCCAGCCACATGGCGTGGACGGCATTTTCGTAATAGGTCATGTCCACCAGCGCATCGCCGCCGCGCGGCAGCAGCACGCTGCCGTAGTGGTGCATCATCTGCGCCAGACGCGGAATAAACACTTTGTCGTGCGGTCCGAAGAGGCTCTGCGGGCGCAGGACGGTAAAACGGGTATGCGGGTTTGACTGCGCCAGCAGATCGATCACCTCTTCGCTGGCCGCCTTGCTGCGGGCAAACTCGCAGGCAAAGCGAGCAGGGCGGAAATCTTCCTGCACGTCGCGATGGTGGTGATAATCAAAATAGAGCGACGGGGAGGATATATGGATAAAGTTACGCACGCCCCAGGCGACGGCCCATTCGCCCAGACGACGCGTGGCGCGCACGTTGGCGAGATCGAAGGCTTCCTGGGTTCCCCACGGGGAGGTAAAACTGGAGCAGTGCCACAGCGTGTCGATACCGGCGAGCATCACCTTCGCCTGCGAGGAGACCAGCTCCGTCAGGTCGGCATGGACGAACTCCGCGCCCATTTTTTGCAGCAGTTTCCCCATCGCTTCGTTGCGACCGGTGGCCCTGACGCTGATGCCCTTGTTGCGCAGAAATTCGACCGCATTTCGGCCTAAGCCGCTGGTCGCCCCGGTAACCAGTACCTTCATATCAATCCACTGTGTTGAAAAGAATTTCGTGCGCATTCTTTCGTGAATTACGATGTGTTGCAATGGGAAAGGTGAAAGAAAGAGGGTTTTATTAACTTATTTTCGTCTTTTGTTCTGCCAGTTGCGCAATGCGTTTTGCCATTCCCCGGAAGATAAACAGATGGGCGGGGATCATAAACAGCCAGTAGAACAGACCCGGCATCCCGTGTGGGTGCCACCAGGCGCGAACGTCCAGTTCCCGATGATCGCCTTTGTCCTTGAGCGTAAAGCAGAGCCGCCCCAGCCCCGGCGCCTTCATGCCGAACAGTAGCGCCAGCTGTTTTTCCGGCTCGACGACGATCACCTTCCAGCTGTCGACCGCATCGCCTGGCTTAAGATACGGATGCGCCGGGCGGCCTTTCGCCAGCCGGTGACCGACCAGCAGATCCATCGCACCGCGCGTCTGCCAGAGGATATTGCCGAAGAAATACCGCTCTTTGCCGCCGATCTGGTTCACCACCTCCCACAGCGCGTGAAGGCTGGCAGAGGTTTTTACCGTGCAGCCCGCCTGCTTCGGGTAATAGCCGTACTCGGGGCGCCAGCGGGCAAAGGCCTGCGCGTCGTAGCCCCAGTCGCTGGAGTTTACCAGCTTCTCTTCTTCTTTCAGCGTATGGCGCACCGCGTCGTCAAAGCGGATCAGGTCCTGGGGAATTAAGGCGCGCAGCGCGCGATCGTCCGCCAGCAGATCGTGTTTTAGCCCCTGGATCAGTGCTTTGGCAGTCGTCGGGGGAACCGAGGTGATCACATTCAAAAACCACACCGATATCCAGCGGGTCGGGAAGGGAATGGGGATCAGCCAGCGGCGGCGTCCGCTGACGCGCATGAAATGTTCGAACTGCTCCTGATAGCTCAGCACTTCCGGGCCTGCCGCCTCCAGCACGCGGTGTTGCTCTGCCGGGTGATCCAGCAGGGCCACCAGATAGTGGAGCAAATTCTCCAGCGCAATCGGCGTGGTGCGCGAGCGCACCCAGCGCGGCGGGGTCAGCACCGGCAGGTTGTAGACCATATCGCGCATTACTTCGAAGGCGGCGGAACCCGCGCCGACGATGATCCCGGCGCGCAGTTCGGTGACGGGAATATTCGCCCCGCGCAGCGTGTCTGCCGTCAGTTGGCGGGCGCGCAGATGGTCGGACTGCTCGTGTTCGGGTGCCTGGAGCGAGCTTAAAAAAATCACCTGCTTAACCGGGGTTTGCAGCAGGGCATCGCGGACGTTCATCGCCACCTGACGCTCGTGGGCGATAAAATCCCCGCCTTCGCCCATGCTGTGGACCAGGTAGTAAAGCGTGTCGACCCCTTCCAGCAGCGCGGGGAGTTCCTTCGGCCAGTTGAGATCGACGTTGTGACAGGTCACGCCAGGCAAACCAAGCTTTTGCAGGCGCTCGGTATTGCGTGCCGCTGCCCGCACCTGATACCCCTGCTGGCTTAATGCAGTAGTGAGGTGCTGACCGATATATCCGCTGGCGCCAAGCACCAGAATATGTTGCGGCACGTGATACTCCTTAACCCTGTAAAAACGCCTGCCAGTGTTTCACCACGTCGGCCAGCTGTTCGCGGCTCACGTCGAGATGCATCACCAGGCGCACGACCGGGGAGGCGTTGATCAGCACGCCACGCGCTTTCATAAACTCACCCAGCGCAGCGGCGTGCTCGTCGCCCACGCGCACAAAAAGCATGTTGGTGTCGTGACGCATCACGTCCGCGCCGATCTCGCGCAGCTGCGTTGCCATCCACGCGGCGTTGTCATGATCGTCCTTGAGGCGCGCCACGTTATTTTTTAACGCGTACAGTCCCGCAGCCGCCAGAATGCCCGCCTGACGCATGCCGCCGCCGGTCATTTTACGCCAGCGGTTGGCGCGCTTGATGTAGTCTGCGCTGCCGACCAGCAGCGAACCCACCGGCGTGCCCAGCCCTTTTGAGAGGCAAATGGTGAACGAGTCGCAATATTGCGTTATCTCTTTCAGCTCGCAGCCATACTCCACCACGGCGTTAAAGATGCGCGCGCCGTCGACGTGCAGGCCGAGGTTGCGCTCGCGGGTAAACGCCCACGCCGCTTTCAGGTATTCGCGAGGCAGCACTTTACCGTTGTGGGTGTTTTCGAGGCTGAGCAGCCGGGTGCGGGCGAAGTGAATATCGTCAGCTTTGATTTTTGCCGCGACTTTATCCAGCGGCAGGGAGCCGTCCGGCGCGGCGTCAATCGGCTGCGGCTGGATGCTGCCAAGCACCGCCGCGCCGCCAGCTTCGTACAGGTAGTTATGCGCACCCTGGCCGACGATATACTCTTCGCCGCGCTCGCAGTGGCTGAGCAGTGCCACCAGGTTAGCCTGCGTGCCGGTCGGCAGGAACAGCGCGGCCTCCTTGCCGCTCAGCTCTGCCGCATAGCGCTGCAGTTCGTTGACCGTCGGGTCATCGCCGTAGACGTCGTCCCCGACCGGGGCGGCCATCATCTCTTCGAGCATGGCGCGGCTCGGGCGGGTAACGGTATCACTACGCAAATCAATCATTTCACATCCCTTTATTTTAAGAGGTCATGCGAAACGTTTTACCTGAGCCAGTTGGTTTTTGCCAGTTCGATCACTTCGTCACCGCGCCCGCTGATGATGGCGCGCAGCATGTAGAGGCTAAAACCTTTGGCCTGTTCCAGCTTGATCTGCGGCGGGATCGCCAGCTCTTCTTTGGCGACGACGACGTCAACCAGTACCGGACCGTCGATGGAGAAGGCGCGCTGCAGGGCTTCATCCACCTCTGAGGCTTTCTCGACGCGGATGCCGGTGATGCCGCAGGCCTCGGCGATGCGGGCAAAGTTGGTGTCGTGCAGCTCGGTGCCGTCTGTCAGATAGCCGCCGGCCTTCATCTCCATCGCCACGAAGCCCAGCACGCTGTTGTTAAAGACCACGATTTTCAGCGGAAGCTTCATCTGCACCACCGACAGGAAATCCCCCATCAGCATGCTGAACCCGCCGTCGCCGCACATCGCCACGACCTGACGCTCCGGTGCCGTCGCTTTTGCCCCCAGCGCCTGCGGCATGGCGTTGGCCATCGAGCCGTGGTTGAACGAGCCGAGCAGGCGACGTTTGCCGTTCATCTTCAGGTAGCGCGCCGCCCAGACGGTGGGCGTGCCGACGTCGCAGGTAAAAATAGCGTCGTCGTCCGCAAAATGGCTGATCTGCTGCGCCAGATACTGCGGATGAATGGCTTTGTCGCTCGGTTTGGCGAGGTCGTCCAGCCCCTTGCGCGCGTCGCGGTAGTCGCTCAACGCCTTATCAAGGAATTTGCGGTCGGTTTTCTCTTCCAGCAGCGGCAGCAGGGCGGCAAGGGTGGATTTAATATCGCCGATAAGCGCCATATCGACCTTGCTGTGCGCGCCGATGCTGGCCGGGTTGATATCAATCTGAATGATTTTGGCATCCGTCGGATAGAACGCGCGGTACGGGAACTGGGTGCCGAGCAGGATCAGCGTGTCGGCGTTCATCATGGTGTGGAAGCCGGAAGAAAAACCGATCAGCCCGGTCATGCCCACATCGTACGGGTTATCGTATTCGACGTGCTCTTTGCCGCGCAGGGCGTGGACGATGGGCGCTTTGAGCTTACCGGCAAATTCCAGCAGCTCTTTATGCGCGCCCGCACAGCCGCTGCCGCACATCAGGGCGATATTGCTGGAGTAGCGCAGCAGCTGCGCCAGCTTTTTCAGCTCCTCTTCGGCTGGCGTCACCACCGGCTGCGGGGCGTGATACCAGTGGGTGCTGGCCCCTTCAGGCGCAGCCTTGAGCGCCACGTCTCCCGGGATAACGACCACGGAAACGCCACGGTTTAGTACGGCTTTGCGCATGGCGATCGCCAGCACCTGCGGGATCTGCTCCGGGGATGAAACCAGCTCACAGTAGTGGCTGCATTCACGGAACAGCTCCTGCGGATGCGTCTCCTGAAAATAGCCGCTGCCGATTTCGGAAGAGGGGATATGGGCGGCAATCGCCAGCACCGGCACGTGGTTACGGTGACAGTCGAACAGGCCGTTGATCAGATGCAGGTTGCCAGGTCCGCACGAGCCTGCACACACGGCCAGTTCTCCTGTGAGCTGCGCTTCGGCACCGGCGGCGAAGGCAGCGACCTCCTCATGACGGGTCGGCATCCATTCGATGGTTTTCATCTTGTTCAGGCTGTCGCTAAGCCCGTTCAGGGAATCGCCGGTCACGCCCCAGATACGTTTTACGCCAGCCTGTTCGAGCGTTTTCGCTATATATGCAGCCACGGTTTGTTTCATGGTTGTCCGTCTCCTTTTTGTGATATCGCTTACAAGCTTAGAAGAAAGTCACTGTATTGCCCGTCAAATCCCCCCATTTAAAAGGTGCTTTTCACGCGCAACGCTTCGGCATAATCTGGTGATGTCTCAGTGAAAACAGGAATCATTTCAAATGGTTAAATCATTGTTAATTGCTGTTAATGAAAAGTTATCGTACGACGATCTAGGCAAACTCTTGTTACGACTTGCCGTCGGTGGGCTGATGCTTTTTCACGGTTTGCATAAGCTGTTTGGCGGCGTGGGCTTTATCAGCGGCATGCTTGTGGAGAAAGGGCTGCCGGGATTTATTGCCTACGGCGTGTTGGTTGGCGAAGTGGTGGCACCGATCCTGATTATTGTCGGGCTCTTTACGCGCCCGGCCGCGCTGGTGCTGGCGTTAACGATGATCGTGGCATGGCTGATGGTGGGAATGGGTGAAACGTTCGCGCTCGATAAGGTTGGGGCATGGGCGATTGAAAGTCTGGTGTACTTCTTTGTTGGCTCGCTGGCGGTGGCGTGTTTAGGGGCAGGGCGGTTTGCGTTAGGGAAAGCGCCTGCGTGGCAATAAAGCTGGGTACTGAAAATATAAGGGTCTCTGGCCTCTTTTTATTGGTGGTTTTTAACTCTTTGATTTTATTAAGCGGAATTATTTGTGATGAAAAAGGGTTTAAGGGGTATTTTTTAGGGGAATTCTTTATCTGACAAGGTGATAGGTGTAGATTGTTCCAGTTCACTGCCGTACAGGCAGCATGCACAACGTAGGCCGGGTAAACGCAGTGCCACCCGGCAAAAAAGCCCGGTGGCGCTGACGCTTACCGGGCCTACGATCGAACGTTTATTGCTTATGCGAGGACCAAATCCCCCTGCGGATGGCACGAGCACGCCAGCACGTAACCCTCGGCAATTTCCGCGTCGGACAGCGTCATGGTGCTGGTGACGGTATATTCCCCGGAAACCACTTTCGTTTTACAGCAGCCGCACACGCCCGCACGGCAGGCCGCGACTACCGGCACCTTGTTGCTTTCCAGCGCTTCCAGCAGCGTGGTGCCCACGCGGCCAAAGAAGGTCTGTGCGGGCTGCAGTTTGGTGAACTGAATCCCGCTGGTTGCCGCTTCCGCCACCGGCGTGAAGAACTGCTCTTTGAAGAAGCGGGTCACGCCAAGCGCTCTAACTTCTTTCTCCACGATATCCATGTACGGCGCCGGGCCGCAGGTCATCACGGTACGGTTCGCAATGTCCGGCACGCTTTGCAGCAGCTCGCGGCTCAGGCGACCGGGCACAAAACCGTGGGTCGCGTTGTGTTCCGCCACCAGCGTCACCGGATAATCACGCCACTCCTCGGCAAAAATCACATCTTCCGGAGAGCGCACGCTGAAGATCGTCTGCACGTCGGCCTGCGGGCGGTTCTTCGCCAGCCAGCGGCGCATCGACATGATCGGCGTTACGCCGCAGCCCGCCGCCAGCAGCAGGAATTTATCGTCTGCCTTGTCGTCACAGGTGAAATCCCCCTGCGCGTCAGACAGCCAGATGTAATCTCCGCGCTTCACGTCACGGGTCAGCCACTGAGAACCTGCGCCGTCATCAATGCGGCGGATAGTGAGCGTAATGTACTCGCTCACGCCCGGCGTGGAGGAGATCGTATAGGCGCGAAGCGTGTCCGCCGAGTTGCGAACGCTGACCAGCGCATACTGGCCCGCACGGTACGGATAGTAGTCGTGGCAGAGCAGCGACAGCGTCCACACATCCGGCGTCTCCTGATGGATGTGATGAACCTGCATCCGCCACGGACATTGTGAAGTTGGCATGGTCATGAATCGCTCCTTACGCGCTCAGCAGTTGTTTCATATCATCTTCAACGTTGGTCACGGAACGCAGACCGAATTTTTCATTGAGCACCGCCAGCAGGTCCGGCGTCAGGAAGCCTGGCGCGGTCGGGCCGGTTACGATGTTGGTTACGCCCAAAGAGAGCAGGGTGAGCAGGATGACAATCGCTTTCTGCTCAAACCAGGAGAGCACCAGCGAGAGCGGCAGGTCGTTGACGCCGCAGCCGAGTTTTTCCGCCAGCGTGACCGCCAGAATGATGGCCGAGTAAGCATCGTTGCACTGGCCTGCATCAATCAGGCGCGGCAGGCCTTCGATGTTGCCGAAGTCCAGCTTGTTGAAACGGTATTTACCGCACGCCAGGGTCAGGATCAGGCAATCATCCGGCACGCTGGTGGCGAAATCGGTAAAGTAGTTACGCTCGCCGCGCGCGCCGTCGCATCCCCCAACGAGGAAGATGTGGCGCAGCTTTTCACGGCTGACGAGGTCAATCAGAGAATCTGCCGCACCCAGCAGCGTTTCGCGACCGAAGCCAACGGTGATCAGATGTTCGATTTCGCTGTACGGGAAGCCCGCCATCTGCTGCGCCTGCTCGATAACCGGACCGAAATCGTCGCCTTCAAGGTGGCTCACGCCCGGCCAGCCGACGATGCTGCGGGTCCAGATGCGGTCGTCATACGCGCCCACGGTAGGGTCGATGATGCAGTTTGAGGTCATCACGATAGGGCCAGGGAAGCGGGCGAACTCTACCTGCTGATTTTGCCAGCCGCTGCCGTAGTTACCCACCAGATGCTTGAACTTGCGCAGTTCCGGGTAGCCGTGGGCGGGCAGCATTTCGCCGTGGGTATAGACGTTAACGCCGGTGCCTTCGGTCTGCTTCAGCAGGTTGTAGAGATCTTTCAGGTCGTGGCCGGAAATCAGGATGCATTTGCCTTCGGTCGCTTTGACGTTGACCTGCGTCGGGGTCGGATGACCGTAAGTGCTGGTTTCACCGGCATCCAGAATGCTCATGACCTTGAAGTTCATCTGGCCGATTTCCATTGCGCACTCGAGCAGGGCGTTCATGTCGGAAGGCCAGGTGCCGAGCCACGCCATAATTTTGTGGTACTGGGCGTAAATGTCGTTATCTGACTTCCCGAGAACGTGCGCGTGTTCCATATAGGCCGCTGCACCTTTCAGGCCGTACAGGCACAGCAGACGCAGGCCAAGGATGTTCTCGCCAATCGCCGCTTTGTCCTTATTAGGGGTAAATTCTGCGGCCTGGCGCTGTAGCTCGCCCAGGTCGTCGCTCACCAGCTGAAGCTCCGCCATTGGGTTGTCCACGCGGGCACTGGTATCGGCATTCAGGCACTGCGCTTTCAAAGCTTCGCGCAGGGCAATCGCTTCGCGGGCATAGCCGACGATGCGCGGAGAATCGAAGTTGACGTTAGTCAGCGTGGAGAAAAACGCGCGCGGCGCGAAGCTGTCGACGTAATGGTCGACGATGCCGTATTCACGGGCTTTGAAGGCCCAGGCGGAAAGACCATGCAGGGCGGCTATCAGCAGATCCTGCAGGTCTGATGTTTCTGCGGTTTTACCGCACATACCCTGCGCGTAAGAGCAGCCGTTGCCTGCCGGGGTACGGATGGTTTGTTCACATTGCACACAAAACATAATCACACCTGTAAAAGTTATATTTAATATACATGTTTAAGGGTATGCCTGTGCCAGAACGGTGAAAAGAGCTTTCTGCGACAAAATAGAGGGAGATTGATTTAGCGCAATTTTGGCGGCAGGAGCCCTACCGCCACAGAGGTATCAGGCAGAGAAAAACGCCATCAGGACGGGAACCAGCAGGCTCAAAATAAAGCCGTGAACGATGGCTGCGGGCACCATCTCCAGCCCGCCAGAACGCTGGAGGACCGGCAGGGTAAAGTCCATCGACGTGGCGCCGCACAGGCCCAGTGCCGTCGAGCGGCTGCGGCGAACCAGACCCGGGATCAGCATGATGGCAATCAGCTCTCGAGCCAGATCGTTAAAGAAGGCAGCGCTGCCGATCACCGGGCCGAAGGATTCGGTCAGCAGAATACCGGAGAGGGAGTACCAGCCAAACCCGGAGGCCATCGCCAGGCCGGTTTTCAGCGGCAGATCGAGAATAAAGGCATTAATCACGCCCGCGACCATTGAGCTGACGACAACCATAACGGCAACGATCATTCCCCGACGGTTCAGGACAATCTGTTTCAGCGTCATACCGTTATTTCGCAGCTGAATACCAATCAGGAACAGCAGGAAGATCAGGGTATATTCGCTGGCGTCCGTCGCGTGCTGCAAAAATGTCCATCCGGTAAGGCCCAGAAGAAATCCAAGCACCACGACGCCGCAGAGCTTTAATGATTCCAGCGCCATTGCAATTCGGGAGGGAAGCTTTTCCTGGTGGTGATTATTTTTCCACGGAATAGTGCGTTCCAGCCACAGCAGGGCGGCAATATTGCACAGCAAAATAACCACCACGGTGACCGCAGAATAATGCAGGATGGAAAGTAAATTTGTCGCCAGATTATCCAGGAAGGCCAGGCTGATCCCCATAAAGAACAGAATGACGTAAACAATCCAGCTGAGAAAACGGTTAATAAGCTTTAAGGCCGATTCATGACGCAGCGGAATAAGATAGCCCACAATCAGGGGCAGCAGAATAATGAGGAGTCCTGAAAACATGAACAGCCGGTCCTTTTGAGTTTCTGTTAAGCGCCAGAGACACTACCCAATAAAGGCTGTCAGGTAAAGGAGCAATAAAAAAGCCGGGTGGCGGCTGCGCCTTACCCGGCTTGTGTCTATGTGGGGGTGCGGCCTGTTGCCCTCACCCCGGCCCTCTCCCACGGGGAGAGGGAGGGAAAGATTAATCGCGTTTTTCCAGCAGAGTGCGGTACAGCACGCCGCCCAGAATACCGCCGACGATCGGCATCACCCAGAACAGCCACAGCTGTTCAAGCGCCCAGCCGCCCTGGAAAATGGCGACGGCGGTGCTGCGCGCCGGGTTAACGGAGGTGTTGGTCACCGGAATGGAGATCAGGTGGATCAGCGTCAGCGCCAGACCAATGGCGATGGGCGCGAAGCCTGCAGGCGCGTGTTTGTCGGTTGCACCGTGGATCACCAGCAGGAAGCCTGCGGTCAGTACAATTTCAATTACAATGGCAGAAAGCATGGAATAACCGCCCGGAGAGTGTTCGCCGAAGCCGTTAGAGGCGAAGCCGCTGGCCGCCGCGTCAAAGCCTGCTTTACCGCTGGCAATGACGTACAGCACGCCCGCCGCAATAATACCGCCAACCACCTGCGCCACGATGTAGCCAATAACCTCTTTCGCCGGGAAACGCCCGCCCGCCCATAAGCCTAATGTCACCGCCGGGTTAAAATGACCGCCGGAAATATGCCCCACGGCGAAAGCCATGGTTAATACGGTTAAGCCAAATGCCAGCGCGACGCCGACAAAACCAATACCTAATTCCGGGAATGCTGCTGCCAGAACGGCGCTACCGCAGCCACCAAATACCAGCCAGAATGTACCAAAGCATTCTGCTGCCAATTTTCTAAACATAACCACCTCAAAATAATTTTCCACGCGTTTTCCCGCGCGCGGGATATATCGCCATAAAGGGATGACGACTCAAAGAGCCCGTATTTTAAAAACCAACAACATCCCTTCGCCACTTAAATAAATTCGGTTAATTTGATTTAAGGCAATGTGATGTCAATCCTTGTTCAAATCAGCGGTAAATAGAGCATAGTTCAAATCCCGCAAGGGTGAATGTTCTGCTGTCGTGCCAGGGTTCCTGCCGCTATACTGCTGATAACTTAAAGGAAAAAGTGATCATTTCGCGGGGGATCTATGCTTCTCGAACGTGTGGAAATTGTCGGGTTTCGCGGTATTAACCGCCTGTCGCTGCAGCTGGAGCAGAACAACGTCCTGATCGGCGAGAACGCGTGGGGTAAGTCCAGCCTGCTTGATGCGCTGACGCTGCTGCTTTCACCCGAAGACAAGCTGTATCACTTCGTCCACGATGATTTCTGGTTCCCGCCCGGCGATATCGCGGGCCGCGAGAAGCACCTGCATATCATCCTGACGTTCCGTGAATCCGAACCCGGCCGTCACCGCGTGCGTCGCTTCCGCCCGCTGTCGCCCTGCTGGGTGCCCTGCGACGACGGTTTCCACCGGATTTTCTATCGGCTGGAAGGTGAGATGGCGGAAAACGAGGGGGTACTGACCCTGCGTGAATTCCTCGATGAGAAAGCCAACCCGATTCCGCTGGAGAATATCGACGATCTGGCGCGTCACCTTATCCGCCTGACGCCGGTGTTACGCCTGCGCGATGCGCGCTTTATGCGCCGTATTCGTAACGGCACCGTACCGAATATGCCGGAGGTGGAAGTCACCGCCCGCGAGCTGGATTTCCTGGCGCGAGAGCTGGTGTCGCGTCCGCAAAACCTCACCGATGGTCAAATTCGTCAGGGGCTGTCGGCGATGGTGCAACTGCTGGAGCACTATTTTTCCGAGCAGGGCACCTCGGAGTCGCGCCATCGTTTGATGCGCCGCCGTTCTCATGATGAACAGCGCAGCTGGCGCTATCTCGACATCATCAACCGGATGATCGACCGGCCCGGCGGGCGTACCCATCGGGTGATTTTGCTGGGGCTGTTTTCAACGCTTCTGCAGGCGAAGGGCACCGTGCGTCTTGACCGGGATGCCCGCCCGCTGCTGCTGGTGGAAGATCCGGAAACGCGCCTGCACCCCATCATGCTCTCCGTGGCGTGGCACCTGCTGAATCTGCTGCCGCTCCAGCGGATTACCACCACCAACTCCGGTGAGCTGCTATCGCTGACGCCGGTGGAGCACATCTGCCGTCTGGTGCGCGAGTCCTCCCGCGTATCCGCGTACCGCCTCGGGCCCGGCGGGATGAACGCCGAAGACGGGCGGCGAATCGCGTTTCATATACGCTTTAATCGCGCCTCGTCGCTCTTCGCCCGCTGCTGGCTGCTGGTGGAGGGGGAAACGGAGACCTGGGTCATCAACGAACTGGCGCGCCAGTGCGGCCACCATTTTGATGCCGAAGGTATTAAGGTGATCGAATTTGCCCAGTCGGGATTAAAACCGCTGATAAAATTTGCCCGCCGAATGGGAATTGAATGGCATGTGCTGGTGGACGGCGACGAAGCGGGGAAAAAATATGCCTCAACCGTGCGCAGCCTGCTGAACAACGAGCGGGAAGAAGAACGGGACCATTTAACGATGCTGCCCGCGATGGACATGGAGCATTTTATGTACCGTCAGGGCTTTGACGATGTATTCCACCGCATTGCGATGGTGCCGGTCGACGTCCCGATGAACATGCGGCGCGTGATCGCCAAAGCTATTCACCGTTCGTCGAAACCGGACTTAGCCATTGAAGTGGCGACGGAAGCGGGAAGGCGGGGCGTAGAGGCGGTTCCGACCCTGCTGCGGAAAATGTTCTCCCGCGTGCTGTGGCTGGCACGCGGAAGGGCGGATTAACGTTCGGTCGCCTGTTTCACCTGCTGAATCAGGCTATCCAGCAGCGCGTAGCGGCGACGGTATTCGGCGCGTTTTTTGCTCGCGATCTCTTCCACGGGTTTACGCGGCATGGCAAGCGGCAGCATAAAGTGGCCGCTCTCCTGTTTTTCCCCACCGAGGGAACTCCAGAAGCCGTCGTAATCGGCCAGCAGTTTTCCCTCTTTTTTCTTGCGGTAGCGCCAGCTGCGATAAATATGGGTGGCATTACTGACGGCAACAATCTGCACGACCGGGAATGCGGCGCCGAACGTCATGGCGGCTTCAACCAGCAGGCGTTTCGGGAACAGACCGTGGCAGGCCTTCGTCGCTTTCTGGATCAGCTCATGGGGAACATGCGCTTTCGCGCCCTGCAAACCGCCGATGAACAGCGTCGATTTACCTTCAAACTGGCAGAGCGTAAAGGTTAGCTCCGCCAGCACCGTATTCTGAACGTCGCAGAAGGTGAGGGTGGCCTCTCCCTCTTTATCCAGGAACGCATCGGCACACAGGCGGACGGTAAATTGCTGTTCATCTTTCCCGGTTAAGGTCAGCAGCGTAGTCCCCTGCGTCGAAAGATAGCCCTTCAGGAGCGTGGCCGGGAGCTGGCGGCTCATGGCCTGATAGTGCCAGTTCAGGGATTCCAGCGCGTGCTGGCGATCCATCTTCACCGTCAGCCAGGGACGATGAAGCCGACACGGCAGACCGGGCTGCACCTGCAGCATCTGCATCAGACGCGGCTGCTTAGCGAGGTTTGTTAACAGGCGAGAGGTGCTCACGGGCGTCGCCAGAGAACGCAGCATGAACTTACGGCGATAGGCGGGGTTCTGCCATGCAAGGCCGGGCGCGATCTTGCCGAACGCCAGGTTTTTGAAGAGCTGCCAGCCGGATGTCGGCTGCGTCAGGTTTGGAAGAGGTGTATCGACGATAGAAGACATGATAAATCCTGAGTCTTTTGGAATACCGCTATTTCAGCAGGGGAAATATCAACGTCTTGTAAACAAATTAGGGTGATTTCGGAGAACAGGGGTTTCGTTAAGGAGTCGTTTAGATAGAATCAACGTTTATTATTGCCAGAACATTTATTTGGAATATTTATGAACCTCAAGGGAAAACGCAGAACGCTGTTTCTGCTGCTGGCGCTGGTGATTGTAGCCGGTGGATTCTGGTTATGGCAGGTGCTTAACGCGCCTGTGCCGCAGTACCAGACGCTGATCGTTCGTCCGGGTGAACTGCAGCAAAATGTCCTTGCGACGGGCAAACTTGATGCGCTGCGCAAAGTTGACGTCGGCGCTCAGGTCAGCGGCCAGCTGAAAACGCTGTCGGTAGAGATTGGCGACAAGGTGAAAAAAGGCCAGTTGCTTGGCGTTATCGATCCCGAGCAGGCTGAGAACCAGATCCGCGAAGTGGAAGCGACGCTGATGGAGCTGCGCGCGCAGCGTGCGCAGGCGCAGGCAGAGCGTAACCTGGCGCAGGTGACGCTGACCCGCCAGCAGGCGCTGGCGAAAACCCAGGCTATCTCGAAACAGGATTTAGACACCGCCGCGACTGAACTGGCGGTGAAACAGGCGCAGATTGGCACGATCGACGCGCAAATCAAGCGTAATCAGGCCTCGCTGGATACGGCGAAAACCAATCTTGATTACACAAAGATCGTCGCGCCGATGGCCGGGGAAGTGACGCAAATTACCACGCTGCAGGGCCAGACGGTGATTGCCGCCCAGCAGGCGCCAAATATTCTGACGCTGGCGGACATGAGCACCATGCTGGTGAAGGCCCAGGTCTCCGAGGCGGACGTGATCCATCTTAAGCCGGGTCAGAATGCCTGGTTTACCGTACTCGGCGATCCGCAGACCCGCTACGAAGGCGTGCTGAAAGACATTCTGCCGACGCCGGAAAAGGTTAACGACGCCATTTTCTACTATGCGCGTTTTGAAGTGCCAAACCCGAAGGGCGTGCTGCGCCTGGACATGACCGCGCAGGTGCACATCCAGCTGACCGGCGTGAAGAACGTGCTGACCGTTCCGCTCTCCGCGCTGGGTGAATCCGCCGGGGACAATCGCTACAAGGTGAAAGTGCTGCGCAACGGTGAAACGCGCGAGCGCGAGGTGGTGATTGGCGCGCGCAACGACACCGACGTGGTGGTGGAGAAAGGGCTGGAAGAGGGCGAGGAGGTTGTTATCAGCGAAAGCCTGCCCGGAGCCGCTAAATGACCGCGCTGCTTGAGCTGAAGCACATTCGTCGCAGCTATCCGTCCGGCGACGGCCCGGTAGAGGTGCTGAAAGGCATCTCCCTGAGCGTGGAGGCGGGCGAGATGGTAGCGATTGTCGGGGCATCGGGCTCCGGTAAATCGACGCTGATGAACATTCTCGGCTGTCTGGATAAACCCACCAGCGGTACGTACCGCGTGGCCGGGACGGACGTCTCGACGCTGGACGGCGACGCGCTGGCGAAGCTGCGCCGGGAACACTTTGGCTTTATCTTCCAGCGTTACCACTTGCTCTCTCACCTGAGCGCGGCGCAGAACGTGGAGGTTCCCGCGGTGTATGCGGGCGTTGAGCGGAAGAAACGCCTTGAGCGCGCGAAGGCGCTGTTAACGCGTCTGGGGCTGGCGGAGCGGGTGGAGTACCAGCCGTCGCAGCTGTCCGGCGGCCAGCAGCAGCGCGTGAGTATTGCCCGCGCGCTGATGAACGGCGGGCAGGTGATCCTCGCGGATGAACCGACCGGGGCGCTCGACAGCCGCTCCGGCGAAGAGGTGATGGCGATCCTGCACCAGCTGCGCGATCAGGGTCACACGGTGATTATCGTTACCCACGATCCGCAGGTAGCGGCGCAGGCCGAACGGATTATAGAGATCCACGACGGCGAGCTGGTGAGCAACCCGCCGCCGCGTGAGTCCCGCGCGGCGGCACCGAAGGAAGCGCTGCCTGCGTCGACCGGCTGGGCGCAGTTCTCCAGCGGCTTTCGTGAAGCGCTGACCATGGCCTGGCTGGCGATGGCGGCCAACAAAATGCGCACCCTGCTGACCATGCTCGGCATCATTATCGGTATCGCCTCGGTGGTGTCGATTGTGGTGGTGGGCGACGCGGCCAAGCAGCTGGTGCTGGCGGATATCCGCGCCATCGGGACCAACACCATTGACGTTTATCCCGGCAAAGACTTCGGCGACGACGAGCCGCAGTATCAGCAGGCGCTCAAGTATGACGATCTGGCGGCGATTCAGAAGCAGCCGTGGGTGAACTCCGCCACGCCTGCGGTCTCGCAAAACCTGCGTCTGCGCTACGGCAACATCGACGTGGCGGCCAGCGCCAACGGCGTGAGCGGCGACTACTTCAACGTCTACGGCATGACCTTCAGCGAAGGGGCCACTTTCAACGCCGAGCAGCTGGCGGGGAGGGCGCAGGTGGTGGTGCTGGACGCCAACTCGCGCAGGCAGCTTTTCCCCAATAAAGCGAACGTGGTGGGCGAAGTGATCCTCGTCGGCAACATGCCTGCCACGGTCATTGGCGTGGCGGAAGAGAAGCAGTCGATGTTCGGCAGCAGCAAGATCCTGCGCGTCTGGCTGCCGTATACCACCATCTCCGGGCGGATTATGGGCCAGTCGTGGCTTAACTCCATCACCGTGCGCGTGAAGGAGGGCTACGACAGCGCGCTGGCGGAACAGCAGCTGGAACGGCTGTTAACGTTGCGCCACGGGAAGAAGGATTTCTTCACCTGGAATATGGACGGCCTCTTGAAAACGGCGGAAAAGACCACACGTACTCTTCAGCTGTTCCTGACGCTGGTGGCGGTGATCTCGCTGGTCGTTGGCGGTATCGGGGTGATGAACATCATGCTGGTGTCGGTAACTGAACGCACCCGGGAGATTGGCATCCGCATGGCGGTCGGGGCCAGGGCCAGCGACGTGCTTCAGCAGTTTTTAATTGAAGCGGTGCTGGTATGCCTGGTGGGCGGCGCGATGGGCATTGCGCTCTCGATGATGATTGCCTTTGCGCTCCAGCTCTTCTTACCCGGCTGGGAGATTGGCTTCTCGCCAATGGCGATACTCACCGCGTTTTTGTGTTCCACCTTTACCGGGATTTTGTTTGGCTGGCTGCCCGCGCGCAACGCGGCGCGGTTGGATCCGGTGGACGCGCTGGCTCGGGAATAACCCGAAAATAAAAATGCCAGCCGATCGGGCTGGCATTTTGACTGCGTGATGTACACAATAAAACAGAGAGCTATGCAACCGTTTCTGCTTCAACGGGTACGATTAGGCTTGCATGATTGCCTTTTGGTCCCTGGTGTACATCGAACCGGACGGACTGCCCGGCTTTGAGCGTCCTGTAACCATCCATCTGAATGGTGGAATAGTGAGCGAAGATATCTTCGCCGCCGCCTTCGGGGCAGATGAAGCCAAACCCCTTGGCGTTGTTGAACCACTTAACAGTACCCATTTCCATGCTTCGACATCCTTCGTAAATCTTATAAATTAAGATGGAATGAACCGGTGGTGGAGTGGGGGCTGTTCAAAACCTCGCCATCTCACGCTTGTACAATTTAGATAAACGAAAGACGTCGTCAAGCGTTTGGCGCTGGAGTTGGGACAATAATCAACCAAAGTTTGAAGCAGTTAACGCTATTGCAACAGTTTGTGACAGACATCGCGGATGACAGTAATAGATGATTGTTATCTAACATCTGAGGTAGATTCAAAGTGGTTATGCAAAATGGGTAAGACCAACGACTGGCTGGATTTTGACCAGCTGGCGGAAGATAAAGTGCGCGACGCGCTAAAACCGCCATCTATGTATAAAGTTATGTTAATGAACGATGATTACACGCCGATGGAATTTGTTATTGACGTGCTACAAAAGTTCTTTTCTTATGATGTAGAACGTGCAACGCAACTGATGCTTACCGTTCATTATCGTGGCAAAGCTATCTGCGGCATTTTTACCGCCGAAGTGGCGGAAACCAAAGTGGCGATGGTGAACGACTATGCGAGGGAGAACGAGCATCCGTTGCTGTGTACGCTGGAAAAGGCCTGATAAGGCATAAAATTGGGGGAGGTGCCTATGCTCAATCAAGAACTGGAACTCAGTTTAAACATGGCTTTCGCCAGAGCGCGTGAGCACCGACATGAGTTTATGACCGTCGAGCATTTACTGCTCGCACTGCTTAGCAACCCATCTGCCCGCGAAGCGCTGGAAGCCTGCTCCGTGGATCTGGTGGCGCTACGTCAGGAACTCGAAGCCTTCATCGAACAAACCACACCGGTGCTGCCAGCCAGTGAAGAGGAGCGCGACACGCAGCCGACGCTCAGCTTCCAGCGCGTGCTGCAGCGCGCGGTATTCCACGTCCAGTCTTCCGGACGTAGCGAAGTGACTGGCGCAAACGTCTTAGTCGCCATCTTCAGCGAGCAGGAGTCACAGGCTGCCTATCTGCTGCGCAAACACGAAGTCAGCCGCCTCGACGTGGTTAACTTTATTTCTCACGGAACGCGCAAAGACGAGCCTAACCAGGCATCGGATTCCAGCAATCAGGTCAATAACAATGAAGAGCAAGCAGGCGGGGAGGATCGTATGGAAAACTTCACCACCAACCTTAATCAGCTTGCTCGCGTTGGCGGCATCGACCCGCTGATTGGCCGCGATAAAGAGCTGGAGCGCGCGATTCAGGTGCTGTGCCGTCGCCGCAAGAACAACCCGCTACTGGTGGGCGAGTCAGGCGTGGGTAAAACGGCGATTGCCGAAGGTCTTGCCTGGCGCATTGTGCAGGGCGACGTGCCGGAAGTGATTGCCGACTGCACCATCTACTCGCTGGATATTGGCTCGCTGCTGGCGGGCACTAAATACCGCGGTGATTTTGAAAAACGCTTCAAGGCGCTGTTGAAACAGCTGGAGCAGGACACCAACAGCATCCTGTTTATCGATGAGATCCACACCATCATCGGCGCAGGTGCGGCCTCCGGTGGCCAGGTGGATGCGGCAAACCTGATCAAACCGCTGCTTTCAAGCGGCAAGATCCGCGTGATGGGCTCCACGACGTACCAGGAGTTCAGCAACATTTTTGAGAAAGATCGCGCGCTGGCGCGTCGTTTCCAGAAAATCGACGTCACCGAGCCGTCGGTTGACGAAACGGTGCAGATCATCAACGGCCTGAAAACCAAGTACGAAGCGCACCACGACGTGCGTTACACCGCGAAAGCGGTGCGTGCGGCGGTGGAGCTGGCGGTGAAATACATCAACGACCGTCACCTGCCGGATAAGGCGATTGACGTGATTGATGAGGCCGGGGCGCGTGCGCGCCTGATGCCGGCCAGCAAGCGTAAGAAAACCGTGAACGTGGCGGATATCGAGTCCGTGGTCGCCCGCATCGCGCGTATTCCTGAGAAGAGCGTTTCTCAGAGCGACCGCGATACGCTGCGCACCCTCGGCAATCGCCTGAAAATGCTGGTCTTTGGTCAGGATAAAGCCATTGAGGCCTTAACCGAAGCGATCAAGATGGCCCGTGCCGGCCTGGGGCATGACCACAAGCCCGTTGGTTCCTTCCTGTTTGCCGGCCCGACCGGCGTGGGGAAAACCGAGGTGACGGTTCAGCTCTCTAAGGCGCTGGGCATCGAGCTGCTGCGCTTTGATATGTCCGAGTATATGGAGCGTCACACCGTCAGCCGTTTGATTGGTGCACCTCCGGGCTACGTGGGCTTTGACCAGGGCGGCCTGCTCACCGACGCGGTGATCAAGCATCCGCATGCGGTCCTGCTGCTTGATGAAATCGAGAAAGCGCATCCGGACGTGTTCAACATCCTGTTGCAGGTGATGGACAACGGGACGCTGACCGATAACAACGGGCGCAAGGCGGACTTCCGCAACGTGGTGCTGGTGATGACCACTAACGCCGGGGTACGTGAAACCGAGCGCAAATCCATCGGCCTGATCCACCAGGATAACAGCACCGATGCGATGGAGGAGATCAAGAAGATCTTCACGCCGGAGTTCCGTAACCGTCTGGACAACATTATCTGGTTCGATCACCTGTCTACCGAGGTGATCCATCAGGTGGTGGATAAGTTCATCGTCGAGCTGCAGGTTCAACTGGATCAGAAAGGCGTCTCGCTGGAAGTGAGCCAGGAGGCCCGCAACTGGCTGGCCGAGAAAGGCTACGACCGCGCGATGGGGGCCCGTCCGATGGCGCGCGTGATTCAGGACAACCTGAAGAAACCGCTGGCGAACGAGCTTCTGTTTGGCTCGCTGGTGGACGGCGGTCAGGTGACCGTGGCGCTGGATCAGGCGAAGAACGAGCTGACGTACGATTTCCAGAGTGCGGCGAAGCACAAGCCGGAAGCGGCTCACTGAGTTGTAAGGTAGGTCTTAAAAACCGGGCTATAGCCCGGTTTTTTTATGCCTGCTTTTCTCCCTATCCCCGTGGGAGAGGGCAGCAGGCCGCAGAGGAATTTTGCGAGGCGCTTTCCAGTTTCTTTCGAAGTCAGTTGCTGGATAAATCCACAGTAATAAAATGGCGGCGCACCTGCAAAATCAGGTGCCGGGATTGGTGTCCTGAAAGTGTGTGCACAGATAATCTTGCGTGCATAAAGGATCACATATGACTAATATTAATAGCTTCGCCCAACTCTACACCGAACTCTCCCTCAACCCCGATCTCCCAACCCTTGCAGAGCGCTGCCAACTGCTCACCGAAATCCTGCTGGATTGCAAATCACTTCCGCAAACGCAGCCCGTTTGCCGTTGTCTCGGAGCCTACCTGGAAGAGGTGAAATCCGGCCTCACAGAATCAATGCGTGATTTTCAGGTGGTGGAATTTGAGGAAGAAGCGGAACAACCGCGACAAAAAGAGTGGTTGCTTGAAGATACAGAAACGAAGTGTGATTACTGCCGGGCGTTGAATCATGTGCTGCTGGTGTCGCATTTTGACCGCGACATGCTGCCGCTTCTTACAGGACTGCTCCATGACATCACGCATTCTATGGTTGCAGATGTCGTTGCGCCTCAACGTGCAGAAACGGTAGTTCACATTATTTCCTGAATGTAGTTTGTGACGTCCGAAGTAGGCCCCTGACGCCACCGGCTAGACCCTTTTTTTTTATGATTACGTAACCTTTTGATTTATATAATGCGAATTTACGTACCAGAAAAAAGGGTTTTATGCAGGAAGTTGATTATTTTCTTTTCTAACAATAAGATGGCGTAGTTTCCTTTCAGTTCACTGCCGTACAGGCAGCTTAGAAAACTGGCACCTGCCCCAGCATCCCAAAGATAGGGTTCACTGCCGTACAGGCAGCTTAGAAATGGCGCACAGAGGGCGAGGCGCACGGCTACCGGTTCACTGCCGTACAGGCAGCTTAGAAATGCGCGAAACCAGACCAGCGCACGCGGGACGGGTTCACTGCCGTACAGGCAGCTTAGAAAGTCCCGGCGGGGTTAGCCGGGATGGTCGCAGCGTTCACTGCCGTACAGGCAGCTTAGAAAAGGGCGATTTCAAACACGCGCTTATTCATCAGGTTCACTGCCGTACAGGCAGCTTAGAAAATGACGCTGGCAACCGCCTTGCCGTTGATCATGTTCACTGCCGTACAGG
>NZ_JADBQQ010000013.1:0-247 GCF_014895985.1 Enterobacter cloacae complex sp. P2B | reverse complement strand
GTACAGGCAGCTTAGAAAGGGGCAGGTTCCAGTAGGCAAGCAGTACGATTGTTCACTGCCGTACAGGCAGCTTAGAAAGACGAGCGAAACCGCCGATTTTACGGCGTACAGTTCAATGCCGTACAGGCAGCTTAGAAACGCCAGACGTGGGGCGAGCAGGTAAGCGCAATGTTCACTGCCGTACAGGCAGCTTAGAAATTGTCAGTCTGATGAAAATAAAGGGCCAATGCGTTCACTGCCGTACAGG
>NZ_JADBQQ010000012.1:164211-164363 GCF_014895985.1 Enterobacter cloacae complex sp. P2B | reverse complement strand
ATGGTGCATCCGGGAGGATTACTCGGCTGCGCCTCGCCCTTCGGGCCGTTGCTAAAGCAACGTTATCCTCCCTGGTGCTTGCGATTAACTCGCAGACCTTGAAACAACAGCATCGCTGTTATCTCGGAGAATATGGTGCATCCGGGAGGATT
>NZ_JADBQQ010000012.1:54362-164019 GCF_014895985.1 Enterobacter cloacae complex sp. P2B | reverse complement strand
CCAGCTGAGCTACGGATGCAAAATGGCGGTGAGGCGGGGATTCGAACCCCGGATGCAGCTTTTGACCGCATACTCCCTTAGCAGGGGAGCGCCTTCAGCCTCTCGGCCACCTCACCACACAACGCCTCTTTCGAGTGCTTCGAGTGACTCGTTAAGAGCTTCTCGTCGCTGCGTGGCGCATATATTACTTTCTGGGACTTATAAGTCAAACAATTTTCCAAAAGCTTTTATCGTTTGCACAAATCACACGCAATTCGCATGTAAAAGCCGCAAAGAGGGTGTTTTATAAGCGGATTTTGCAGGCAACGCCACAGAAAACATCTGCCGAAATGGCGGTATTGAGACGAGTTAAGGGTAACGGAGTGGTTAAAAAGAGAGCGACTGAAATTAAACGGTAACTTTGAGCAGGAAAAATAGCGGGAGGGTTGCGTCTCGCCCGACAGCGAGACGCGACAATATCAGTAACTGGACTGCTGGGATTTTTCAGCCTGGATACGCTGGTAGATCTCTTCACGGTGGACAGATACTTCTTTAGGAGCGTTAACACCAATACGTACCTGGTTACCCTTTACCCCTAAAACTGTCACGGTGACCTCATCCCCAATCATGAGGGTCTCACCAACTCGACGAGTCAGAATCAGCATTCTTTGCTCCTTGAAAGATTAAAAGAGTCGGGTCTCTTGTATCCCGGCATTATCCATCATATAACGCCAAAAAGTAAGCGATGACAAACACGTAAAGTGTAAGCAGTCACGGCATCACATTCTGTTAAACGTAAGTTTAGCCGATATACACAAACTCAACCTGACTTTATCGTTATCGATAGCACAGTGAACAAGACGCCATAACGTTGCCGCTATGGCGTCTGCTTGTGCTTTGTAGTTATTACAGTTTCGCGCTTACCCAGCTTTCAACGCTGGCTAATGCCGCAGGAAGTGCCGCCGCATCCGTACCACCGGCTTGCGCCATGTCCGGACGACCGCCACCCTTGCCGCCCACCTGCTGAGCGACCATACCAATCAGTTCCCCTGCTTTAACGCGGTCGGTCACATCCTTAGAGACGCCCGCAATCAGAGAAACCTTACCTTCTGCCACCGTCGCCAGCACGATAACGGTAGAACCAAGCTGGTTCTTGAGATCGTCGACCATAGTACGCAGCATCTTAGGCTCAACGCCCGCCAGATCGCTGACCAGCAGTTTGACGCCCTTAATGTCTACAGCCTTGCTGGAGAGGTTTGCACTCTCCTGCGCCGCAGCCTGCTCTTTCAGCTGCTGCAGCTCTTTTTCCAGCTGACGCGTGCGATCCAGCGCAACGCGCACTTTCTCGCCCAGATTCTGGCTATCGCCTTTCAGCAGCTGCGCGATGTCGTGCAGCTGATCGCTCTGCGCATGCAGGCTGGCGATTGCGCCTTCACCGGTCACCGCTTCAATACGACGCACACCTGCAGCCGTACCGGATTCGGAAACAATGCGGAACAGGCCGATGTCACCGGTGCGCGAGGCGTGAGTACCGCCGCACAGTTCGGTAGAGAAGTCGCCCATGCTCAGCACGCGAACGCGCTCGTCATATTTCTCGCCAAACAGCGCCATCGCACCTTTTTTCTTCGCGTCCTCAAGATCCATGATGTGGGTCTCAATTGGCAGGTTACGACGGATCTGCGCGTTCACCAGGTCTTCCACCGCGCGAATTTCAGACGGCTTCATCGCTTCAAAATGCGAGAAGTCGAAGCGCAGCACTTTATCGTTTACCAGAGAACCTTTCTGTGCAACGTGGGTACCCAGCACGTCGCGCAGGGCTGCGTGCATCAGGTGGGTTGCAGAGTGGTTCAGACGAATGCGCGCACGACGTGCTTCATCAACGTTAGCCTGTACGCCCTCGCCCACTTTGAGAGAACCGGATACCAGTTTGCCCTGGTGACCGATCGCCTGACCGTATTTCTGGGTGTCGCTGACGCTGAAGCTAAAACCGTTGCCTTTCAGTTCGCCTTTATCGCCAACCTGGCCGCCGGATTCCGCATAGAACGGCGTTTTGTCCAGAATGACAACGGCTTCCTGACCCGCGCTGATGCTGTCTACGGCTTTACCGTCAACAAACAGAGCGGTCACTTTGCCGGTCAGTTCCAGCGCTTCATAACCTTTGAATTCAGACGCGCTATCAACGCGGATCATCGCGTTGTAGTCTGCACCGAAACCGCTGGACTCACGCGCACGACGACGCTGCGCTTCCATCGCGGCTTCAAAGCCTGCTTCATCAACTTTGATGTTGCGCTCGCGGCAAACGTCCGCCGTCAGGTCAACCGGGAAGCCGTAGGTGTCGTACAGGCGGAAAGCGGTTTCGCCATCCAGCGTGTCGCCCTTAAGCTTCGCCAGTTCTTCGTCCAGCAGCGCCAGACCGCGCTCCAGCGTACGAGCGAACTGCTCTTCTTCGGTTTTCAGAACCTGCTCAACCTGCGCCTGCTGGCGTTTCAGCTCGTCGCCGGCTGACCCCATAACGCCAATCAGTGGCCCAACGAGTTTATAGAAGAAGGTGTCCTTCGCGCCCAGCATGTTGCCGTGACGGATCGCACGGCGAATGATGCGACGCAGCACGTAGCCACGGTTTTCATTCGACGGAATAACGCCGTCGGCAATCAGGAACGCACAGGAACGAATATGGTCTGCGATAACGCGCAGCGATTTGTTGTTCAGATCGGTCGCGCCGGTAACGTTCGCAACGGCTTTGATCAGAGTGCTGAACAGGTCAATCTCGTAGTTGGAGTTAACGTGCTGCAGAACCGCGGCGATACGCTCCAGGCCCATACCGGTATCAACGGACGGCTTCGGCAGCGGCTCCATGGTGCCGTCAGCCTGGCGGTTGAACTGCATGAAGACGATGTTCCAGATCTCAATATAGCGATCGCCGTCTTCTTCCGGGCTGCCTGGAGGGCCGCCCCAGATATGGTCGCCGTGATCGTAGAAGATCTCGGTGCACGGACCGCAAGGACCGGTGTCGCCCATCTGCCAGAAGTTATCAGACGCATATGGCGCGCCTTTGTTATCACCGATGCGAATAATACGCTCGCGCGGGATACCCACTTCTTTTTCCCAGATTTCGAACGCTTCGTCATCGGTTTCGTAGACGGTCACCCACAGACGCTCTTTCGGCAGGTTGAACCAGTTTTCACCGGTCAGCAGCTCCCATGCGTATTGAATGGCATCATGTTTGAAGTAGTCGCCGAAGCTGAAGTTACCCAGCATTTCGAAGAAGGTGTGGTGGCGCGCGGTGTAACCGACGTTTTCCAGGTCGTTGTGTTTACCGCCCGCACGCACGCAACGCTGTGAGGTTGTGGCGCGGGAATAATTACGCTTGTCGAGACCAAGGAACACATCCTTGAACTGGTTCATCCCGGCGTTGGTAAACAGCAGAGTCGGATCGTTGTTCGGTACCAGGGAGCTGCTGGCAACAACCTGGTGTCCCTTACTATGGAAAAAATCGAGAAACGCCTGACGGATCTCAGCGGTGCTCTTGCTCATAATTATCCTGAAATCAAGCTAACGAAATGTCGTAGCCAGCCTGTATCGGTAAACCGTTGGACGGACCAGCTACTGGAAAAAGTGGGAATAAGATAAGTTTTCTTTAGTGGGAAGTAAAATCCCGCATGCGTTCAATCGGCAAAATTACGCCAGATATCCTGAATATCTTCCATCAGAAAGCCGCGGTAGAGCAAAAAGCGCTGGATTTTGACTTTTTCTGAAAATTCACGCGGCAGCGGTTCGCCGTACTTACGAATCGCCTGCTCTTTTGCCAGTTCGCACCAGTCGATGTCGCTTTTGCGCATCGCTTTTTCGATGGACTCCCTGGCTACCCCTTTCTGGTTCAGCTCCTGGCGGATGCGCGCGGGCCCATACCCTTTGCGACCACGGCTGGCGAGAAAACGCGAGGCAAACCGGTCATCGTCCAGGTAATGATGCTCATAGCACCAGGCCACCACGCGGTCGTAGTCTTCCGCAGTGGCATCAATCTCCTCCGGCCCGTTTTTGCTCATGACGGGCGCTGACAGCTTCCGCCGCAGCTCCTGTTCACTGTGGTCGCGCACGGCGAGAATGCGTACCGCACGATCCAGCAAGCGCGCGTAGGCGGGTCGGCGTGATGTCGGTTCACTCATAAAAAACCTGCAGAATCAGAAATGCAAAAAGGGCCGCGTCAGCAGCCCTTCATTTTTACACGAGAGACTTAAAAGTCTTCGTTGGTTTCTTCAGCATCCGCGGCATCCACCACGAAATCAGGTTTGGAGTCCTGGTTGTTCAGCAGAAGCTCACGCACCTTCTTCTCAATCTCTTTCGCCGCAGCCGGGTTCTCTTTCAGCCAGGAGATAGCATTCGCTTTACCCTGACCAATCTTGTCACCGTTGTAGCTGTACCAGGCGCCCGCTTTTTCAATCAGCTTCTCTTTCACGCCCAGGTCAACCAGCTCGCCGAGGAAGTTGATACCTTCGCCGTAGAGGATCTGGAATTCAGCCTGTTTGAACGGTGCTGCGATTTTGTTCTTCACAACCTTCACGCGGGTTTCGCTACCCACCACGTTCTCGCCCTCTTTCACCGCGCCGATACGGCGGATATCCAGACGGACAGAGGCGTAGAATTTCAGGGCGTTACCACCGGTGGTGGTTTCCGGGTTACCGAACATCACACCAATTTTCATACGGATCTGGTTGATGAAGATCAGCAACGTATTGGACTGCTTCAGGTTACCGGCCAGCTTACGCATCGCCTGGCTCATCATACGTGCCGCGAGGCCCATGTGAGAGTCACCGATTTCACCTTCGATTTCCGCTTTTGGCGTCAGCGCCGCAACGGAGTCGACGATGATCACGTCAACCGCACCGGAGCGTGCCAGCGCGTCACAAATTTCCAGCGCCTGCTCGCCGGTGTCCGGCTGGGAACACAGCAGGTTGTCGATATCAACGCCCAGCTTACGGGCATAGACCGGGTCCAGCGCGTGCTCGGCATCGATAAACGCACAGGTTTTACCTTCGCGCTGCGCCGCTGCAACAACCTGCAGGGTCAGCGTCGTTTTACCTGAGGATTCCGGACCGTAGATTTCTACGATACGCCCCATCGGCAAACCGCCCGCGCCCAGTGCGATATCCAGAGAAAGCGAACCGGTGGAGATAGTTTCCACATCCATGGAACGGTCTTCACCCAGGCGCATGATGGAGCCTTTACCGAATTGCTTTTCGATCTGGCCCAGTGCTGCCGCCAACGCTTTCTGTTTGTTTTCGTCGATAGCCATTATTACTCCTGTCATGCCGGGAGAAGCAACTGCGCTTCACCATGGACTTCTGTTCTGTTGGTGCAATTATACTGTATAGTCATACAGTATCAAGTATTTTGTAGAAATTGTTGCCAGAGCGTTTTTAACGCATAAACGGTAGCCTGACGACGCACGCTTTCGCGATCGCCGCTGAAGCACTCCCGGCGGGTGATCCCTTCCCCTTTGGACGTGGCAAACCCGAACCAGACGGTGCCGACAGGCTTCACGTCGCTGCCGCCGTCCGGCCCAGCGATGCCGCTGATGGAAATGGCGTAATCTGCCCGCGCCTCTTTCAGCGCGCCAATGGCCATTTCAATGACAACCGGTTCGCTGACCGCGCCATGCTGTTCCAGCGTGGCTTCGCGCACGCCAATCATCTGCGCCTTAGCTTCGTTACTGTAGGTCACAAAGCCACGTTCAAACCAGGCGGAACTGCCGGCGATATCGGTAATCGCTTTCGCCACCCAGCCGCCGGTACAGGATTCCGCGGTGGTAATAGTCGCGCCACGCTGCTTCAGGGCAAGGCCAACGATCTCGCTTAGCTGCATCAATTCATGGTCAGTCATTCTTGCTCCAGGCTTGAGAAAAACGTGCAGCACAAGATAGCACTTTCTCGTCAGATATGGGGATGCGCTTCAGGTTTTACGAGGGGGCTTCAGAAAAAAGCCGGTGCGGGCGCACCGGCTGTAGAAATATTATTTCATGCTGTTCGCAAGCGTATCGACATTATGGCGAAACGCCTTAACGTAGGTGTCTGCTGCTCCACCTTTTGCCGACAAGGCTTCCGGGTAAAGTTCGCCGCCCGGCTGTGCGCCCGTCGCCGACGCAATCTGCTTCACCAGACGCGGGTCGAGCTGGTTTTCCATAAACCACGTTTTCACGCCGTCGGCTTTAATCTGCTTGATAATCTCCGCCACCTGCGACGCGCTGGCCTCGCTCTCTGAAGAGAGTCCTTGAGGTGCCATGAAGGTTACGCCGTAAGCGCGGCCAAAATAACCAAACGCGTCATGGCTGGTCAGCACTTTGCGCTTTTCCTGCGGGATCTGGCTAAAGCGCGTTTTGGCCCAGCTGTCCAGTTGGGTCAGTTGCGCAATGTATGGTTTTCCTGAAGCCTCCAGCGCCGCTTTGTCTTCCGGATCGGCTTTCACCAGCCCGTTCAGAATATTTTGCGCATACAGCGCACCGTTCGCCGCGCTGTTCCATGCGTGCGGATCGGTCACGGTCTTTCCATCTTCCTCAAGCGTGTGGGTTTTCACCCCGTTTGAGGCAACGACCAGCTGGCCTTTGAACCCGGAGGCTTTCACCAGGCGGTCGAGCCAGCCTTCCAGCCCTAAACCGTTGACCACGACCACGTCAGCCTTGCTCAGCGCCGCGCTGTCCTTAGGCGACGGTTCGAAGGTATGGGGATCGCCGTCCGGCCCCACCAGCGTCGTCACATTTACACGATCGCCCCCCACCTCCTGCGCGATATCCCCCAGTATCGAAAAGCTGGTGACCACATTCAGCGTTTTCGCCATCACGCTATGCGACATCATCCCCAGCGCTAGCGCCATGATTAATCCTGTACTTTTCATCGTTTCCCCTTGCGTTAAAAAAGCGCCCGCAGGCTGCCAGCCAGCCTGCTGCGCGTGCCAAATAAAACGGAAATAAAAAACAGCGCGCTGGCGGTCAGCACAATAGATGGCCCCGCGGGTAAACTTGCCGCCCAGGAGAGGCTTAGCCCCAGCCACGCGCAGAAAATACCGCTGATACCAGCCATCAGGAGTAATCCGGGTAAGGTGCGGACCCAACAGCGCGCCGCCACCGCCGGGAGCATCATCAGCCCGACGGCCATCAGCGTGCCGAGCACCTGAAAACCGGCCACCAGGTTCAGGACCAGCAGCGCCAGAAACAGACCGTGCAATAAGCCTGGTAGCCAGCGGGCATTCACCTGCAGCCAGGCGGTGTCAAACGCCTCCGTCACCAGCCCGCGGTAAAAAAGGGCCAGCATGATAAGGGTGAAGATGCACACGCCGGTCACAAACAGCGCGGCGTCGTTGTCCACCGCGAGGATTGAGCCAAACAGCAGATGCAGCAAATCGACATTCGAGCCGCGCAGAGATACCAGCGTGACGCCCAGCGCCAGTGACCCCAGGTAAAAACCGGCAAAGCTGGCATCCTCTTTCAGCGGGGTGCGGCGGCTGACCAGCCCGGCCACCAGCGCAACGGCAATCCCGGCGATAAACCCGCCGACGGTCATAGCCAACAGCGACATCCCGCTGAGCAAATACCCCACGGCGACGCCGGGCAAAATGGCGTGAGAAAGCGCATCGCCCATCAGGCTCATCCGGCGCAACTGAAGAAACACGCCGAGCGCGGTGGTGCTGACGGAGAGCGCCAGGCAAACCACCAGCGCGCGGCGCATAAAACCGAATTCGATAAACGGCTGGAAGAATGTGTACCAGATCATGCCACCCTCACCCGTTCGGTTTTCCACTGGGGGGCGTCAGCATCCAGCCGCAGCGTCTGCGGGAAGTGGCGCGCCACGCGCTCGCTGTCGTGCAGTACCGCGAGCAGCGTTTGCCCCTGCATATACATCTCCAGCATCAGGTCCATCAGCACGTTGCAGGTCGCTTCATCAACGCCGGTGAAGGGCTCGTCGAGCATCACCAGCGGCGCCTGCTGTACTAACACGCGGGCAAAAAGCATGCGCTGAAACTGGCCGCCGGAGAGTTCATCAATGGTGGAGAGCGCCATCGACTCCAGCCCCACGCGCTCAAGCGCACCACTAATGCGCAGACGCGCTTCGCGACGAAAACCGGCGAAAAGCGAAATTCCGGGCCAGCAGCCCATGCTCACCACGTCCTGCACGGTCAGCGGAAACTGCGCTTCCAGCGCGTGACGCTGCGCCAACCATCCGATTACCGGTCGTCTACCCTGCCAGTGAAATCTGCCGCTGACGGGCGGAATAAATCCGGCGAGGGTTTTCAGCAGCGTGGATTTGCCGCAGCCGTTGGCGCCGATAATGGCGGTCATGCTGCCGCGTTCAATCAAGCCCGAAAGCGGACGCGTGACGGGCTGGCGGTCGTAGCCCGCAACCAGTGCGTTCATCACGATCATGGCAGCGCCACCGCCCAGCGCACGGCCAGCCCGAGAAAAAGAATGAGCACCATCGCCAGCAGCAGCCGAACCGGGGATGAGAGAGAAAACAGGGACATGGATATTTCAACTCAAAAACAATGTTATAACATAACAATAATGAAAGACAATGAAGATGTAAACGGCGGGAATGAAATGGGAGTGTGGCGAAATGTTTCTGCGGGAAAGAGGTGCGCGCGGGCGCCCTCTCCCACAGGGAGAGGGCGGAATAAGGCGAGTTACTGACTAAACGGCGACGCCGCCGGGACGCGGGCCTGCGATACCGCCAGCCCCAGTTGCCACACCGCCATCGCATAGTGGGTGCTATGGTTGTAGCGGGTGATGGTGTAGAAGTTCGGCATGCCGTACCAGTACTGGTAGCCAGTTCCCACGTCCAGACGCAGCAGGCTCACCTGGTCAACATTGCCCAGCGGCTGGGTTGGCGTTAAGCCTGCCGCCGTCAGCTGTGCAACGCTGTATTTGGTTTTAAAGCCGTTTTCCAGACCAAACGCTTCGCCGTTCGCCTGCACGGCAACCTGGCCGCCCGGCGTCCAGCCGTGCGCTTTGAAGTAGTTCGCCACGCTGCCGATGGCATCCACCGGATCCCACAGGTTAATGTGACCATCCCCGTTAAAGTCGACGGCATACTGCTTATAGGAGGACGGCATAAACTGGCCGTAGCCCATCGCGCCGGCAAATGACCCTTTCAGATCGAGCGGATCGTCCTGCTCGTTGCGCGCCATCAGCAGGAAGGTTTCCAGCTCGGAAGAGAAATACTCCGCGCGGCGCGGGTAGTTAAAGGAGAGCGTCGCCAGTGCGTCGAGGATGCGGGTTTTGCCCATCACGCGCCCCCAGCGAGTCTCTACGCCGATAATCCCGACGATGATTTCCGGCGGCACGCCGTAAACCTGCCACGCGCGGTTGAGCGCATCTTCATACTGGTTCCAGAACGCCACGCCGTTTTGCACGTTGTCCGGGGTAATAAACTGTTTGCGGTAGCGCAGCCACGCGCCGTTCGGCCCGCTCGGCACCTGGGCGGATGGTGCCTGCCTGTCCATCAGGCGCATAACGTAGTCCAGACGCTTCGCCTGAGACAAAATTTCATGCAGCTGCTGGCGGTCGAAACCGTGTTTGCTCACCATTTTATCAATGAACTGCTCGGCCGCCGGGTTATTCGCGAAGTCGCCTCCCATCTGCATCATATTGTGCTGCGGCTCCAGCAGGAATCCCCCGGAAGGCGCGCCCGCCGTTTGCTGAACGGCTTCGGTCTTAGGTTTGCTGCTACAGGCAGACAGCAGGATAAGCGCAGGCAACAGCGCTGCATAACGACGCTTGAACATGAGACATCCATTTAACGGGTTCGATAAGAACCCAGTATGGTAAAGCATCCGCAACACCTCAAGGAAGCGGTACGCGCCTCCACAACGCAAATCCGCGCTTTTTTCCACCGAAAATCATTCACCTCATCAATTAACTTTCAAAATAATACATTTTTCTTTCATTGTGAGATCTAACTAACACTTTAAAACCTTTCAAAGTGATTATTATTAGCCGCAGTTATACAAAAACAAAAAAGCCCCACAGGAGAGAAGAATGATAGAGACCATCACCCACGGCGCCGAGTGGTTCATCGGGCTGTTTCAGAAAGGCGGAGAAGTGTTCACCGGCATGGTGACCGGGATCCTGCCCCTGCTGATCAGTCTGCTGGTGATCATGAACGCGCTGATCAACTTTATCGGCCAGCAGCGCATCGAACGCTTTGCCCAGCGCTGCGCCGGTAACCCGCTGTCCCGCTACCTGATATTGCCATTCATCGGCACCTTTGTTTTCTGTAACCCGATGACCTTAAGCCTCGGCCGCTTTATGCCGGAAAAGTACAAGCCGAGCTACTACGCCGCCGCCTCCTACAGCTGCCACTCGATGAACGGCCTGTTCCCGCACATCAACCCCGGAGAGCTGTTTGTCTACCTCGGGATCGCCAGCGGCCTGACCACGCTTGGCCTGCCGCTCGGCCCGCTGGCGGTGAGCTACCTGCTGGTGGGCCTGGTGACCAACTTCTTCCGCGGCTGGGTGACTGACCTCACCACCGCTATTTTCGAGAAAAAAATGGGCATCCAGCTTGAACAGAAGGTCCATCTTTCAGGAGCGACAGCATGAACCGGATCCGCATTGAGAAAGGCACGGGCGGCTGGGGCGGCCCGCTGGAGTTCGACGCCACCGAAGGCAAAAAGATCGTCTACATCACCGCGGGCACGCGCCCGGCGATTGTTGACAAGCTGCGCGAGCTGACCGGATGGGAAGCGGTTGACGGCTTTAAAGAGGGCGAGCCGCCGGAAGCGGACATCGGCGTGGCGGTGATTGACTGCGGCGGCACGCTGCGCTGCGGCATCTATCCGAAGCGCCGCATTCCGACGGTGAATATTCACTCCACCGGGAAATCCGGTCCGCTGGCGCAGTACATCCTTGAGGACATTTATGTCTCGGGCGTGAAGGAGGACAACATCACTCTGATGAATGGCACTGCCGCGCCGCAAAAAGCAGCCCCGCGCGAGTACGACACCAGCAAGAAGATCACCGAGCAGAGCGACGGCCTGCTGGCGAAGGTCGGGATGGGGATGGGCTCCGCCGTGGCGGTGCTGTTCCAGTCCGGGCGCGACACTATCGACACGGTGCTGAAAACGATTCTGCCGTTTATGGCGTTCGTCTCGGCGCTGATCGGCATCATCATGGCGTCCGGCCTGGGCGACTGGATTGCCCACGGCCTCGCCCCGCTCGCCAGCCACCCGCTCGGGCTGGTGACGCTGGCGCTGATCTGCTCCTTCCCGCTGCTGTCGCCGTTCCTCGGTCCGGGCGCGGTGATTGCCCAGGTCATCGGCGTACTGATAGGGGTGCAGATTGGTCTGGGCAACATTCCCCCGCACCTCGCCCTGCCCGCCCTGTTTGCCATTAACGCCCAGGCGGCGTGCGACTTCATCCCCGTGGGGCTGTCGCTGGCCGAAGCGCGCCAGGACACCGTGCGCGTGGGCGTGCCGTCCGTGCTGGTGAGCCGCTTCCTGACGGGCGCGCCGACGGTGCTGATTGCCTGGTTTGTCTCCGGCTTTATCTATCAATAAGAGGTTCCTGCAATGAACGTCATTTACCAGACCACCATTACCCGCATCGGCCAGAGCGCAGCAGACGCGCTGAGCGACCAGATGCTGATCACCTTCCGCGAAGGCGCTCCGGCGGATATCGAAGAGTTTTGCTTTATCCACTGCCACGGCGAACTGAACGGCGAGCTGAAGGCCGGAAGCCAGCTGGAGCTGGGCGAGGCGCGCTATGCCGTCACCGCCGTCGGCGACGTGGCGGAGCAAAACCTGCGCGAGCTCGGCCACATCACCCTGCGCTTCGACGGCCAGCCGCAGGCGGAATACCCCGGTACGGTTCACGTGGATGGCCCGGTTCCGCAGTCTGTCACCCCAGGCTGCACGTTAAAATTTGTTGCGTAATTAAGGAGAGTCACATGAGTCAGGTTGCCGTTGTCATTGGTGGGGGACAAACCTTAGGCGAGTTCCTCTGCCGTGGGCTTGCCGCAGAGGGCTACCGCGTGGCGGTAGTGGACATTCAGAGTGAAAAAGCCGCCCGCGTGGCGGACACCATTAACACCGAGTTTGGCGAAGGGATGGCATACGGGTTTGGTGCCGACGCCACCAGCGAGCAGAGCGTGATGGCGCTGGCCCGCGGCGTGGACGAGATTTTTGGGCGCACCGATCTGCTGGTCTACAGCGCGGGAATTGCGAAAGCGGCGTTTATCAGCGATTTCGAGCTGGGGGATTTTGACCGTTCGCTGCAGGTGAATCTGGTGGGCTATTTCCTTTGCGCCCGCGAGTTTTCCCGCCTGATGATCCGCGACGGCATTCAGGGACGCATCATTCAGATCAACTCAAAATCCGGGAAAGTGGGCAGCAAGCACAACTCCGGGTACAGCGCGGCGAAGTTTGGCGGCGTGGGGCTGACGCAGTCCCTGGCGTTGGATCTGGCCGAATACGGGATTACCGTGCACTCGCTGATGCTGGGCAACCTGCTGAAATCGCCGATGTTCCAGTCCCTGCTGCCGCAGTACGCCACCAAGCTCGGCATCAAGGCTGAGGAAGTGGAGCAGTACTACATCGATAAAGTGCCGCTGAAGCGCGGGTGTGACTATCAGGACGTGCTGAACATGCTGCTGTTTTACGCCAGTCCGAAAGCGTCGTACTGCACCGGGCAGTCGATTAACGTGACCGGTGGGCAGGTGATGTTCTGATCGAGCGGCCTGATGCCCTCACCCTAACCCTCTCCCACCGGGAGAGGGAACAAAACAAGGAGTCGATATGGTAACCGCACTCATCACCGTCGCCGCCCTCGCCTGGCTGTGCCAGATGGCGTTTGGCGGCTGGCAGATCCACCAGTTTAACCGCGCGTTTGATGCGCTGTGTCAGAAGGGCCGCGTCGGCGTCGGGCGTTCCGGCGGACGCTTTAAACCGCGCGTGGTCGTCGCCGTAGCACTGGACGAGCACGACCGGGTGTGCGATTCCCTCCTCATGCGTGGCATGACGGTATTTGCCCGTCCGGCCAAAATCCAGGCAATCAACGGCCTCTTGTTACAGGAATTGCAGCCTGATGTGATCTTTCCCCATGATCCACTCTGTCAGAATGCACTATCATTAGCGCTCAATCTGAAACATGGATAATTTCGTTGTGAAAGTTATAGACTTGCGAAATTATCATTTCGCAACCTAAGGAACGAAGCGCCTATGAAACCACGTCAGCGGCAGGCGGCCATTCTCGAGCATCTACAAAAGCAGGGAAAATGCTCGGTAGAGGATCTGGCCCACTACTTTGACACCACCGGCACGACAATACGCAAGGACCTGGTATTGCTCGAAAACTCTGGCGCCGTTATTCGCACCTATGGCGGCGTGGTGCTCAACAAGGACGAAGCGGACCCGCCAATCGATCACAAAACGCTGATCAATACCCACCAGAAAGCGCTGATTGCCGAAGCCGCCGTCAAATTTATCCAGGACGGCGATTCCATCATCCTCGACGCAGGCAGTACCGTCCTGCAGATGATCCCCCTGCTCAGCCGCTTTAACAACATCACGGTGATGACCAACAGCCTGCACATCGTCAACGCGCTGTCCGAGTTCGACAGCGAGCAGACCATCCTGATGCCCGGCGGCACCTTCCGCAAAAAATCGGCGTCCTTTCACGGCCAGCTGGCGGAGAACGCTTTCGACCACTTCAGCTTCGATAAACTGTTTATGGGCACGGACGGCATCGACCTTAACGCAGGCGTCACAACGTTTAACGAGGTGTTCAGCGTCAGCAAAGCCATGTGCAACGCCGCGCGGGAAGTGATTTTAATGGCCGACTCGTCGAAGTTTGGCCGCAAAAGCCCCAATATTGTCTGTAGCCTCGAAAGCGTTGATAAGCTGATTACCGACGCGGGTATCGATCCGGCGTTCAAAAAAGCGCTGGAAGAGAAAGGGATCGACGTGATCGTAACCGGAGAAAGAGATGAGTGATTTTCTGTTAGAAACGGGCCGCCAGACGCTGATGCTGGAGCTGCAGGAAGCCAGCCGCCTGCCGGAACGTCTGGGCGAGGATTTTGTCCGCGCCGCCAATACCATTATCCACTGCGAAGGCAAAGTGATTGTGGCGGGCATCGGTAAATCCGGCCATATCGGCAAGAAGATTGCCGCGACGCTCGCCAGCACCGGTACCCCGGCGTTCTTCGTGCATCCGGCAGAGGCGCTGCACGGCGATCTCGGGATGATCGAAAGCCGCGACGTGATGCTGTTTATCTCTTACTCCGGTTCGGCCAAAGAGCTGGATCTGATTATTCCGCGCCTGCAGGAAAAATCGGTCGCCCTGCTGGCGATGACCGGGAAACCCCGCTCGCCGCTGGCGCTGGCCGCCAAAGCGACGCTGGATATTTCCGTTGAGCGTGAAGCCTGCCCGATGCACCTCGCCCCGACCTCCAGCACCGTTAACACCCTGATGATGGGCGACGCGCTGGCGATGGCGGTAATGCAGGCGCGCGGATTCAATGAGGAAGATTTTGCCCGTTCGCATCCGGCAGGTGCGCTCGGCGCGCGACTGCTCAACAAGGTTCACCATCTGATGCGCACTGACGATGCCATTCCGCAGGTCAAACTCGATACCAGCGTGATGGACGCGATGCTGGAGCTGAGCCGCACCGGTCTGGGGCTGGTGGCGGTATGCGATGACGGCGGAAACGTGAAGGGCGTCTTCACCGACGGCGACCTGCGCCGCTGGCTGGTGGCCGGCGGCAGGCTGGAAACAAACGTGTCTGACGCCATGACCAAAGGCGGGCTGACGCTCAACGCCGACAGCCGCGCCATTGAAGCCAAAGAGGTGCTGATGAAGCGCAAAATCACCGCCGCACCGGTGGTGGACGAGCACGGCAGGCTGTGCGGCGCTATCAACCTGCAGGACTTCTACCAGGCCGGGATTATTTAACCCTTCAGCCCAAGACGCTTCGCCAGCCGGTGCAGGTTGGCGACGTCCATCTCCAGCGCCCGCGCGCACGCCGCCCAGCTGCGGTTATTCTGCTCCAGCGCGCGGGTAATCATCTGACGCTGAAACTCTTCCGTCGCTTCGCGCAGGTTTTCGATTGCGCTCTCAGGCACAGCAGGCTTCACGGTCGGAGCATTTTCCTCATGCAGCGCAAAATGGCGCGCATGAATCACCACTTCATCCCCCGAGCGCGTCGCCCTCGCCAGCACCACCGCGCGGTGAATCGCATGCTCCAGCTCGCGCACGTTGCCCGGCCAACCGTAGCTGAGCAGATGCGCTCTCGCCCCCGGGCTAAGCACCACGCGGGACAGCCCCATTTTGAGACGGCACTGTTCGCAGAAATAACCCGCCAGCAGCACCACGTCGTCTCCGCGCTCACGCAGCGGCGGCACGGACAGCGGGAACACGCTCAGCCGATGGAACAGGTCGGCTCGGAACTGCCCGGCCAGCACCGCTTCGCGCAGATCCCGGTTGGTCGCAGCAAGGACCCGCACGTCCACCCGCAGGCTGCGGTCATCCCCCACGCGCTGGATGTCGCCGTACTGCAATACGCGCAGCAGCTTGGCCTGAAGTGAAAGGGAAAGCTCGCCAATCTCATCAAGAAACAGCGTGCCGTTATCGGCCATTTCAAACTTGCCGCTGCGGTTGCTGATGGCCCCGGTAAACGCCCCTTTGACGTGACCGAACAGCTCGCTCTCCGCCACGCTTTCCGGCAGCGCGGCGCAGTTGAGGTACACCAGCGGGTTGACCGCGCGCGGCGAAGCTTCGTGGATGGACTTCGCCACCAGCTCCTTACCGGTACCGGTCTCTCCGAAGATCAGCACGTTCAGATCGGACGCGGCAACAATCTCAATCTCTTTTTTGAGCTGCGCCATGCCGGGCGAAAGGCCGATCATCTCCGTATGCGCCACCTGCTCAAACGCCGCCGGGCTACCGGGAAGAATATTCTGGCTCTCCAGCTGCTCTATCAGCAGTGCATTGTTCAGCGCCCCGGCGGCCAGCGCGGCAATCAGCCGTAGCTCTTCGTCGCTGAAGGTGTCGAACTGATCCGGCGACATCCCGTCGAGGGTTAATGCGCCAATCAAATTCTGCCCGGCGAACAGCGGCAGGCCAATACAGGCGTGCACCTTCAGGCTCTCCTGCCCCGGAATCAGGCCGTCGTACGGATCGGGCAGATCGCTGTCTGCCGGGAAACGCACCACGTCGCCCGCGCGGGCAATGGTTTCCAGACGCGGGTGGCCCTCCAGCGTAAAGCGCCGCCCGAGTACGTCCTTCGCCAGGCCGTCGATAGCCAGCGGAATAAACTGCCGCCCTTCGTAACGCAGCAGCGCCGACGCATCGCAATCCAGCACGTGGCGCAGCGTGGAGATCAGGCGCTGAAAGCGGTCCTGATGGCCGATACCGGTTTGCAGCTCAATGGCGATCTTCGCCAGGACGTCTACGGAAAAGCTCATGTCTGCCTCACTGTCATTTTGACAATACATAATGTCATATTGACTCTTTTTAGGATAGTCATAATGACTACTCATTACGGGGCATTAAATCACAACCCATTGAATATCAATAGTTTAAAAAGTTGGCATGCAACTTGATATAAGCAAACCATCTTCTTTAAAAACGCTGTATTAAGTTGAGGTTGCTATGTCTATTCTGGTTAAAAATAACATTCATTGGGTGGGTCAACGTGACTGGGAAGTGCGCGATTTCCACGGGACGGAATACAAAACGCTGCGCGGCAGCAGCTACAACAGCTATCTCATCCGCGAAGGTAAAAACGTCCTGATCGATACCGTCGATCACAAATTCAGCCGTGAGTTCGTGCAGAACCTGCGCGGTGAAATCGACCTGAATGACATCGACTACATCATCATCAACCATGCGGAAGAGGACCACGCCGGGGCGCTGACCGAGCTGATGTCCCACATTCCGGATACCCCAATCTACTGCACCACCAACGCCATTGATTCAATTAACGGCCACCACCATCATCCGGAGTGGAACTTCCACACCGTAAAAACCGGCGACACGCTGGATATCGGCAACGGCAAGCAGCTGATCTTCGTCGAAACCCCGATGCTGCACTGGCCGGACAGCATGATGACCTACATGACCGGCGACGCGGTGCTGTTCAGCAACGACGCCTTCGGCCAGCACTACTGCGACGAACGCCTGTTCAATGACGAAGTGGATCAGACCGAGCTGTTCGAACAGTGTCAGCGCTACTACGCCAATATCCTGACTCCGTTCAGCCGCCTGGTGACGCCTAAAATTACCGAGATCCTCGGCTTCAACCTGCCGGTGGACATGATTGCGACCTCCCACGGCGTGGTGTGGCGTGAAAACCCCACCCAGATCGTCGAGCTGTACCTGAAGTGGGCCGCGGATTACCAGGAAGACCGCATCACTATCTTCTACGACACCATGTCCAACAACACCCGCATGATGGCGGACGCGATTGCCCAGGGGATCAATGAAGTTGACCCGAACGTGGCGGTGAAAATCTTCAACGTGGCGCGCAGCGATAAGAACGAGGTATTGACCAACGTCTTCCGCTCCAAAGGCGTGCTGGTGGGTACCTCCACCATGAATAACGTGATGATGCCGAAGATTGCCGGCCTGGTGGAAGAGATGACCGGCCTGCGCTTTCGTAACAAACGCGCCAGCGCCTTTGGCTCTCACGGCTGGAGCGGCGGCGCGGTAGACCGTCTTTCCACCCGTTTACAGGATGCGGGTTTTGAGATGTCCATTAGCCTGAAGGCGAAATGGCGTCCGGATATCGACGCGCTGGAAATCTGCCGCCAGCATGGCCGCGACATCGCCCGTCAGTGGGCGCTCGCCCCGCTTCCTGAAGTCACCGCAAAACCGGCGGAACAGCCACAAACCTGTTCGACGGAAGCCAGCGCCGATCTCGGTCCGCGCATGCAGTGCAGCGTCTGCCAGTGGATCTACGATCCTGAGCTTGGTGAACCGCTGCAGGATGTAGCCCCGGGCACGCCGTGGAGCGAGGTGCCGGACAACTTCCTCTGCCCGGAATGCTCCCTCGGCAAAGACGTCTTTGATGAACTGGCAACGGAGGCAAATTGAGCAACGGCATCGTTATCATCGGCTCGGGCTTTGCTGCCCGCCAGCTGGTGAAAAATATCCGCAAACAGGATGCAAACGTGCCGTTGACGCTGATCGCCGCCGACAGCATGGACGAGTACAACAAGCCTGATTTAAGCCACGTCATTAGCCAGAATCAGCGCGCCGATGACCTCACCCGCCAGACGGCGGGGGAGTTCGCGGAGCAGTTCAACCTGCGTCTGTTTCCGTACACCTGGGTCACCGATATCGATGCTGACGCCCACGTGGTAAAAGCGAAAGCGAAAACCTGGCAGTACGACAGGCTGGTGCTGGCGACCGGGGCATCTGCGTTTGTGCCGCCGGTTGAAGGCCGCGAGCTGATGATTACCCTCAACAGCCAGCAGGAGTATCAGGCCAGCGAAACCCGGCTACGCGATGCCGCCAGAGTGATGATTGTCGGCGGCGGGCTGATCGGCACCGAGCTGGCGATGGACTTCTGTCGGGCGGGAAAATCCGTGACCCTGGTTGACCACGCGGCGAGCATTCTGTCGGCGCTGATGCCCGCAGAAGTAAGCAGTCGCTTACAGCATCGTCTGACCGATATGGGCGTGCATCTGATGTTGAAATCGCAGCTACAAAGCCTGAGCAAAACCGAAGGCGGTATCCGTGCCACGCTCGACCGAAGCCGCAGCGTAGAAGTGGATGCGGTGGTTGCAGCGACGGGTCTGCGCCCGGAAACCGCGCTGGCGCATCGCGCAGGGGCTGAAATAAACCGCGGCGTGAAGGTAAATAGCTACCTGCAAACCACGCGGCCGGATATTTATGCCCTGGGCGACTGCGCGGAAATTAACGGCCAGGTGCTGCCCTTCCTGCAGCCGATTCAGTTAAGCGCCATGTATCTGGCAAAAAACCTGCTCGGCGGCAGCGCGCCGCTGAAATTACCCGCCATGCTGGTAAAGGTCAAAACGCCGGAATTGCCGCTGCATCTTGCAGGTGAAACGCAGCGTCGGGATCTGGACTGGCAGATTGCCCTTTCGCCGAAGGGCATGGTGGCGCGCGGCACCGATGCAGACGGTCAGATACGCGCCTTTGTCGTCAGCGAAGACAGGATGAAGGAGGCTTTCGCGCTGCTGAAATCGCTGCCTGCTTAACCCTCGTATTGCCGGGTGGCGCTCCGCTTACCCGGCCTATATGCAGACCTGCGCAAGCGTAGCGCCGCCGGGTAAAACAGGGTGGGGAGTTCAGGAGCGCACCACCAGCGCGTCGTAGCCGCGCCAGCGATAGTTGGCAATGGAGATGAGCCAGCAGGCAACGAACAGCCCGACCACCACAAACCCGGCGTTGCCCAGGTTGTCATTTACCGCGCCGATCAGATCCCAGATGCCGCCGCTGAGGGCAAATTTATCCATCAGCAGGCCCAGCGCTTCCAGCCCGCCGATAAACAGCGCCACCACCACGGAGGTGCCGGTGATGGTCATGTTGTAGTAGAGCTTGCGCTGCGGTTTATCAAACGCCCAGCCGTAGGCACCGACCATCAGCAGGTTATCGAGCGTATCCACCAGCGCCATGCCGCTGGCGAAGAGCGCCGGGAAGATCATGATTGACCACACGGACATCCCGCTGGAGGCGCTGGCGGCGGAGATCCCCAGCACGCCAATTTCGGTGGCCGTATCGAAGCCGAGGCCAAACAGGAAACCCACCAGATACATCTGCCAGCTTTTATTGACGAGGCGGAAGGTTTTACCGAACAGCCAGTTCATAACGCCCCCCTGGGCAGGCAGCGTGACGTCACCCTGCACCGTCTGGCCCTTTTTCAGCGCCTGGAAACTGCGCCAGACGCCGCGCAGGATCACCATATTCACCAGCGCCATCGCCAGCAGGAAGGTGGCGGATACCGCAGTGCCAATCAGGCTGCCGGTTTCGTGGAACCATTCCATGTTTTTCTGAAACGCCGTGGCGGTGGCGGCGATGGCAATGGAGGCCAGCACCACGATGGTGGAGTGCCCCAGCGAGAACCACGCCCCCACCCCGCACGGGCGTTTGCCCTGCTGCATCATCTTACGCGTCACGGTATCAATGGCCGCGATGTGGTCGGCATCCACCGCATGGCGCAGCCCGTAGCACCACGCCAGCAGGCTGGCGGCCATCAGCGCCGTGCTGCCGCTAAAAGTGTGCCATGCCCATCCCCAGGCCAGCAGGTTTGCCATTACCAGAGCCAGCAGCAGAAGCGCGGCGCGAGGTTCGTTGCGTAACAGTCGTAACATTTTAAATCCTTTTTGAACATGACCGGGCAGCGGCAACCACCGCCTGCCCGAAGGAGATCGCTCCGTCACCTGCGGGCAGGCGCGAAGGAAAAAGAAGCGTAAAGTCAGGAAGATAATGACGCAGGCGCGCGCGCAGCAGGCGGTTGTGCAACACGCCGCCGCTGAAGCAGATTGTCGAAATCGATAAGCGTCGGGCATGGCGCGCGGCGAGCTGAGCCAGCCCTTTTGCCAGCGCGTCGTGAAACGCCCACGCGCGCTCGCAGGGCTCCGCCTGCCAGTTCAGCCACTGCTGCCAGAACAGCGCAAGGTTATTCGCTTTCAGAATCACCGGATGGTCAACGCCCGCGCACTGCGATGCCAGCGCCTCCAGCCTGCACGCTGCCTCGCCTTCGTAGCGCTGCGCGTCAATGCTCAGCGCGCAGGCGACCGCGTCAAACAAACGACCGCAGGACGACGCCTGCGGCGCGTTGATGCCACGCTGGATCGCCGTTGCCAGCAGCGGCCAGCTGTGGCGCTGAACCGCTCGCGTTTCCGGGTAGCGTTGCCAGTCCGGGACAAACGCCAGGCAGTGGGCGAGCAGATTACGCCACGGCTGCTTTGCCGCCAGATCGCCGCCCGGCAGCGCCACGGCAGGCAGGCCGCCGAGCCGTTCGCAGTCGAGATAGTTCACCCGCAGGCACTCTCCTCCCCACAGCGCGCCGTTCTCGCCCATGCCGATCCCGTCCAGCGTCAGAGCGATAGCGTCTCCGTCGTCGAGCGGCCAGCCGTTCTCCGCCAGGCACGCCGCCGCGTGAGCGTGATGATGCAGCACGGTTTCGACGGGCAGCGCCTGCTCCTGCGCCCACCGGCGCGCGCGATACCCCGGATGGGCATCGCACACCAGCTTATCAGGCTGGAAAGCGTAGATGCCCTGCATCGTCGAGAGCGCGCTGCGCCACTGCGCCTCTACGCCCTCGTCGCTCAGATCGCCAAAGTGCTGGCTCAGCACCGCCTGGTTGCCGCGCACCAGGCAGAAGGTGTTTTTCATCTCTGCACCGGTGCACAGCATGGCGGGGATATTCTCAAAACCCGCGGGCAACGTGACGGCATCGGGCACAAAACCCCGGGCACGACGCAGGATAGCGCCATCCCGATCCATCACCGAATCATCCATGCGCTGCAGGATGTCGCGGTTGTGCAGCAGGAAGCCGTCCGCGATGCCGCCGAGCTCCTCCAGCGCCTGCGCGTTGGTGACGGCAGGCGGCCTGCCACTGAGGTTGCCGGAGGTCATCACCAGCGGGCGCCGGCAGTCCATCAGCAAAAGATGCTGGAGCGGGTTCGCGGGCAGCATCACGCCAACGCAGTCGAGCCCTGGGGCAATTTCCTCGGGAAACGCGGGAAGCGAAGCTTTCGGCGTCAGCACGATCGGTGCCGCTGGCGAGCGTAACAGCGTCTGTATCGTCTCCGGCAGATCGTCCGCATCCGGTAGCATCACCGCCAGCGGCTTCGTCGGGCGCTGCTTGCGTGCCCGCAGCGTCGCCACTGCCTGCGGGTTAAGCGCGTCGCAGACCAGATGAAATCCCCCCAGCCCTTTAACCGCCACGATCCCGCCGTTTTTCAGCCTCTTCACCGCCGCGTTTAAGGCCGATTCGCGAGTGGCAATAGTGTCTCCGGCTTGCCATTCCAGCTGCGGCCCGCAGTCCGGGCAGGCCACCGGCTGGGCGTGAAAGCGGCGGTCGGCCGGGTTGCGGTACTCGGTTTCGCACGGCGCGCAGAGCGGGAATGCGGCCATCGACGTGGCCGGACGGTCGTACGGCATGGCGCGGATAATGGTAAACCGCGGCCCGCAGTGGGTGCAGTTGATAAACGGGTAACGATAGCGGCGCTCGCGGGGATCGCGCATTTCAGCCAGACACGCCGGGCAGGTGGCGGCATCCGGCACGATTTGCGTATCCATCGCCCCGCGCTCGCTGTGGCGGATGGTAAAGTCCTCAGGCATGTCCGCCCAGGTGAACGGCTGCGTTTCAACGCGATCGATGCGCGCCAGCGGTGGGCAGTCCTGATGCAGCCTCGCGGTAAAGTCCCCCCCATTACCCGCGAGACGCACCAGGACACCCTCTCCGTCGTTGCAGACATCGCCCACAAGCTTCAGCCGGTGCGCCAGCTGCCAGACGAAGGGCCGAAACCCCACGCCCTGCACTTTGCCGCGCACCCGAAGCAGTACGCCGTTAACGCTCATCGCAGCTTAAAACAGCAGCGATGACGAGGTGTCGAACGCCGCGCGACGGCGTTTTTCTGCGCTCATCTGCTCAAGCTTGTCACGATCCACGCAGACCAGCGCGTGCGTCGGGCAGGCCTCCATACAGGCCGGGCCGGCTTCGCGGTGATAGCAAAGATCGCATTTATTGGCTTCGGCTTTCTCTGCCCGCACGCTCAGCCCCATGCCGCTGTTGCGCACCACCGGGCGGACAACCACCTCCATCGCGCCATACGGACAGGCCACCACGCAGGTTTTGCAGCCGATGCAGCGCTCCTGCATCACGTGCACAAAGCCCTTCTCGCGCTTAATCGCCCCGTTCGGGCAGACGTTCGCGCACGGCGCATCTTCGCACTGGCGACAGATGGCGGCGGTGGAAATATTCACACCTTTAATGACGTGAATGCGCGGCAGGAAAGTATCGGGAGTGAGAGAGGCGCAATCCTGCTCCGCCTGGTGGGAAACCACGCACGCCACTTCACAGGTACGGCAACCAATGCACTTGCTGGCATCGGCCATAATAAAACGGTTCATCTGCTTCTCCGGCATAACTGTTATGCGCGAAGCTATTCACAAACCGTGCCAATATTTAACCCACTGATTTTTAACAATAATAAAAACGCAGCGTTTCTGTCATCGTCATTAGTGACGATGACAGATGTCGACGTCAGCGGTGCGGACCATCGGTAACGGAGTCGCGCAGGACAAGCTCGCCAGAAAAGGTTTGCTGATATTTGAACTCTCCGCCGTCGAGCATAAAAATCAGGCGACTGACGATCTCCTGGATCATCGCCGTCACCGGAATACGCACGCTGGAGAGCGACGGCACGATGTAGGGCGCAATCGCCACGTCGTCAAAGCCGATAACGGACACCGCGTCCGGGGTGGCGACGCCGCTGTCGTGCAGCTGCTTGATGGCGCCGATCGCCATATCGTCGTTGCTCGCCACCAGCGCGGTAAACGGTTCGCCGCGGGAGAGGAGTTGAGTGACCGCCGCCGCGCCGCTGGCCGGGCTCCACTTCCCTTCGGCGATAAGCGCGTCACGCGCTGCAATACCGTGCTGCGCCAGCGCATCCCTGTAACCGGAAAGACGCTCAACCCCGGTGGGGGAATCCAGCGAACCGGTGATAAAGGCAATCTCCCGGTGCCCTTTCGCAATCAGCTGCGACACCGCGTCCTGACACGAGGCTTTATGATCGGACCAGACGCTGTGGCTGCTGTTTTTCCGCAGGCGGCGGTTAAGCACCATAATCGGCTGCTCGCATTTCTCGACGAGCTCGTCCAGCTCTTCCACGCTCAGAAAACGCGGGTAGATAATTACCGCATCGCAGCGCATATCCAGTAGATACTGGATCGCCTCGCGCTCTTCTTCGGCGCTGTGCTTGCCGTCGGCGAGGATCAGCTGCCGCCCTTTTTCTTCCGTCATCCGCGCGGCGTTAAACAGCAGCTCGCTAAAGTAGACGCCGTGATACAGGGTGTTGGTCACTACCAGCCCAAGCGTCTGGGTGCGTTTGGTCGCCAGGTTTCGCGCCAGCAAGTTCGGGCGATAGCCGCTCTCTTCAATGGCCTGAAAAACCCGGTCTTTGGTCTCCTGGCTAACGTAGCCGTTGCCCGACAACACCCGGGAAACCGTCGCTTTCGACACGCCTGCCCGCTTCGCCACTTCCAGCATCGTGGTCATATTGTTCTTCCATCCGAAACTCATGCGGGCAGTGTACTGCACCGCGAAAAAATTGTCGCAGCGACGACGTCACGCTTTCTACACCCCACTGCGATCTTCATCACGAAAAGAAAAAATGTCCAAAAAGCGGTCTTGTTTCAACAAAAGAAACTCATGATGATTATGTGGAACCGGTTTCCTACATTTCACACAACGATAACAGGAACAGATCCGATGGCCAAAAACTACGCTGCGCTGGCAAACGACGTTATCAGCGCGCTGGGCGGCAAAGAGAACATCGTCGCCGTCACCCACTGCATGACGCGCCTGCGTTTCGTTCTGAAAGACGAAAATCTTACCGACGTTGCGCGCCTGAAAAGCATCAGCGGCGTGCTTGGCGTGGTGCGTAACGACAACCAGTGCCAGGTGATTATTGGCAACACGGTTTCACAGGCGTACCGCGAAGTAGTGAGCCTGCTGCCCGTTGACCTGCAGCCCGTGGTACCGGAAGGCCCGCAGAAGCTGACGTTACGCCGCATTGGTGCCGGGATCCTCGACGCGCTGATCGGCACCATGTCGCCGCTGATCCCGGCAATCATCGGCGGTTCGATGGTCAAGCTGCTGGCGATGATCCTCGAAATGACTGGCGTGCTGGAAAAAGGCGCGCCGACGCTCACCATTTTGACGGTCATTGGCGACGGGGCGTTCTTCTTCCTGCCGCTGATGGTAGCGGCCTCGGCGGCGGTGAAGTTTAAAACCAACATGTCGCTGGCGATTGCCATCGCGGGCGTGCTGGTGCACCCGAGCTTTATCGAGCTAATGGCGAAAGCCGCGCAGGGCGAGCACGTTGAGTTCGCCTTTATTCCGGTGACGGCGGTGAAATACACCTATACCGTTATCCCGGCGCTGGTCATGACCTGGTGCCTGTCGTATATCGAACGCTGGGTGGATCGCATCACCCCGGCGGTGACCAAAAACTTCCTCAAGCCGATGCTGATCGTGCTGATTGCCGCCCCGCTCGCCATCGTGCTGATTGGCCCGCTGGGGATCTGGATCGGTAGCGCCATCTCCGCGCTGGTTTACACCATTCACGGCTACCTGGGCTGGCTCTCCGTCGCCATCATGGGCGCACTGTGGCCGCTGCTGGTGATGACCGGGATGCACCGCGTGTTTACGCCGACCATCATTCAGACCATTGCCGAAACGGGCAAAGAAGGAATGGTGATGCCGTCAGAAATCGGCGCCAACCTGTCGCTCGGCGGCTCGTCGCTGGCGGTGGCATGGAAAACGAAAAACCCGGAACTGCGCCAGACGGCGCTGGCCGCGGCGGCCTCCGCCATCATGGCGGGGATCTCTGAACCGGCCCTGTACGGCGTAGCGGTACGCCTGAAGCGTCCGCTGATTGCGAGCCTGATCAGCGGCTTTATCTGCGGCGCGGTGGCGGGTATGGCAGGCCTTGCCAGCCACTCGATGGCGGCGCCGGGGCTGTTTACCAGCGTGCAGTTCTTCGACCCGGCCAACCCGATGACCATCGTCTGGGTGTTTGGCGTAATGGGGCTGGCCGTGGTGCTGTCATTTGTTCTGACCCTGCTGTTAGGGTTTGAGGATATCCCGGTCGAAGACGAGGCTGAAAAAGCGCGCGCCCTGCAGACCGCACCGGTACAGAACAACGCAGCAAAAGCATAAATTGAAAGCGAGGTAAGAATGTCTGTTTTTCCACAAGGATTTTTATGGGGCGGCGCGCTTGCCGCCAACCAGAGTGAAGGTGCTTACCGTGAAGGCGGCAAAGGACTGACGACGGTCGATATGATCCCCCACGGCGCGCATCGCCTGGCGGTGAAGGTCGGTCAGGAAAAGCGTTTTTCGCTGCGTGAGGACGAGTTCTACCCGAGCCACGAGGCGATTGATTTTTACCATCGCTATAAAGAGGACATCGCTCTGATGGCGGAGATGGGCTTTACGGTGTTCCGCACCTCGATTGCCTGGAGCCGCCTCTACCCGAACGGCGACGAGCCTCTGCCGAATAAAGAGGGCATCGCCTTCTACCGGGCGGTATTTGAAGAGTGCAAAAAGTACAACATCGAACCGCTGGTGACGCTCTGTCACTTCGACGTGCCGATGCACCTGGTGACGGAGTACGGCTCCTGGCGCAACCGTAAGATGGTCGATTTCTTCGCCCGCTACGCCCGCACCTGCTTCGAGGAATTTAACGGGCTGGTGAAATACTGGCTGACCTTCAACGAAATCAACATCATGCTGCACAGCCCGTTCTCCGGCGCGGGGCTGGTGTTTGAGGAAGGTGAAAACGAGGATCAGGTGAAATACCAGGCCGCACACCACGAACTGGTGGCGAGCGCTCTGGCGACCAAAATTGCCCACGAGGTGAACCCGGAAAACCAGGTCGGCTGCATGCTGGCAGGCGGAAATTTCTACCCGTACTCCTGCAAGCCGGAAGACGTGTGGATGGCGCTGGAGAAAGACCGCGAGAACCTGTTCTTTATCGACGTGCAGGCGCGCGGCAGCTATCCGGCCTACTCTGCCCGCGTGTTCCGCGAAAAAGGCGTGGTGATTGTGAAAGATCCCGGCGACGACGAACTGCTGAAAAACACCGTCGACTTTGTCTCGTTCAGCTATTACGCCTCGCGCTGCGCGTCGGCGGACATGAACGCGGGCAACACCAGCGCGGCAAACATCGTGAAGTCCCTGCGTAACCCGCATATTCAGGTAAGCGAGTGGGGCTGGGGCATCGATCCGCTCGGCCTGCGCATCACCATGAACATGATGTACGACCGCTACCAGAAGCCGCTGTTCCTGGTGGAAAACGGCCTGGGAGCGAAGGACGTCGTTGATGAAAACGGCGAGATCAACGACGACTATCGCATCAGCTATCTGCGCGAGCATATCCGCGCGATGGGCGATGCGATTGAGGACGGCGTGCCGCTGATGGGCTACACCACCTGGGGCTGCATCGACCTGGTGTCGGCCTCAACGGGCGAGATGAGCAAGCGCTACGGGTTTGTGTACGTTGACCGCGACGACGCCGGGAACGGCACGCTGGACCGCAAGCGCAAGAAGTCGTTCTGGTGGTATAAGAAGGTGATTGCGAGTAACGGGGCGGATCTGGAGTAGCCAGTTGCCCGGTGGCGCTGCGCTTACCGGGCCTACGGTTTTGTAGGCCCGGTAAGGCGTAGCCGCCACCCGGCACTGCTCAGAGCGGAGAAAACCCTCCATCCCCAACCCACCCCGCCAGCCGCGAATACACCTCTTCCACCGCCGCCTTCACCGGCGGCATCATCGGGTAATAAAAGCCGACAATGTCCGGCTGAATACCCAAAAACAGCACCTCGCCCACGTCGTCTTTAATCTGATCGACCAGGTAGTTCAGCGGCATATTGTGGGTGGTCATCATAAACATCTCGGCGATGTCGTCCGGATCAATCAGGCGGATCTCGCCCGGGTTGAGCCCCATATCGGTGGCATCGACGATTAGCAGCCTTTCCGGGTGCAGCTCGCGAATGGCGACCACATCGTTTTCCGGCGCGGTACCGCCGTCGATTACCACCCAATCGCCCTGCGGGTTCGCGGCGCACATCTCCGCCAGAAGCGGGCCCGCGCCGTCGTCGCCCATCATGCTGTTGCCGACACACAGTAAAACGTCAGTCACGTAATCTCCTCACCATCAGGTAGATGGCGCTCTCCTGATGAATATCGTGCAGCATGCCGAGCAGCGTTTTGCTCCACGCCTGCTGCGCCGGGGTTTGCCTGCCGAGCGCCGCGTCAAAGGCGTTGGCGAGCATCGTGATATGGTTGGCGTCGATAACGATCTCGCCGTACTTCGGCACGCCCTCCATCTTGCGCCGCGCGGTGCTGCCCTCCTCCAGCGTGGCGATCCACGCCAGGTATTCCGTCCACGGGCAGGTTAGCGCCGCCTCCAGACAGTCGATCACCCCGAGGTGGTGCCCAATCGCCAGGCTGTAATAGACCACCTGCTGCGCCGCATCCGGCGTGGCATCGTTCTCATCAATAAACTTACGGCTCAGCTGGCTGAACACCACCGTTTCACTCATCGGATACGCGCCTCATCCACAATGCTGTTCAGGTTCGCCACGATCTCATTGAGACGCGGATCGTTTTCCGCCTCCAGCCAGCGCGCCACCTGATGGTCGCCCTGACTCAGCAGGCGCAGGTAATCGTCGGCAATCTGGCGACCGTAGCGATAGCCCGCCAGCCTGCGCGCCGTGCGGTCCACCTTCACGCGCAGCGGCTGGACCATGTCCGGATGCAGAATGGCCGCGGGCTGGTTGTCGATCTCGCCAGGTGCGCGGGCGTGGATCTTCTGCTCCAGCAGGCCGAGCGCCATCGCAAAGCCGTACAGCGTGGCGGCAGGCGTCGGCGGGCAGCCCGGAATAAAGACATCCACCGGCACGATTTTGTCGGTGCCGCCCCAGACGCAGTAAAGATCGTGGAAGATGCCGCCGCTGTTGCCGCAGGCGCCGTAGGAGATGCAGATTTTCGGATCCGGCGCGGACTGCCAGGCGCGCAGCGCGGGCGATCGCATGGCGCGGGTCACCGCCCCGGTAAACAGCAGAATGTCCGCATGACGCGGGGACGGTACCACTTTGATGCCGAAGCGCTCGGCGTCAAATAGCGGCGACAGGGTGGCGAAGATCTCGATCTCACAGCCGTTGCAGCCGCCGCAGTCCACGCGGTAGACGTAGGCCGAGCGTTTGATTTTTTTCAGTAGCGACGCTTTCATGCTGGCGATGGACTCCTCCACCGTCAGCGGCACCGGAATGCCGTTATCGTCGCGCGGGCCGAGTAAGTTTTCCATCAGCTGGCCTCTCTCATATGGCGGGTAATATCAATGCGGTCAGACGGCAACAGGCATTTCTGGCGCTTACACTCCGGGCAGGTTTCGAAGCTTTCGCGGTGATGCTCTGCGCGGGCGTCGCCGTTGTGCTGCAGCAGCGCGATGGCGTAGTCGATCTCTTTTTGCACGGCGAACGGACGCTTGCAGACGCGGCAATTGCACAGCGCGAAGCGCGACTGCTGGAGAAAATCCTCTTTTTTCCACACCGCCAGTTCGTACTCCTGGGAAAGTCGAATGGCGACCGTCGGGCAGACCTCCTCGCAGCGGCCGCAGAAGATGCAGCGCCCGAGGTTAAACTGCCAGGCCAGCTCGCTGGTTTTGAGGTCCGTTTCCACCGTTAAGGCGTTCGACGGGCAGGCGTTGACGCAGGCCGCGCAGCCGATGCACTGCTGCGGGTTGTGCTCCGGCTTGCCGCGAAAGTTTTTATCCACCGGGATCGGCTCCAGCGGATAGCTGCTGGTCTGCGCGCCGGTTTTGATCACTTTTTTGAAAAAGGTAAACATGGCGTGTCCTTATTTCAGCGGCGAGTTCTTGCGCTCGATGCTGTAGCGCTCAAGCTCTTTGTACGGCACCACCTGGCTTTTCTTCTTGCGCACGTCCACCACCGTCATGCGGTCGGTGCAGGAGTAGCACGGATCGAGGCTGCCGATGATCAGCGGCGCGTCAGAGACCGTGTTACCGCGCAGCATATAGCGCAGGGTAGGCCAGTTGGCGTAGGTCGCCGCGCGACAGCGCCAGCGGTAGAGCTTCTGATTGTCGCCGGTCATGCTCCAGTGGATATCATCCCCTCGCGGCGCTTCGGCAAAGCCGAGGGCAAAGCGGTTTGGAATGTAGGTGAAGCCCTCCACCATCAGCGGACCGCCCGGCAGGTTATCGAGGCCAAAGTCAATCATGTTCAGGGCGGTGTAGACCTCGTTGATACGCACCTTGAGGCGAGAAATAACATCGCAGCCCTGTTCGCTGTGCACGGTCATCGGCAGCAGGCCGTAGCCGACGAACGGGTGATCGGCGCGGGTGTCGCGGGCGTGGCCGCTGGCGCGCACCATCGGGCCGACATTGCTGAAGTCGCGGGCAATTTCCGGATCGAGGCGACCAATCCCGACGGTGCGCTGCTCGATGTTTGGCGTGCTGAGCAGCATGTCCACCAGCTCCTGCACGTCCCGACGCATCTGCTGCGCCAGCTGGCGGGTCTTGATCATGTCGTCTTTCAGCAGGTCGCGGCGGATCCCGCCGATCAGATTCAGGCCGTAAGTTTTACGCGCCCCGGTGAGAATTTCCGCCATCTTCATCGACGCTTCGCGCACGCGGAAGAACTGCATAAACCCGGAGTCAAAGCCGACGAAGTGGCAGGCCAGGCCGAGGTTCAGCAGGTGCGAGTGCAGGCGCTCCACCTCCAGCAGAATGGCGCGGATCATCTGCGCGCGCTCCGGCACCACGATCCCCATGCCGTTCTCCACCGAGGTGGTGTAGGCGGTGCTGTGGGCGAAGCCGCAGATGCCGCACACGCGGTCTGAGAGGAACGTGACCTCGTTGTAGCCCATGCGGGTTTCCGCCAGCTTCTCCATGCCGCGGTGGACGTAGAACAGGCGGTAGTCGGCGTCGATGATATTTTCGCCGTCGACGAACAGGCGGAAGTGGCCCGGTTCGTCGGAGGTGACGTGCAGCGGGCCGATCGGCACCACGTTGTTCTTCTTGCTGCCCAGCTCGTTGATGAACTCGTAGGTTTCGCTGTCGGTGGTCGGGGCCGGACGCTGGCGGTAATCCATGCTGTCCTTACGCAGCGGATAGAGTTCATCCGGCCAGTCGTCCGGCAGCACCAGACGACGCTCGTCCGGCAGGCCGACCGGCACCAGGCCGTACATGTCACGCACCTCGCGCTCACCCCAGACGGCGGCAGGAACGCGCGGCGTCACGGACGGGTATTCCGGCTTATTCGGGTCGACCTCGACGCGCACGGTGAGCCAGCACTTCTCGCCCTGCTCCATCGACATCACGTAGTACACCGCGTAGTTGCCGCACAGCTGGCGCTCGTCGTTACCGAACAGCACCGACAGCCAGCCGCCCTGCTGGTAATAGAGAAACTCCACCACTTCCGGCAGGTAGTTCACCTTCACGGTAATGGTGATCTGATCTTTGGTTTGCCAGGACTCCTCCAGCACCACGCCGGGGAAAGCCTGATGCAACGCGGCGAGATACTGCTGACCTTTCTTTTCTTCAGACATAAACACTCTCTTTAATCACGCCACCAGCAAGGAGACGAACGCTAAAAATGCAAAACCAAAACCGGCCCAGGTGATGCGCGAGGTTGCCGCAAAACGCAGGCGCGCCATGCTGTTTTCAAACAGGGCGATGACCAGCACGCCGACCAGCAGCTTGAGGGCGGCAACCACCACGGCCAGCAGCAGGCCGCCTGCAGAGAAGTGCGTCATCTGCCCCCACGGGAAGAAAACGCCAACAAACATCTGCAACACCACCAGTTGCTTAAGGCTGATGCCCCACTTCAGCACCGCGAAGCCGTAGCCGCTGTACTCGGTAAGCGGCCCTTCCTGCAGCTCCTGCTCCGCTTCCGCGAGATCGAACGGCAGCTTGCCCATCTCAATAAACGTGGCGAACGCGCAGGCGCAGAGTGCCAGCACGAGCGGGATGGAGCGGGCCACCGGCCAGTGGTAAACGGTGTCGGTGATAAAACTGATGTGGGTCGAACCTGCAACCTGCGCGGCCACCCACAGCCCCAGCAGCAGGATCGGCTCAACCAGCACGCCGAGCATCGCCTCGCGGCTGGCGCCGATGCCGGTAAACGGGCTGCCGGTGTCCAGGCCCGCAATCGCAAAGAAGAAGCGCGCGATGGCGAAGAGGTAGATGAGCGTAATCAGATCGCCGAGCACCGGCAGCGGCGAGCCTACCGTGACCACCGGCAGCGCGGTGGCGATGGTGAGCATCACGCCGACCATCACGAACGGCGTCAGGCGGAACACCCAGCCCGCGGCATCCGGCGCGACGCTCTGGCGGGAGAGCAGCTTGAAGAGATCGCGGTACTCCTGGAGCACGCCGGGCCCGCGACGGTTGTGCATTCGGGCGCGCGCCACGCGCGTGATGCCCGACAGCAGCGGCGCGGCGGCGAACAGCACCAGCGCCTGAAGAATTGCCAGTAACAGACTCATGTCAGGCTCCTCGTGAAATCACAATCACCACCAGCACCGCCAGCTCGATCAGCGCCAGCCGGCGGAACAGCACGGGCACGGCAGCACTCTGCCAGCCCGGCACCCAGCCCTGCGGGTTAAGCCACTGGCGCAGCTTCAGCACGGCGGCGAAGTTCTCCTTCACCGGCATGGCAAAACCGTGGGCGGTGATAACCATTGACGGCTCGTGTTCATAACCGCAGGCCCACGCCGCGCCGCGAGAGCGGGAGGCGAGACGGTCGCGTCTGAAGAACAGCATCAGCACGAACGGCAGGAGCGGCCCGGCGATCAGCAGCAGCGCAATCATCGGCTGGGAGACAACGGTATGCGCCGTCGCCAGCGGCAGCGGAACGGCGTGGCCCAGCAGCGGCAGCAGCCACGGCGCGGCAACCCCACCCGCAATGCAGCACAGCGCCAGCGCGACCACGCTGGTGGCCATCAGTACCGGGGCGCAGCAGGCGTTTTCCGCTTCACGGGTACGCGGCGCGCCGAGGAAGGTGACGCCGTAGACCTTCGCCATGCACATCACCGCCAGCGCCCCGGTAATCGCCAGGCCCACCGCCAGCAGCGGGCCGAGCAGCCGCGCGATAAACGCGTCGCTCTGGCCGAGCGCGAAGAAGGACTGATAGATCACCCACTCCCCGGCAAAGCCGTTCAGCGGCGGCAGCGCGGCCATCGCCATCAGCCCCACCAGCATGGCGAGTGAAATCATCGGCATCTTTTTGCCAATCCCACCGAGCTTTTCGATATCGCGATGGCCGGTGCGGAACCAGACGCTGCCCGCGCCGAGGAACAGAGTGGTTTTAAACAGGCTATGGTTGACGAGGTGATACAGACCGCCGATAAACCCGGCGGCAATCAGCGCCGGTTGGTTGAGCGCCAGCCCGGTGACGCCCGCGCCCATGCCGAGCAGGATGATGCCGATGTTTTCCAGGGTGTGATAGGCCAGCAGACGCTGGATGTTGTGCTCCATCAGGGCGTACAGGCCGCCGACAAAGGCGGTGATCATCCCCGCAATCAGCAGCGCTACCCCCCACCACAGCGGCGGCTGACCGCCCGTCAGGGTAAGCGTCAAAATGCCGAACAGACCGACCTTCATTACCACCGTCGAAAACAGCGCGGCGGCGGGCGCAGAGGCATTGGCGTGCGCCTGCGGGACCCAGCCGTGCAGCGGGATAATCCCGGCCAGCAGGCCAAAGCCGACTGCGCCCAGCAGCCAGACGTCGTTCCCCAGCGGCTGGCCGTTAAGCGCGGCAAAGTCCAGGGTGCCGAAACGCTGCCACACCAGCCAGCAGACCAGCGCCAGCAGCAGCGTGCCGAGGCGTCCGAGCGCAAACCACAGCTTGCCGGAGGCGCTGCAGCCGGTCAGGAACACGCCACACAGCGCCATGATTTCGGCCATCACCACCAGCGCGCCGAGGTTGCTGGCGGTAACCGTGCAGACCGCAGCGGCCATCAGCAGATTGACCAGCAGGCCGTTGGCTTTGGTCTGCTGATGGCGGTGCCAGTCGATATTGAACAGGCTGATAAACAGCCCGCACAGGCCAAAGGTCACCAGCCAGATGGCGTTCAGCGGCGTTATCGCCACGGTGTGGCGAATCAGCGGCATGAGTGTTTCCACGGATTGTCCGCCGAGCAGGACGACACCGCCCGCCGCCAGCGTCATCAGGCTGCCGACCGCCCCGCCGATACCGGCTATCCAGCCGCTCAGGGTTTTATGGAAAGAGAACACCAGCGCCAGCGCGGCGGCAGCGGCAAAGTACGCCACGCAGCTGTTAATCATAAATATCGCGTTCATTTCGCCCCCTCGTTTAGCGCCTGCAGAAGCGAAAGATCGCCGACGTAGGTATTAATGGTCAGCTCGCGTTTGCGCCTGCTGGTGCGGGCGATATCGCGGATGTTAACCAGGATCAGCGCTTTGGTCGGGCAGGTCCGCACGCAGGCCGGGCCCTGTTCGTCAAAGCTGCACAGGTCGCACTTCACCGCAATAGCGCGGATGCCGGGCACCCAGTCCAGCAGCGTGCTCACGCGTGCCGGAGCCGGTGGCGCAGGCGGCGCTTTCGGGGTATTGGCGTTCGCCGGGATATGCAGCGGGCGGCTGCCGGAGAATTCAATGGCGCCGAACGGGCAGGCGATGCCGCACAGCTTGCAGCTCACGCACAGGCTTTCGTTCAGCTGGACCGCGCCATCGACGCGGGTGATGGCATTGACGGGACAGACGCCCGCGCACGGGGCATCTTCACAGTGGTGGCAGAGCTGCGGGGCAGACTCTTTCTCATTACGCATGACGCGCAGGCGCGGCATGGACTGCAGCCCGTGCAGGCGGTGCGTTTCCGAACACGCCGCCTCACAGGTCCGACAGCCAATACAGACCGTCGAGTCAGCAATTACAAAACGGTTCACCGGGCAATCCTCTGGTGATGGTCATTTTTGACGACGAAAAACTGTCTCATCGACACTTTTCGACATTCGGTTATCAGGCAAGATTTGCGGGGGCCTTTCCCACGACGAGCTGTTTGAGGTCGACCGGCAAGTCGTGCTCAACCGCGGCGTAGAGACCGTTGTAAACCGGCGCGATTTTCTCCAGATAGTGCTCAAGCACCTGCTGGCGATCGCGGTTGCTGACGTAGCCGTCGACCATGCCGTCGGCCATCAGCTGCGCCTGCGCAATACGTTGTTTTTCACCCTCTTTATTCTCAACGTAGTACTCGATGGTGTGGCTGTTAAAGCTGTCTGCCAGGGTCACAAAGACCGTGAAATGACCGAACAGGACAAAGCGCATATCCCCCTGCGCCGCACAGCTCATTGCATGATGCAGTCGGGCTTTTGACAGGGTGATCCCCTGAACCAGAGAGTTACAGTAGAGGTGCCATTGATCCTGAAGCTGCTGGTGGCGCTGCGCGATGTAATCCGCTTTTTCGCTAATTTCCCAAATAGTCATAGAAGGTATCCGGTTAATGGAGATAGCGGCTGTTAAGCAGATTCCGTGCCAGTTTTTAATTTATTGATTTTAATTATTTTTTTCAAAAAACACACTGTCAACGCCGCCGTGTCGACGTGTCATTTCGACAGCGCTGACATCGTCACGCCGTAACGCAAATCAAGCTGGCACCGTTATTGCATTTACTGGCGCAAATCATTGAGGAGGCGTCATGCACGAAATCACCCTCTGCCAGCGGGCTCTGGAACTTATCGAACAGCAGGCAGTGCAAAACCACGCGAAGCGCGTCACCGGCGTCTGGCTGAAGGTCGGGGCGTTTTCCTGCGTCGAGACCAGCGCCCTGAACTTTTGTTTTGAGCTGGTGTGCCGCGGCACGCTGGCGGAAGGCTGCGCGCTGCATATCGACGAGCAGCAGGCGGAGTGCTGGTGCGAGCAGTGCCAGCAGTACGTCACCCTGCTCTCATCAAAGGTTCAGCGCTGCCCGCAGTGTCAGAGCACGGGTCTTCGCATCGTGGCGGATGACGGTATGCAGATCCAACGCCTCGAAATCGAGAAGGAGTAATGTATGTGTAGCACCTGCGGTTGCGCCGAAGGCAACCTGTATATAGAAGGGGATGAACACCGTCCCCACTCCGCGTTTCGCTCCGCGCCCTTTTCCCCTGCCCCGCGTCCTGCGGCGGCCCTGACCGGCATCACCTTTGCGCCGCAGCGTTCCGACGCGGGCGATCTGCATTACGGCCACGGCGAAGCGGGCACCCACGCGCCGGGCATAAGCCAGCGCCAGATGCTGGAGGTGGAGATCGACGTGCTGGACAAAAATAACCAGATCGCCGCCCGCAACCGCGCCCGCTTTGCCGCGCGTCAACTGCTGGTGCTGAACCTGGTCTCCAGCCCCGGCTCCGGCAAAACCACGCTGCTGACCGAAACGCTCACGCGCCTGAACGAACGCGTCTCCTGCGCGGTGATCGAAGGCGATCAGCAAACCGTTAACGACGCGGCGCGCATCCGCGAAACCGGGACGCCCGCCATTCAGGTTAACACCGGCAAGGGCTGCCACCTGGATGCGCAGATGATTGCCGACGCCGCCCCTCGCCTGCCGCTGGCGGATAACGGCATCCTGTTTATCGAAAACGTCGGTAACCTGGTATGCCCGGCAAGCTTCGACCTCGGCGAACGGCATAAAGTGGCTGTGCTCTCCGTGACCGAAGGGGAGGACAAGCCGCTGAAGTACCCGCACATGTTCGCCGCCGCCTCCCTCATGCTGCTGAACAAAGTTGACCTGCTGCCGTACCTGAACTTCGACGTGGATAAGTGCCTTGCCTATGCCCGCGAGGTGAACCCGGACATTCACATCCTGCTGGTTTCCGCCACGCGCGGCGACGGCATGGACGCCTGGCTGGACTGGCTGGAGAGCGAACGATGTGCATAGGCGTACCGGGACAAATCCATTCCCTCGACGGCAATCAGGCTAAAGTGGAGGTTTGCGGCATCCTGCGCGACGTCGACCTGACGCTGGTGGGCTGCACGGATGAGACGGGCGCGTCGCGCCTCGGCCAGTGGGTGCTGGTCCACGTGGGGTTTGCGATGAGCGTGATTAACGAAGCGGAAGCCCGCGACACGCTGGACGCGCTGCAAAACATGTTTGACGTGGAGCCGGACGTGGGCGCGCTCCTGTACGGCGAGGAGCGCTAGCCTATGCGTTACGTTGATGAATACCGCGCGCCAGAACAGGTGATGCAGCTTCTCGGACATCTGAAAACGCGCGCGGCGCTGCTGGACTACACGAACGAAAGGCCGCTGCGGATCATGGAGGTGTGCGGCGGGCACACGCACGCCATCTTCAAGTTTGGCCTTGACCAGCTGCTGCCGGAGAACATCGAGTTTATTCACGGCCCCGGCTGCCCGGTGTGCGTTTTGCCGATGGGGCGTATCGACAGCTGCATCGAAATTGCCGGCCAGCCCGACGTCATTTTCTGCACGTTTGGCGACGCGATGCGCGTGCCGGGGAAAAACGGCTCGCTGCTGCAGGCGAAGGCGCGCGGCGCGGACGTGCGGATCGTTTACTCGCCGATGGATGCCCTGACGCTGGCAGAGGCTAACCCTGAGCGCAAGGTCGTCTTTTTCGGGCTGGGTTTTGAAACCACCATGCCCGCTACGGCCATCACGCTGCAGCAGGCGAAAGCGCGCAACGTCACTAACTTTTTCTTTTTCTGCCAGCATATTACGCTCATTCCCACGCTGCGCTGCCTGCTCGAAGAGCCAGACAACGGCATCGACGCGTTTCTGGCGCCGGGCCACGTCAGCATGGTGATTGGCACAGACGCCTACGGTTTTATCGCTGATCAGCACAATCGTCCGTTAGTGGTGGCTGGTTTCGAACCGCTTGATCTACTGCAAGGCGTAGCCATGCTGGTTGAGCAGAAAATAGCGTCCCTGAGCGCGGTCGAAAACCAGTACCGCCGCGTGGTGCCCGATGCGGGAAATGAACGGGCGCAGCAGGCGATAGCTGACGTGTTTAGCGTTGAGGGCGACAGCGAGTGGCGCGGGCTGGGGCTGATTGCGGAATCCGGCGTGCGCCTGACGCCTGCCTATCGCGAATTTGATGCCGAAGCGCACTTCCGCCCTCAGCCGCAGCAGGTGTGCGACGATCCCCGGGCCCGCTGCGGCGAGGTGCTTACCGGCAAATGCAAACCTCATCACTGCCCGCTATTTGGCAACACCTGTAACCCGCAAACCGCGTTTGGCGCGCTGATGGTCTCCTCTGAAGGGGCATGCGCCGCGTGGTATCAGTATCGCAACCAGGAGTGTGAAGCATGAACACGGTGGAAATGGCGCACGGAAGCGGTGGACAGGCGATGCAGCAGCTGATTAACAGGCTGTTCATGGAGGCCTTTAATAACCCCTGGCTCGCCGAGCAGGAGGATCAGGCGCGCATCGCGCTCTCAACCCTCACCGCACACGGCGACCGGCTGGCGTTCTCCACCGACAGCTACGTGATTGACCCGCTATTCTTCCCGGGCGGCGATATTGGCAAGCTCGCCGTCTGCGGTACGGCCAACGACGTGGCCGTCAGCGGCGCCATTCCGCGCTACCTCTCCTGCGGATTTATCCTCGAAGAAGGATTACCGATGGAGACGCTTGCGGCAGTGGTCAACAGCATGGCGCACACCGCCCGCGAGGCGGGGATCGCTATCGTCACCGGGGATACCAAAGTGGTCCAGCGCGGCGCGGCGGATAAGCTCTTCATCAACACCGCCGGCATGGGGGCGATCCCTGCCGACATTCACTGGGGCGCGCAACGCCTTAGCGCGGGCGACGTGCTGCTGGTAACCGGCACGCTGGGCTGCCACGGGGCAACCATCCTGAACCTGCGCGAAGGCCTGGGGCTGGACGGCGAGCTTCGCAGCGACTGCGCGGTGCTCACCCCGCTTATCCAGACGCTGCGCGACATGCCGGGCGTCAAAGCCCTGCGCGACGCCACCCGGGGCGGGGTGAATGCCGTTGTCCACGAGTTTGCCGCAAGCAGCGGGTGCGGGATTGAACTGAGCGAGCGCGACCTGCCCGTTAAGCCTGCCGTGCGGGGGCTGTGTGAGCTTTTAGGGCTTGACCCGCTAAACTTTGCCAACGAGGGCAAGCTGGCGATCGGCGTGGAACGTTCGGCGGCGGAAGCCGTACTTGAACAGCTGAGAGCGCATCCCTTAGGGAAAGACGCGGCCATCATTGGCGACGTGGTTGAGCGCAAAGGGGTGCGCCTGACCGGACTTTACGGCGTGAAGCGCACGCTGGATCTGCCGCACGCTGAGCCGTTACCCCGAATTTGCTAGAACCGCACCATAAGTGGTCAGCAGTGAAGTCTCTTTTTTGCCAGTTTCTATTGGAAAGCAATAATGCCGTATACACCGATGAGCGATCTTGGACAGCAGGGCCTGTTTGACATCACGCGCACACTTTTACAACAGCCCGATCTCGGCGCGCTGAGCGATGCCCTGACGCGGCTGGTCAGGCAATCAGCGCTGGCGGACAGCGCGGCGATTGTGCTCTGGCATAGTGGAACGCACCGCGCGAGCTACTATTCCACGCGCGAGAATGGCAAAACGTTTGAATACGAAGACGAAACGTACCTCGCGCACGGCCCGGTGCGCCGCATTCTCTCCCGGCCTGAAGTGCTGCACTGCAATTTTGAAGAGTTTCGGATGGCATGGCCGCGGCTGGCAGAGAGCAATCTCTATCAGCCTTTCGGTCATTACGGCATGCTGCCGCTGGCGGCGGAGGGCCATATTTTTGGCGGCTGCGAGTTTATCCGCAATACCGACCAGCCCTGGAGCGAGGCGGAGTACGAGCGGCTGCATACCTTTGCCCAGATTGTGGCCGTCGTCGCGGAGCAGATCCAAAGCCGCGTCACCAATAACGTGGATTACGACCTGCTGAGCCGCGAGCGCGATAACTTCCGCATTCTGGTCGCCATCACCAACGCCGTACTCTCAAGACTCGACATGGACGAGCTGGTCAGCGAAGTCGCCAAGGAGATCCACCACTATTTCAGGATCGACGCCATCAGCATCGCGCTACGCGGGAACCGCAAAGGCACGCTGAACATCTACTCCACCCACTATCTTGATGAGGCCAATCCGGCGCACGAGCAGAGCGAGGTGGACGAAGCGGGCACCCTTTCTGAGCGGGTATTTAAAAGCAAAGAGATCCTGCTGCTGAATCTTAGCGAGCAGGACCCGGTGGCGCCGTACGAGCGGATGCTGTTTAACACCTGGGGCAACAAAATTCAGACCCTGTGCCTGCTGCCGCTGATGTCCGGCAGTACCATGCTTGGGGTGCTCAAACTGGCGCAGTGCGATGAAGCCGTGTTTACCACCGCCAACCTGAAGCTGCTGCGCCAGATCGCCGAGCGTATTTCCATCGCGCTGGATAACGCCCTCGCCTATCAGGAGATCCACCGCCTGAAAGAGCGGCTGGTGGACGAAAACCTGGCCCTGACCGAACAGCTCAACAACGTGGACAGCGAGTTTGGCGAAATCATCGGGCGCAGCGATGCCATGTACAGCGTCCTCAAGCAGGTGGAAATGGTGGCCCAGAGCGACAGCACGGTGCTGATCCTCGGTGAAACCGGCACCGGGAAAGAGCTGATTGCCCGGGCGATCCATAACCTGAGTAACCGCAACAGCCGCCGGATGGTGAAGATGAACTGCGCGGCGATGCCAGCTGGCTTGCTGGAAAGCGACCTCTTCGGCCACGAGCGCGGCGCCTTTACCGGCGCCAGCAGCCAGCGGCTTGGCCGTTTCGAACTGGCGGATAAAAGCTCGCTGTTCCTCGACGAAGTGGGCGATATGCCGCTGGAGCTGCAGCCCAAGCTGCTGCGCGTTTTGCAGGAGCAGGAGTTTGAGCGCCTCGGCAGCAACAAGCTGATCCAGACCGACGTGCGGCTGATTGCCGCCACCAACCGCGACCTGAAAAAGATGGTCGCCGACCGCGAGTTTCGCAGCGATCTCTACTATCGCCTGAACGTCTTTCCGATCTGCCTGCCGCCGCTACGCGAGCGCCCGGAAGATATTCCGCTGCTGGTGAAGGCCTTTACCGCGAAGATTGCCCGCCGGATGGGGAGGAATATCGACAGTATTCCCGCCGAAACGCTACGTACCCTCTCGTCGATGGAGTGGCCCGGCAACGTGCGCGAGCTGGAAAACGTCATTGAGCGCGCGGTGCTGCTGACGCGCGGGAACGTCCTTCAGCTCTCTTTGCCTGAAGTCTCCCTTCAGGAAGCCCCCACGCTTTCGGCAGAAGTCGCGCAGGAAGGCGAAGATGAATATCAGCTGATATTGCGCGTGCTGAAAGAGACCAACGGCGTGGTAGCCGGACCGAAGGGCGCAGCTCAGCGACTGGGGCTGAAACGCACTACCCTGCTCTCTCGCATGAAGCGTCTGGGAATCGATAAAGAGAGCCTGCTTTAACCCGTCATTCCGGCGCCGCTTATGGCGCCGCTTTTCGTCACCCTGCGCAATTGTCCCTCATTGACACAATATATTTTCCTCTGTATAAAATTCCGCCTTAATAATGCGTTTCATTTGCATCAAAAATAATATTAATGAAGGGTAGCGTTTCATGAAGAAGGTCATCTGCGCGTTAGGCCTGGCGATTGCGTCGGTCAGTTCTGCTCTGGCAACCACATATCCTCTGACGATTGAAAACTGTGGCTATAAAGAGACATTCACTAAAGCGCCGGAACGCGTCGTGGCCCTCGGTCAGAACACCGTGGAAATTTTGCTCCTGCTGGGGCTGGAAGATAAGGTCAAGGCCAGTGCCTTCTGGCCGACCAAAGTGCTGCCGCAGCTGGCTGAGCAGAATGCAAAAATCAAAACCCTGACCGTCGAAATTCCGACTCTTGAATCCATCCTTGCGCAAAACCCCGATTTTGTTCCTGCCCAGCTGCCGCTGCTGCTTGGGCCGGAAAGTAAGGTCGCAAAACGTGAAGATCTGGCTACCGTCGGCGTGAACAGCTATTTATCTCCAGGCATGTGCGCCACCAAAAAAGCGGCAGGCGATATGTACGGCAGCCGCCAGACGCTGTGGGATATGACGTACCTTTATAAAGAGATTGAAGATTTCGCGAAGATTTTTAACGTTGAAGCGCGCGGCCAGGCCGTTATCGCTGATTTCAAAAAACGTGAGGCCGACCTGCGTCAGGAATTTGGTAAAAACAAAAAAGATCTCTCGTTTGTTTTCTGGTTCTCAAGCGCCTCGCCTTCGGCAGATGCCTATGTCGGCGGGAAAAACAGCGCCTCCGGTTTTATTGCTAACGTGCTGGGTGGCCATAACGCCATTACCGCTGAGACCGAATGGCCGACCGTCGGCTGGGAAAGTATTATTGCCGCGAACCCTGATGTGATTGTCGTCTCCAGTCTGGACCGCAACCGCTGGGCGCTGGATAACGCGGATGAGAAAATCAAATTCCTGAAAAGCGATCCTGCCGTGAGCCAGCTTGATGCCGTCAAAAAAGGCCATATCGTGGTGATGGACGGTCAGGCGATGAACCCGACGATTCGTACGATTTACGGTGCTGAACAGGTGGGTGAACAGCTCAGAAAACTGGGGCTGAACTGATGACGGCAGCCGTACTTCAGGCCCGCCAGGGCCTGATCCTGACCACTTCCGCTCTGCTTGCCGTTGTCCTGCTGTTTTTAGTGATTGCTCTTGGCGTCAGCGTCGGCGAGCTGTCGATTCCGCTGTCCAACGTCTTTTACGCTATTGGTAATAAGCTGGGGCTGACCGACGTTCCGCTCAACCGCATCTATGAGAGCGTAATCTGGGACTTTCGCCTGAGCCGCGCGCTGGTGGCGGCCTGCTGCGGAGCCGGTTTAGCCATCTGCGGGGCCGTGCTGCAAAGCCTGCTGAAGAACGCGCTGGCGGAACCCTACGTGCTCGGCGTGTCGGCGGGTGCCTCAACCGGGGCGGTGTCGGTCGTCGTCCTGGGCATCGGCACCGGCGCGGTGTCGCTCTCTGCGGGCGCGTTTGCCGGGGCGTTCGCCGCCTTTGCGTTTGTCGCCTTTCTGACGAACGGCGCGCGCGGCGGCAATGAACGCACCATTCTGGCAGGCGTTGCTGCATCTCAGCTTTTCAACGCCATTACCGCCTACACCATCAGCACCTCCGCCAGCGCGCAGCAGGCGCGCGACGTGATGTTCTGGCTGCTGGGCAGCTTTAGCGGCGTGCGTTGGCCGGAATTCCAGCTGGCGCTGGTTGTCGTGCTGGCGGGCCTTGCCGTCTGCCTCTACTATTCCCGGGCGCTGGACGCCTTTACCTTTGGTGATGACGCGGCTGCCTCTTTAGGCATTGCCGTGCCCTGGGTGCGTCTTGCCCTGTTTACCACCACGGCCCTGATCACCGCGACCATCGTCAGCATGGCGGGCTCAATCGGCTTTGTAGGGCTGGTGGTGCCGCACGTTATGCGCTTCCTGTTCGGGCCGCTGCACCGCACGCTGCTGATTGCCAGCGCGCTGGCGGGGGCGATCCTGATGGTGCTGGCCGATATCGCCTCGCGGATGCTGATTGCGCCGCAGAGCCTGCCCGTCGGCGTGGTCACCGCGCTGGTGGGCGTACCTTTCTTTGCCGTGATTATCTACCGCTCAAGGAATAAGTGATGAGTATCTGCGCTGAAAATATTACCTGGAAGGTAGGCAAAAAAGTTATCGTCAATGGTGTCTCGCTGAAGGTTTCACGCGGCGAAACGGTGGGTTTGCTTGGTCCTAACGGCTGCGGCAAATCGTCCCTTTTGCGTATCCTGGCAGGCCTGCGTCGCCCGGATGCGGGCAGCGTGACCCTGGACGGGCAGGACATTTCCCGCATCGCCAAAAAGCAGCTTGCCCGCCGTGTGGCGTTCGTTGAGCAGCACGGGATGACCGACGCCAACATGCGCGTGCGCGACGTGGTCAAACTTGGACGTATTCCGCACCACTCCCCTTTTTCTAACTGGAGCGCGCAGGATGACGACACCGTCACCGCGGCTCTGCAGCGTGTCGATATGCTGGACCGCAGCGAGCAGGGCTGGCTGAGCCTGTCCGGCGGCGAGCGTCAGCGGGTGCATATTGCCCGCGCGCTGGCGCAAACGCCAACCGAAATCCTGCTGGATGAACCGACCAACCACCTGGATATCCATCATCAGATGCAGCTGATGCAGTTGATCAGCCAATTACCCGTTACCAGTATCGTCGCCATCCACGATCTCAACCACGCTTCAATGTTCTGCGACTCGCTGATTGTGATGCAGAAAGGGCAAATTGTGGCGACCGGAACGCCGCAGGACATCTTATCCGAGTCGTTGCTCTGGGATGTCTTCCGGGTCAAAACCAAAATTGAGATCTCGCCGTTTCATGGCAAAAAGCACATTCACTTTATCGTTTAGGGACGAGTGATCGACAATGTCCCTTCGCCCCGCCACCACTCTCTGGCCGCCCGTTTTACTGGGTAGCCAGTTTGTTTTTAACATTGGTTTTTACGCCGTCGTTCCCTTCCTGGCGATATTTCTGCGTGACGACATGCTGCTCTCCGGCGGGCTCATCGGGCTGATCCTGGGCCTGCGCACGTTCTCGCAGCAGGGGATGTTTATCGTTGGCGGTGCGCTCTCGGACCGGTTTGGCGCGAAAGTCATCATCCTCAGCGGCTGTATAGTTCGTGTTTCAGGCTATCTGCTGCTGGCCTTCGGGGGATCGCTGTGGCCGATTATTCTGGGCGCGTGTCTGACGGGCGTCGGCGGCGCGCTATTTTCTCCCTCAATTGAGGCTCTGCTGGCGAAAGCGGGTACCCACAGCGAGGCGAAAGGGAAACGAAGCCGGGCGGAGTGGTTTGCGCTCTTTGCCGTCTGCGGGGAGCTCGGCGCGGTACTGGGCCCGGTTGCTGGCGCTCTGCTAACGGGGCTTGGCTTCCGCCAGGTGGCGCTGGCGGGGGCAGGCGTCTTTATCATTGCGCTAGTGGTGCTTTACTTCTGTCTGCCTGCTGCCGGGCAACGTTCACAGAAGATAAAAATAGTGCCCTGGTGGACGACGTTCCGCCAGCCGCGCTTTGTCGCCTTTATCATTGCCTACAGCTCCTGGCTATTAAGCTATAACCAGCTCTATCTGGCGCTGCCGGTGGAGATCCAGCGCTCCGGCGGTAACGAGAAAGATCTCGGCCCGCTTTTTATGCTGGCCTCCGTTCTGATCATTACCTTACAGCTGCCGCTGGCGCGTTTCGCCCGACGCGTGGGCGCGGTGAACATTCTTCCGGTGGGCTTTTTGCTGCTTTCCGCCGCCTTTGTGAGCGTGGCAATGTTTGCGGCAACAGAACCGCCTGAGGGCTGGCTGCGGCTTCTGCCCTCGGTCTCGTTTGTCACGCTGCTGACGCTGGGGCAGATGCTGCTGGTGCCCTCGGCAAAAGATCTCATTCCGCGGTTCGCCGATGAATCCACGCTGGGCGCGCACTATGGCGCACTCTCCACCGCCGGAGGCATTGCAGTACTGGCTGGAAACTTATTATTTGGCAGCCTGCTGGATCGCGCGCTGGTGCCTTCAACGCAGGCGATTTACCCGTGGCTGCTGCTGGCGCTCTTTCCACTCTGCAGCGCGCTGGCCCTGAATGTGATTTGCCGCCCGCTACGAAGCTGATCGGTTCACTTTTTCGGGCGATACTTCTCCGGCAGTTCCGGCACCGGACGACGGTCATCCATCAGATGGCGGACGGTCAGAATGGGGTGACGCCATAACATACGCGGGCCTGCCCAGCGCATAATCTGCTTCATCTCTTCACGTCTGGCAGGCTGGTAGCAGTGCACCGGGCATTGTTTACAGGCGGGCTTTTCTTCACCAAAAACGCACTTATCCAGGCGCTTATCAGCATACGCGTTGAGCGCCTGATAATGCCCCGCTTCCTGAGAAGCCTGTGGACACTGCTTTGCGTACAACGCGATCATTTTCGCGATGGTCTCTTTTTCACGTGATATGCGTTTACCGGTCATAGCGACTTACCAAATAATAAGATGCATCAATAATACACTTTAAAACTGTGGATTTCAGGTGTTGCATTCCGTTTTCTGAAGCCTGATTCCACTATTAACCCTGCACCTCCTGAAAATCACTGGTATTTTATACAGGCATCAGGAATGACCGTTGTCCGTATAGTCTGGAGACCCTATGAAAGAGATCGCGATCGGCAAACCCTACCGCCATTTAAAAGTGGGATATTTCAGAAAACGTCACGAGGATCGAAAAACGAAGATACCAAAGCGATACAGCGTGCATGCGGCGCTGAGCTTAAAAGGAGACTGGCTTGAAAAGGCGGGCTTTACCACCAACTCCCAGGTCAGGGTGGACGTTGAGCATGGAAAAATCGTCATTGAGTTAATGTCTGAAGGTGCCTCGTAAAGCCGCCACATTTTTCTGCGCCGTACCTTTTTTTCATGCGACAATAGAACGAACAAATGGCCACTGAGCCGCTCAAAACGGTTTATTTTCAAAGAAATGGACATCATAACTCCATGAGCACAATCGACAATTTCGACGCACATACGCCGATGATGCAGCAGTACCTGAAGCTGAAGGCACAGCATCCGGAAATCCTGCTGTTTTACCGCATGGGCGATTTTTACGAGCTGTTTTATGACGATGCTAAACGTGCCTCGCAGTTGCTCGACATCTCGCTAACCAAACGTGGCGCATCCGCAGGCGAGCCCATCCCGATGGCCGGTATCCCGCACCACGCGGTTGAAAACTATTTGGCCAAGCTGGTGAATCAGGGTGAGTCCGTTGCCATCTGCGAACAAATCGGCGATCCGGCAACCTCGAAAGGCCCGGTTGAGCGCAAAGTCGTGCGCATCGTCACGCCAGGCACCATCAGTGATGAAGCCCTGCTTCAGGAGCGCCAGGATAACCTGCTGGCAGCGCTGTGGCAGGACGGCAAAGGGTTTGGCTACGCCACGCTGGACATCAGCTCCGGACGTTTTCGACTGAGTGAGCCGGCTGACCGCGAAACGATGGCTGCCGAACTGCAGCGCACCAACCCGGCAGAGCTGCTCTACGCCGAAGACTTCGCCGAAATGGCGCTGATTGAAGGCCGTCGCGGATTGCGCCGTCGCCCGCTGTGGGAATTTGAAATTGATACCGCGCGCCAGCAGCTGAACCTGCAGTTCGGTACCCGCGATCTGATTGGCTTTGGCGTGGAAAATGCTCCGCGCGGGCTGTGTGCCGCTGGTTGCCTGCTGCAGTACGTGAAAGACACCCAGCGCACCGCCCTGCCGCATATCCGTTCTATCACCATGGAGCGCCAGCAGGACAGCATCATCATGGATGCCGCCACGCGCCGTAACCTGGAGATCACCCAGAACCTGGCAGGTGGCGTTGAAAACACGCTCGCGTCGGTGCTCGACAGCACGGTGACGCCGATGGGCAGCCGCATGCTGAAACGCTGGCTGCATATGCCGATTCGCGATACCGATACGCTGGTTTGCCGCCAGCAGACGATTGCTGCGTTGCAGGATCGCTACACCGAGCTGCAGCCGGTCCTGCGTCAGGTGGGCGATCTGGAACGTATTCTTGCCCGTCTGGCATTGCGCACCGCGCGCCCGCGTGACCTCGCGCGGATGCGTCATGCTTTCCAGCAGCTGCCGGAACTGCGTGCGCAGCTGAGCGACGTTGACAGCGCGCCGGTGCAGAAACTCCGTGAAACGATGGGCGAATTCACCGAGCTTCGCGAGCTGCTGGAGCGCGCCATTATTGATGCCCCTCCGGTTCTGGTGCGCGATGGCGGCGTGATTGCTCCAGGCTACAACGAGGAGCTGGACGAATGGCGCGCGCTGGCCGACGGCGCGACGGACTATCTCGATAAGCTGGAAATTCGCGAACGCGAGCGTCTTGGGCTCGACACGCTGAAAGTGGGGTATAACGCGGTACACGGTTACTACATTCAGATCAGCCGCGGGCAAAGCCATCTGGCGCCGATTCACTACGTACGTCGTCAGACCTTGAAAAACGCCGAGCGTTACATCATTCCCGAGCTGAAAGAGTACGAGGACAAAGTACTCACCTCGAAAGGTAAAGCCCTGGCGCTGGAAAAACAGCTGTATGACGAGCTGTTCGACATGCTGATGCCACACCTGGCTGACCTGCAGCTCAGCGCCAGCGCGCTGGCGGAGCTGGACGTGCTGGTGAACCTGGCAGAACGGGCTGAAACGCTGAACTATACCTGCCCGACCTTTACCGACAAGCCCGGCATTCGCATTACGGAAGGCCGTCACCCGGTCGTTGAGCAGGTGCTGAACGAACCGTTCATCGCCAACCCGCTGAGCCTGTCGCCGCAGAGAAGAATGCTGATCATTACCGGCCCGAACATGGGCGGTAAGAGTACCTACATGCGCCAGACGGCGCTGATTGCTTTGCTCGCGTATATCGGCAGCTACGTCCCGGCGCAAAAAGTGGAGATTGGCCCCATCGATCGTATCTTCACCCGCGTTGGGGCAGCGGACGATCTGGCGAGCGGTCGCTCAACCTTCATGGTCGAGATGACCGAAACGGCTAATATTCTGCATAACGCGACGGAGCACAGCCTGGTGCTGATGGACGAAGTGGGACGCGGAACCTCAACCTATGACGGCCTGTCTCTGGCCTGGGCCTGTGCTGAAAGCCTCGCGAATAAAATCAAGGCCATGACGCTGTTCGCCACCCACTACTTCGAGCTGACGCAACTGCCGGAGAAAATGGAAGGCGTGGCTAACGTTCATCTTGATGCGCTGGAGCACGGCGATACCATTGCCTTTATGCACACGGTGCAGGATGGCGCGGCGAGCAAGAGCTATGGCCTGGCCGTTGCGGCGCTGGCAGGTGTACCAAAAGAGGTGATCAAGCGCGCTCGCCAGAAGCTGCGTGAGCTGGAAAGCCTCTCGCCGAATGCGGCGGCGACGCAGATTGATGGCACCCAGATGTCGCTGTTGGCGCCAGCTGAAGAAACGTCGCCTGCGGTGGAAGCGCTGGAGAACCTCGACCCGGATTCGCTGACGCCGCGTCAGGCGCTGGAGTGGATTTACCGGTTGAAGAGTCTGGTTTAGTTTTCTGCGGTCTGTTTTGTCGGGTGGCGGCTTCGCCTTACCCGACCTACAAAACCCGTAGGCCCGGTAAGCGCAGCGCTACCGGGCTTATTTTTACAACAGCGGCGGGATCGTCGGCACCTGCGGTGCTTCATCAATATCCTTCTGCGTCATGCGGAACGCTTCCGGGTAATGCTCGCGGCTGGTACGACGCAGCGGTTCGGTATCGCGCCAGGTATAAAGACAATGCTGGCACTGGTAAACGGTCCAGACCCCTTTCACCGGTGACGTCGCCATCACTTCAATATGCTCATCGGCACAACGTGGACAAATCATCTTTTCCTCCTTATTGGCGTGCTGCCAGCATCGCGGTCAGTTTTTCAGCCCAGGCTTTAGTTTCAGGCAGATCCTGTACCGGCTGGCTGTAGTGGCCACGGGTGTCCGGTGCAACAGGCGTGGTGGCATCAATAATCAGTTTGTCGGTAATGCCCGCCGGGCTGGAGCCAGGGTCGAGTTCAAGCACTGACATGTTCGGCAGCTGCACCAGATCCCCTGCCGGATTGACCTTCGATGAGAGCGCCCACATCACCTGCGGGAGGTTGAACGGATCGACATCCTCATCCACCATAATCACCATCTTCACGTAGCCCAGACCGTGCGGCGTGGTCATGGCGCGTAAACCGACCGCGCGGGCAAAACCACCGTAGCGTTTTTTGGTGGAGATAATTGCCAGCAGACCGTGGGTGTACATCGCGTTCACCGCCTGCACTTCCGGGAATTCCGCCTTCAGCTGCTGGTAAAGCGGCACGCAGGTGGCTGGTCCCATCAGATAGTCAATCTCGGTCCACGGCATGCCGAGGTAAAGGGATTCGAAGATCGGTTTGGTGCGGTAAGAAACTTTGTCGATACGGACCACCGTCATATTACGGCCACCGGAATAGTGTCCGGTAAACTCGCCGAACGGCCCTTCGATTTCACGTTTGCGGCCTTCAATCACCCCTTCCAGGATCACTTCAGACCCCCACGGCACGTCGAAGCCGGTCAGCGGCGCGGTGGCAATCGGGTACGGGCTTTCGCGCAGCGCGCCGGCCATTTCATACTCAGACTGATCGTATTTCAGCGGCGTGGCGCCCATCAGGGTGATGATCGGGTCGTTGCCGAGAGTAATCGCGATCGGCAGATCTTGCCCGCGCTCTTCCGCTTTGTGCAGATGGAGGGCGATATCGTGCATCGGTACCGGCTGCAGGCCGAGCTTGCGCTTGCCCTTGACCTCCATGCGGTAGATCCCGACGTTCTGCTTGCCGAAATGGTCCGGGTCGAGCGGATCGCGCGAGACAACGCACGCTTTATCGAGATAAAAACCGCCGTCACCGTCGTTCAGGCGAAACAGCGGCAGGATATCGAACAGGTTAATGTCTTCACCGTCGACCGTATTTTGTGCCCAGGCCGGGTTAGCGCGGCGCTCCGGCGTAACGGGGAATTTGTCCCAGCGGCGAATAAACTCGTCGATCTGTTTTTTTACCGGGGTATTCGCTGGCAGCCCCATCGATATGGCATGGTTTTGCCACGAGCCGATGGTGTTCATCACCACGCGGGCATCGGTAAAGCCACGAATATTGTCGAACCACAGCGCGGGCGCGCCGTCGCCAATACGGCCTGTGGCGTTGGCTGCCGCCGCCAGATCCGGCTCCGCATTCACCTCTTCCTCAATTTTCAGCAGTTGCCCTTGCTCATCGAGCGCCTGCAGGAAGCTTCTCAAATCATCAAATGCCATCTTTGTTCTCCTGTGAAAAATGTTTCGCCTCCCGCAACCCGTTCCATCGGCGCGCCTTTTTGTGCTCCAGACCAAACTGGTCGAGCACACGGGTCACGATATGCTGGGTGATGTCATCGGCGGTTTGCGGGTGGTTGTAATACGCAGGCATGGGCGGCACCATCGCCACGCCCATGCGGGAAAGCGCCAGCATGTTCTCCAGATGAATGGTGCTGAGCGGCGTTTCGCGGGGAACGAGCACCAGCTTGCGCCCCTCTTTCAGCACCACATCTGCCGCACGGCCCACCAGCCCTTCGGCGTAGCCCGCGCGGATCCCCGCCAGCGTTTTCATGCTGCAGGGAATGACGATCATGCCGTCGGTGCGAAACGAGCCGGAGGAGATGGTGGCGGCCTGGTCAGCCGGGCTGTGAACAACGTCAGCCAGCGCAGCAACGTCCTGCACGCTGTAAGGCGTTTCCAGCTCAATGGTTGTTTTTGCCCACTTCGACATGACCAGATGGGTCTCTACCTCCGGCATTTCCCTCAGCGCCAGCAGCAGCGCCACGCCCAGCGGAGCCCCCGTTGCTCCTGTCATTCCCACGATCAATCTCATTCATCACCTCAATCAATTTGTTCGTGTACGAACATTTAAAGATAAACTACTCCCGGATCGCTCTACTGACAAGATCGTTCGCACACGATCACATTAATTGCTAAAAAATCCCGCGTTATCATCCCTGGCTTTAGCGGCTATCATAGGGCGTGATTTTTTCTGTCGGAGTGTTCATGGAACTAAGACAAGAGGCGTTCCACCTGTTACGTCAGCTTTTTCAACAGCATACCGCTAAGTGGCAACATTCCCTGCCGGAACTGACCAAGCCGCAGTATGCGGTTATGCGCTCCATTGCCGAGCACCCGGGCATTGAGCAGGTGGCATTGACCGAAGTGGCGGTCAGCACGAAGGCGACGCTGGCGGAGATGCTCAGCCGAATGGAGGCGCGCGGGCTGGTCAAACGCGAGCACGATCCCGCAGACAAGCGCCGCCGGTTTGTCTTCCTGACGCCGGAAGGCGAAGCCCTGCTTGCAGACTGCCAGCCGGTCGGCAACGAGGTGGATGAGGCGTTTTTAGGGCGTCTTAATAAGGCCGAACGGGAGCAGTTCTCTGCGCTCATCAAAAAGATGATGCACGATTAATTCACCCTGGCGCGCATAAAATCAATAAAGGTGCGCACTTTCGCAGGCACGTGCCGGGCATCCGGATAAACCGCGTGGATGCCCTGCCGCGCGAAGGTATATTCCGGTAAAACCGGGACCAGTTTTCCCGCATCAAGCGCATCGCGCACCAGCCATTCCGGCAGTAACGCCACGCCACTTCCCGCAAGCGCAAAAGCCATAAGCGCCTGCGCGCTGTCGGCAAACAGGCGCGGCGCTTTTTTTATCTCAAGCATTTCAGGCGCACCGCTGGTATCTTTCACCTGCCAGCGCAGCGGCGAAGCTAAGCGCTCGTGAATAATCCAGTCGGCTTGTGCCAGCTGCGCAAGCGATTCAACCGGATGATTCATCCGCCATTCCGGCGTCGCGACGGGCAGGATGGAAAAATGTGAAATCAATGCGGCGTGGTAGCGCGAGTCGGTAAGCGTTCCCAACCGAATAGCCACGTCAAAGCGCTCTGAGATCAGGTCGGCATGGAGTGAAGACGAAACATGACGCACGCGAAGCTCCGGGTGCAGCTGGCTAAACCTTGCCAGCAACGGTACCACGACCCGCGAACCATACTCAGGGGTGGTGGTGATCCGCAATTCACCCGTGAGTCCTGCATGATTCGCGCGAACGTCATCCTGCAGCCGTTCTGCGTCCTTCAGAAGCGCCACGCTGCGCTGATGAAAAAGCGCTCCCGCCTCGGTTAACGTCAGGCGGCGGGTGGAGCGCAGCAGCAGCGTCACCCCCAGCTCGGCTTCGAGCTGGCGAATATTGAAGCTGACCACGGCTTTTGTCAGACCCAGCGCATCGGCTGCGGCAGTAAAGCTGCCGGTATCGGCCACCGCAACAAACATCTGCGTCCGCTGTAGGTTAATCATCATTACGCCTTTTACCGTCAAAATTTTTTTGACAGTATATCGCGCTTTGTCAGGTTTATCCGTGCTTCCGGGGTCGATACGATACGCCACCTCACGGGAGGATCCACCATGACGTATCGCAGCAAAGTCGCCGCTGTCTATCTGCTGGGCTTTTTTCTTGATTTGATCAACATGTTTATTGCCAGCGTCGCTTTTCCGGCGATGGCGCAAGCTCTTAACGCCACGCCTTCAGCGCTTGCCTGGGTCAGTAACGGGTATATTGCCGGCCTGACGCTGGCGATCCCGTTTAGCAGCATGCTCACGCGCCGCTTCGGACCAAAGCGGGTCATCCTGATCTCGCTTTTTCTGTTCAGCGCGGCTTCTGCTGCGGCAGGCTTGTCTGCAACGCTGGAAAGTCTGATCGCCTGGCGCGTGCTGCAGGGCATCGGCGGTGGCTTACTGATCCCCGTAGGACAGGCGCTGACCTGGCAACTGTTTCAGCCTCACGAGCGAGCCAGACTCTCCTCGGCGGTCATGCTGGTCGCGCTGCTTGCTCCCGCCTGCTCCCCCGCTATCGGGGGCCTGCTGGTGCAGATGCTAAGCTGGCGGTGGATATTTTTCGCGACGCTTCCGGTGGCCATCGTGACCTTTGTGTTGGCCTGCCTGTGGCTTAAACATGAAATACCCGCGATGAAAGCGGCCAGGCTGCTCAACCTGCGGTTGCTCGCGGACCCGCTTTTGCGTTTTGCCATGCTTGTCTATGTATGCGTTCCTGGCGTATTTATCGGGGTGAACATTACGGGCATGTTTTATCTTCAGCACGAGGCGAACATGAGCCCAGCCACAACGGGTATGCTCATGCTGCCGTGGTCCGTGGCATCGTTTATCGCCATCACGGCGACGGGACGCTATTTTAACCGTTTCGGCCCACAGCCGCTGATTGTTATCGGCTGCCTGCTGCAGGCGACGGGCATTCTGCTTTTGCTTAACGTCAGTTCGGCTACGTTGCTTCCTGTCGTTGCGTTTACCCTGATGGGCGCGGGGGGAAGCCTGTGCAGCAGTACCGCTCAGAGCAGCGCTTTTCTGACAACGCGCCGGGAAGAGATGCCGGATGCCAGCGCGCTGTGGAATCTCAATCGTCAGTTGAGCTTTTTTGCCGGAGCCCTGCTGCTGGCAGAGGTGCTGAGTCTGGCGCAGAGTTATCTGGCGCCGCTCGCCGCATGGCACGGAATGTTTCTTTTTGCCGCAGGCATGACCCTATTGCCTGTACTGTACGTTTTCCGACTTAACAATACGCAGGTGCTCGCCCAGCTGCGACAGGAGAATTCATGACGCCTTTTGAACACGACATTATCGACCTCCACATTGCGCTTGAAAACTGGTTAGGCAAAGGCGAAGGCGACTCCGACGCCCTGCTCGCCCGTTTCCGGCCAGATTTTCTGATGATCCCACCGGGAGGCGTTCATATCGACTATCACGGCCTTGTGGACTTTCTGCTCAGTCAGCGAGGTAGCCGCCCCGGACTGAAGATCGTCATTGACGAATTATCCACGATCGAGCGCTGGGATCGTGGCGCGGTACTGCACTACCGGGAGACGCAAACCCGGCCGGACCTGCCCGTCAACGTGCGCTGGTCAACCGCGGTGCTTAATCAGGAAGGCGACGGGATTACATGGCGTCTGCTGCACGAAACGGCCCAGCCGTAGCACAAAAGAAAAAGGCCCGTCTCACGACGGGCCTTTTTTGACGAAAGGATGCTTATTCGCGGAACAGCGCTTCGATATTCAGACCTTGCCCCTGCAGGATTTCACGCAGGCGGCGCAGACCTTCTACCTGAATCTGACGAACACGTTCACGGGTCAGGCCAATTTCGCGGCCGACGTCTTCCAGTGTCGCAGCTTCATACCCCAGTAAACCGAAACGACGTGCCAGCACTTCACGCTGTTTGGCGTTCAATTCGAACAGCCATTTGACGATGCTCTGCTTCATGTCATCGTCCTGCGTGGTGTCTTCCGGGCCGTTGTCTTTTTCATCGGCCAGGATGTCCAGCAGCGCTTTTTCGGAGTCGCCACCCAACGGGGTGTCAACCGAGGTAATGCGCTCGTTGAGACGCAGCATACGGCTTACGTCATCAACCGGTTTGTCGAGTTGTTCGGCAATTTCTTCTGCGCTTGGCTCGTGGTCCAGTTTATGGGACAACTCGCGCGCGGTACGCAGATAGACGTTCAACTCTTTGACGATGTGGATCGGCAGTCGGATCGTACGGGTCTGGTTCATAATAGCCCGTTCGATGGTCTGACGAATCCACCAGGTCGCGTAGGTTGAGAAACGGAACCCGCGTTCCGGGTCAAACTTCTCAACTGCGCGGATGAGACCTAAGTTGCCCTCTTCAATCAGATCCAGCAGAGCCAGACCACGATTGCCGTAACGGCGGGCAATTTTCACGACCAGTCGCAGGTTACTTTCGATCATGCGACGACGCGAGGCAACATCACCACGCAAAGCACGACGTGCGAAATAGACTTCTTCTTCGGCCGTTAGCAGTGGGGAGTAACCAATCTCCCCAAGGTAAAGCTGAGTCGCGTCCAGTACACGCTGTGTGGCGCCCTGCGATAACAGCTCTTCTTCAGCCAAATCGTTATCACTGGGTTCCTCTTCTACTAAGGCTTTTTCGTCAAAAGCCTCTGCTCCGTTCTCATCAAATTCCGCGTCTTCATTTAAATCATGAACTTTCAGCGTATTCTGACTCATAAGGTGGCTCCTACCCGTGATCCCTGAACGAGACACCCTGGCTGGCATGCCCCGTCAATTTATCGCTGCGGCAAGTACTGCAGCGGGTTTACGGATTTCCCCTTGTAACGAATTTCAAAATGCAAGCGTGTAGAACTGGTTCCGGTGCTACCCATGGTAGCGATTTTTTGCCCCGCCTTAACTTCTTGTTGTTCCCGGACCAGCATTGTGTCGTTATGGGCGTAGGCACTCAGGTAATCATCGTTATGTTTGATGATAATCAGATTACCGTAACCGCGCAGCGCGTTACCGGCATACACAACGCGTCCGTCTGCGGTCGCGATGATAGCCTGTCCTTTACTGCCTGCGATATCGATCCCTTTGTTCCCACCCTCAGAGGTTGCGAAGTTCTCGATAATCTTGCCGTCGGTTGGCCAGCGCCATGCGGTGATGGACGAACTGGCATTCTGACTGCTTGCAGTCGGTTCAGTAGAGCTAACCACAGGTGCCGTGGTCGGTGCTGTGACAACAGTCGCAGTCCCTTTATTATTCGGCAACATTTTGTTAGCAGTCTGATCACCTGAATCCTCAGAATACGTAATTACAGGTTGTGAAGCAACCACCGTGGTGGATTTTTGTGCAGGCTTGACGCTGTTATTTTGAGCAGTCACATCGGCCGCTGAAACCGTATTGCCAGGCGTGAGTGGCGTACCCGTTGCGTTGCCCACCTGGAGCGTTTGGCCAACTTCCAGAGCATACGGGGCCTGGACGTTGTTGCGCTGCGCGAGGTCACGGAAATCGTTCCCGGTGATCCAGGCAATGTAGAACAGCGTATCGCCGCGCTTCACGGTATAGGTACTGCCGCCGGTATAGCTGCCTTTCGGAATGTTCCCATACTGGCGGTTATAGACTATGCGGCCATTTTGGGTCTGAACAGGCTGTTCAACTGGCTGAATCTGCGTTGGCTGTGTAACAGGATGTTGCACAGGCTGAATTTGTGGTATTTGCTGCGGCGCAGCAGTACCCATTTTAGGCGGAGGCGTGATTAACATTCCGCTGGACGTGTTACCGGAGCCGCTGTTTCCCCCGACGGAACTGACGGGCGCAGGCGCGTTGTTGGAACTTGTACAGCCTGCCAGCCAGAGCGAAACCAGTGATAATGCCGCAACACGGCTGATGGTGAATTTAGGGCTTCCCGCGCTCATTTATCCCCCAGGAATGTGTTAACTACCAGTGACTTAAAATTTACCGTGATGACACGAATCTTTCGCGCCACACCATACGCTGAATTTGCCTTAATAACCCTGGATAAATCCGAGTCTCAGGCCAACTCCCCCTTTACCAGAGGCACAAAGCGCACGGCTTCCACGGTGTCGATAATATACTCGCCGCCGCGCCGACGAACGCGCTTTAATAGCTGCTGCTCGTCCCCGACGGGCAGAACAAGAATGCCCCCCTCATCCAGCTGCGACAAGAGCGCAGCGGGAATTTCAGGCGGAGCCGCCGTCACGATGATAGCGTCAAACGGGGCGCGAGCCTGCCAACCCTGCCATCCATCACCGTGTCGTGTCGAAACATTATGTAAATCAAGTTGTTTCAGGCGACGACGCGCCTGCCATTGCAAACCTTTGATCCGCTCTACGGAACAGACATGGTGTACCAGATGCGCCAGGATGGCGGTCTGATACCCCGACCCGGTGCCAATCTCCAGCACGCGTGAGTCGGGCGTGAGCTCCAGCAGCTCCGTCATCCGCGCCACCATATAAGGCTGCGAAATCGTCTGGCCTTGCCCGATGGGCAGCGCTACGTTTTCCCACGCTTTGTGTTCAAACGCCTCGTCTACAAATTTCTCACGCGGGACCTGAGCGAGCGCTTCAAGCACGTGCTCGTCGCGGATCCCCTGTGCGCGAAGTTGTTCCAGAAGAGTTTGTACACGTTTGCTTACCATTGCGCGTTCACTCCTGCGCGATCCAGCCAGCCCGACACCACATCATGCGCGCTATACGCGGTTAAATCTACGTGCAGCGGAGTGACCGAGACATAGCCATCATCCACGGCGGCAAAGTCGGTGTCCGGACCCGCATCGCACTTATCGCCAGGAGGCCCGATCCAGTAAAGCGTGTTGCCGCGAGGATCCTGCTGCGGGATCACCTGATCGGCCGGATGCCGGCTTCCGCAGCGCGTAACGCGAATGCCCTTAATTTCATTGAGAGGAAGATCCGGCACGTTGATGTTGAGAATACGCCCGGTACGCAGCGGCTCGCGGCCGAGCGCCCGCAGGATCGAGCAGGTCACCGCGGCGGCGGTATCGTAGTGCGTGTGGCCGTTTAACGAGACCGCCAGCGCCGGGAACCCCAGATGGCGCCCTTCCATTGCCGCCGCTACCGTTCCGGAGTAAATCACGTCATCGCCGAGGTTCGGCCCGGCGTTAATGCCGGAGACGACGATATCCGGACGCGGGCGCATCAGCGCGTTCACGCCCAGAAACACGCAGTCCGTCGGCGTGCCCATCTGCACGGCAATATCGCCATTTTCAAAGGTAAAGGTGCGAAGCGACGACTCCAGCGTCAGTGAGTTAGACGCTCCACTGCGGTTACGATCGGGGGCCACGACCTGCACATCCGCAAATTCACGGAGGTGCTTCGCCAGGGTCTGAATGCCCGGCGCGTGGATCCCGTCATCGTTACTCAGCAATATTCGCATAATCACCCGAGGTGTTGATTAGTTCCCTGACAACACTGGTGGCAAAGCTACCTGCCGGCAGCCAGAAGCGTAACTCGACGGTCACGTCATCCCACCAGTTCCAGCTTAACTGCTGCGGATAGAGCAGCATCGCGCGGCGCGCTGCTTCGACTTTTTCCCGCACCAGCAAGGATTGTAATTCCGGCGCATCCGCCACGGCGGACTGCTCAGCGCTCAACGCGTCGCCCTGGGTGCCCCAGTCGCCTGAGCCCGGCAAAGCTGCGGTAATCATCAGTGCTTTGGCATCCACGCGCGACTGCACATCGGCCATTTCTTCGGCCGTTGCCACAAACCAGCTTCCGCGTCCCGCTAATTGTAGCGCATCGCCAACAACAACTTGATTCGCGTCCGGTTTTTTCAGCCTTTCGCTCACAATCTGATTAAACAACGCGCTGCGGGCCGCCGACAACCAAAAACTGCGTTTATTCCTGTCGCGCACCGGCGCATCGCTTTGCGCCCAGCGCAGCGCGCCCTGCAGGTTGCTGCCGCCAATGCCAAAGCGCTGCGCGCCAAAGTAGTTCGGAACGCCGCGTTCATTAATGGCGTTGAGACGTTTTTCAACGTCTTCACGGTTAGTCACTTCGCGCAGCACCAGCGTAAATGCGTTGCCTTTCAACGCCCCCAGGCGCAGCTTGCGCTTGTGGCGGGCGTACTCCAGCACCTTACAGCCTTCAAGCTCAAATTTGCTTAAATCAGGCATCGCATTGCCGGGCACGCGGGCGCAGAGCCACTGCTCGGTGACGGCGTGTTTATCTTTCTGCCCGGCAAAGCTCACTTCCCGGGCGTGAATTTTGAGGAATTTTGCCAGCGCGTCGGCCACAAAGCGGGTGTTGCAGCCGTTTTTCAGAATACGCACCAGGATATGTTCGCCTTCGCCATCGGGCTCAAAGCCCAGATCCTCCACCACGAGGAAATCTTCCGGGCTGGCTTTCAGCACCCCGTTCCCCTGCGGCTTGCCGTGCAGGTATGTCAGATTATCGAAGTCCGTCATTTTACCGCCTTCACCAGCAGCGCCACGGCTTCACAGGCAATCCCTTCGCCACGACCGGTAAAGCCCAGCTTCTCCGTGGTGGTGGCTTTGACGTTGACGTCGTCCATATGGCAGCCCAGATCTTCAGCGATAAATACGCGCATCTGCGGAATGTGCGGCAGCATTTTCGGGGCCTGGGCAATAATCGTCACGTCGACGTTGCCGAGGGTGTAACCTTTCGCCTGAATGCGGCGCCACGCTTCGCGCAGCAGTTCGCGGCTGTCCGCCCCTTTAAAGGCCGGGTCGGAGTCCGGGAACAGCTTACCGATATCACCCAGCGCGGCAGCGCCGAGCAGCGCGTCGGTCAGCGCATGCAGCGCCACGTCGCCATCAGAATGCGCCAGCAGCCCTTTTTCGTAAGGAATACGTACGCCGCCAATGATAATTGGGCCTTCTCCGCCAAAGGCGTGTACATCAAAACCGTGTCCAATTCGCATTATGCCTTCTCCTGATGGGTCGAACGGGTAAGATAAAATTCCGCGAGCTGTAAATCTTCCGGGCGCGTCACTTTTATATTATCAGCGCGCCCTTCAACAAGCGTGGGGTGAAAACCGCAATACTCCAGCGCGGAGGCTTCGTCCGTGATGGTCGCGCCTTCATTAAGGGCACGCGTTAAGCAGTCGTGGAGCAGTTCGCGGGGGAAAAATTGCGGCGTCAGCGCGTGCCATAAGTCGACGCGCTCAACGGTGTGGGCGATGGCACGCTTGCCCGGCTCGGCACGCTTCATGGTGTCGCGCACCGGCGCGGCCAGAATGCCGCCCACTTTACTGGTTTCGCTCAGCGCCAGCAGGCGTGCCAGGTCGTCCTGATGCAGGCACGGACGTGCCGCGTCATGGACCAGCACCCACTGGGCGCTTCCGGCAGCCTGAATGCCCGCCAGCACGGAATCGGCGCGCTCGGCGCCGCCATCAACTACGGTAATCTGTGGGTGGTTTGCCAGCGGCAGCTGCGCAAAGCGGGCATCGCCGGGACTGATGGCGATGACCACGTGCGTCACCCGCGGGTGCGCCAGCAGCGCCGCCACGGCGTGCTCAAGGATCGTTTTATCGCCAATTGAGAGGTACTGCTTGGGACATTCTGTCTGCATGCGCCGGCCAAAACCTGCGGCCGGCACCACGGCACATACGTCCGAAAAAGTTGCTGCCATGTCGTAATCCTGGGCCTGATTATCGATTGTTTTGTGCTGAGCCCTGATTGCGTTTAGACGCATCCGGAACCAGACGATAAAAGGTTTCTCCCGGCTTAGTCATACTGAGTTCATTGCGTGCGCGCTCCTCAATCGCCTCCTGGCCGCCATTGAGGTCATCAATTTCAGCAAAGAGTTGATCGTTACGCGCCTTAAGTTTGGCATTTGTTGCCTGCTGAGCCGCGACGTCATCGCTCACCCGGCTGTAGTCGTGCAGCCCGTTCTTACCGAACCACAACGAATATTGCAGCCAGACCAGTAAAGCCAGCAACAGCAGCGTTAGTTTACCCATCCTGCCCCCTGAAAAAACGGCATCATCATCCCATAACTTTCCGTTCGACTCTACTGCGGGGTTTTAATTATGTCGCAAGTTAGCCCATCAGCCATAAAAACAGCAGGCCAAAGATGACGACAACGGTGGCAATCGTGATAACCGTACTGTACAGGAGCTTGCCGTTGAAAAGAGAGTGCAGCGCAACCCCGACAACGACCGCAACGGGCATCAGCGCCAGGAAGAAGGGCCAGGTGTAGAGAAAGAAGAAAAGGGTGTTACCACCATAGATCAAAAACGGGATACCCAGCGCCAGTAACCACGACGCAAAGCCGACTATCGCCCCAGGGAAGGACCAGGTCGTCTCATTGTCGGTGGTTAACGGTTCCGACCCGGTGGTGATAATGTAGTTTTCACTGTTGCGCATAGCTAATCCTGTGACCGTGACTCATCGTTCGGGAAGACAGCTCCCGAACGATACCGCCTCAGGATCTGATAATATCGTCCCGTCTGAGCAGGTCTAATAATTGGCTTACTAAATTTGTTACCAATTGTTGACCTTCCAGGTGAATCTCAGGCGATTCAGGCGCTTCGTAAACCGAGTCAATTCCGGTGAAGTTTCGCAGCTCGCCGGCACGCGCTTTTTTGTACAGCCCTTTCGGATCGCGCGCTTCGCAGATCTCCAGCGGCGTATCGACAAACACTTCGATAAAGCGATCCTGACCCACGCGCTCGCGCACCATCTGGCGCTCGGCGCGGTGCGGCGAGATAAACGCCGTCAGCACCACCAGCCCGGCGTCAGCCATCAGGCTGGCGACTTCACCTACCCGGCGAATGTTCTCTTTGCGGTCGTCGTCGCTGAACCCCAAATCGCTGCACAGGCCGTGACGCACGTTGTCGCCATCCAGCAGGTAGGTACTTACTCCCTGCCGATGCAGCGCCTCTTCCAGCGCGCCCGCCACCGTGGATTTACCGGAGCCAGACAGCCCGGTAAACCACAGCACCACCCCACGGTGGCCGTGAAGCTGTTCGCGCTGGGCGACGGTGACCGGATGAGGATGCCAGACGACGTTCTCATCATGGGCGGCCATTACTTGCCTCCCAGCAGATCGCGGGCGCCCCAGTGCGGGAAGTGCTTACGCACCAGCGCGTTCAGCTCCAGCTCGAAGGCGCTGAACTCAGAGGTCACGCTCGCCTGCGCGTTAGGCTCGCGCACCATGCCAGCACCGACGGTAACGTTGGTCAGGCGGTCAATAAAGATCAGCCCGCCCGTCACCGGGTTCTGCTGATACGGATCCAGCACCAGCGGCTCGTCGAAAGTCAGATCCACCAGGCCAATACCGTTCAGCGGCAGCTCGCTCACATCACGGTGGGTCAGGTTGTTGATGTCCACCTGGAACTGAATGCCGTCCACGCGGGCACGGGTTTTCTTGCCCGCAATTTTGATGTCGTAGCTCTGGCCTGCGGTCAGCGGCTGTTCGGCCATCCACACCACGTCCACGGAAGCGCCCTGCACCGCCGCCAGCGTCTCCTGCGCGTCGACCAGCAGGTCACCGCGGCTGATATCAATTTCGTCTTTCAGCACCAGCGTGACCGCTTCCCCTGCCCCGGCTTCCTGCAGGTCGCCATCGAACGTCACGATGCGAGCGATTGCCGACTCCACGCCGGATGGCAGCACCTTCACGCGCTGCCCCACCTTCACGGAACCGGAAGCAATAGTGCCGGAGAAGCCGCGGAAATCGAGGTTTGGACGGTTCACGTACTGCACCGGGAAGCGCATTGGCTGAGTGTCGACCACGCGATGAATTTCAACGGTCTCCAGCACTTCCAGCAGCGTCGGGCCGCTGTACCACGGCATGTTTGCGCTCTGGGAGGCGACGTTATCCCCTTCCAGCGCCGAGAGCGGCACAAAGCGAATATCCAGGTTGCCCGGCAGCTGTTCGGCAAAGGTCAGGTAGCTCTGGCGGATCTCCTCGAATTTTTCTTCGCTGAAGTTCACCAGATCCATCTTGTTGACCGCCACCACCAGGTGCTTGATCCCCAGCAAAGTGGAGATAAAGCTGTGGCGACGGGTTTGATCCAGCACGCCTTTACGGGCGTCCATCAGCAGGATCGCCAGATCGCAGGTGGATGCGCCGGTCGCCATATTGCGGGTGTACTGCTCGTGCCCCGGGGTGTCGGCGATAATAAACTTGCGCTTCTCGGTGGAGAAATAGCGATAGGCCACGTCAATAGTGATGCCCTGCTCGCGCTCCGCCTGCAGGCCGTCCACCAGCAGCGCCAGGTCAAGTTTTTCGCCCTGGGTGCCGTGACGCTTGCTGTCGTTATGCAGGGAAGAGAGCTGATCTTCATAAATCTGGCGCGTGTCGTGCAGCAGGCGGCCAATCAGGGTACTTTTCCCGTCATCCACGCTGCCGCAGGTCAGAAAGCGCAGCAGGCTTTTATGTTGTTGGGCGTGCAGATACGCTTCCACGCCGCCTTCGTTGGCAATTTGTTGAGCAATAGTGGTGTTCATGGCGGCTCCTTAGAAATAACCCTGACGTTTCTTCAGCTCCATGGAGCCTGCCTGGTCGCGGTCAATCACGCGCCCCTGTCGCTCGCTGGTGGTGGACACCAGCATCTCTTCGATGATCTCCGGCAGCGTCTGCGCGTTCGATTCCACCGCGCCGGTCAGCGGCCAGCAGCCGAGGGTACGGAAACGGACCATCTGTTTTTTGATCACTTCACCCGGCTGCAGGTCGATACGATCGTCGTCAATCATCATCAGCATGCCGTCGCGCTCCAGCACCGGGCGCTCGGCGGCCAGGTACAGCGGAACAATCTCGATGTTTTCCAGATAGATGTACTGCCAGATATCCAGCTCGGTCCAGTTAGAGAGCGGGAAGACACGAATGCTTTCGCCCTTGTTGATCTGGCCGTTGTAGTTGTGCCACAGCTCCGGGCGCTGGTTTTTCGGATCCCAGCGATGGAAGCGGTCGCGGAAGGAGTAGATTCGCTCTTTGGCGCGGGATTTTTCTTCGTCACGCCGCGCGCCGCCGAAGGCCGCGTCAAAACCGTACTTGTTCAGCGCCTGCTTCAGCCCTTCGGTTTTCATGATGTCGGTATGCTTGGCGCTGCCGTGGACGAACGGGTTAATGCCCATCGCCACCCCTTCCGGATTTTTGTGCACCAGCAGCTCGCAGCCGTAGGCTTTGGCGGTACGGTCGCGGAATTCGTACATTTCGCGGAATTTCCAGCCGGTATCCACGTGCAGCAGCGGGAACGGCAGCGTGCCAGGATAAAACGCTTTACGCGCCAGGTGCAGCATGACGCTGGAATCTTTACCGATGGAGTACATCATCACCGGGTTAGAGAACTCGGCGGCCACTTCGCGGATAATATGGATACTTTCCGCTTCGAGCTGCCGCAGGTGAGTAAGTCGTTTTTGGTCCATAACCGTTCCTTAAGCCAAATTTACAACAGAAGAACCAAAGCCTTCTGTATCGGTTGTGTGTTGGAACCAGGCGAGGGTGCTGTGCAGCTGCACCACCTCTCCCACCACGATCAGGGCAGGCATCGGGGCGTCTTTCGCCAGGGTTGCAAGGTCTTGTAATGTGCCGATAGCGACATGCTGATCGACGCGCGTACCGCGAGAAATGACGGCAACGGGCGTCGTCGCCTCGCGACCGTGCTGAATAAGCTGTTCGCTGATGTCCGCCGCCTTCATCGTGCCCATGTATATCGCCAGCGTTTGTCGGCTCTGGGCGAGGTGCGACCAGTCGAACGGCGTGCTGTCGGCTTTATAGTGCCCGGTCACAAAGGTGACGCTCTGGGCGTAATCGCGATGGGTCAGCGGAATGCCGGCGTAGGCCGTCACGGCTGACGCCGCCGTGATGCCGGGCACCACCTGGAACGGCACGCCAGCTTCGGCTGCCGCCTGCAGTTCTTCACCGCCGCGACCGAAAATGAACGGGTCGCCCCCTTTCAGGCGCACCACGGTTTTGCCCGCTTTCGCGGCGTCAATCAGCATCTGGTTGGTATCGTGCTGCGGCACGGAGTGTTCCCCCGCCCGTTTGCCGACGCAGATTAGCTCCGCATCGCGACGGATCAGCTCGCGCACGCCATCGGTGACCAGGTGGTCGTAGAACACCACGTCCGCATCCTGCAGAACCTGCAGGCCGCGCAGCGTCAGCAAACCGGCATCCCCCGGCCCGGCTCCCACTAGAATAATTTCCCCGCCCGTACTGCCGGGGTTATCCAGTTCGTCTTCGAGAATTTTCTGCGCCGCCGTCTCATTGCCCGCCTGCATCAGGCTGGCAAAGCGGCCGCGAAATACGCGCTCCCAGAAGCGACGGCGTTCCGTCACGCTGGTCAGGCGGTTTTTCAGATGGTTGCGCCAGTAGCTGGTTTTCTCCGCCATGCGCCCGAGGCTGGTCGGCAGCAGCGCTTCGATCTTTTCCCGCAGCACGCGCGCCAGCACCGGCGCGGTGCCGCCGGAGGAGATCGCCACCAGCAGCGGCGAGCGGTCAACGATCGACGGGAAGATAAACGAGCATAAAGGCTGGTCGTCCACCACGTTCACCAGACGGTAACGGGCCTGGGCCGCGTCGGAGACCCGCCGGTTAAGTTCCCGATTTTCAGTCGCCGCAATCACCAGCACCACGCTGTCGATCTGTGACTCGTCGAAATCCGCCTCTTCAACAACCCGCACCTGTGCCCCTGCGCGCTGCAAAAACGCGATTTTGCGATCGGCAATTTCTCCCGTGCCGACAACCAGTACCGGTCGGTCTTTTAAGGCGGCAAAAAGGGGCAGATAGTCCACAGGCAACAACTCACTAACAACGAGGAATAGAGGGACTATAGGGGGCGGCTTAGATCGAATGAAATTACGAATTGGAATGAGTAGTTACTCAATGGAATAACGCCGTGAAAAAGCAAATACCAAAAAATGCTTAACCCGCGAAATTTCGGGCATTTAAGAGCAATTCAAATTGTGTATGGACGATCACAGTTTCATACTATGCACGTTATTATTTTGCTCTGTTTTTAAGGACTCACTATGTTTTCCGCAACGCGCCACCGTATTGCTGCCCTTGCGCTCGGCGTTTGCTTTATCCTTCCGGCTCAGGCAAAAAATCAACCTTATGGTGAAATCGCCACTATGCAGGCGCGACATATTGCGACGGTTTTCCCTGGCCGCATGACCGGTTCACCCGCGGAGATGCTCTCCGCCGACTATATTCGCCAGCAGTTTGCACTGATGGGCTACCAGAGTGACATACGCTCGTTTCACAGCCGCTACATCTATACCTCACGCAATAAAACGCAAAACTGGCATAACGTGACCGGCAGCACGGTGATTGCGGCGCATGAGGGGAAAGCGGCTGAGCAGATTATTATCATGGCGCACCTGGATACCTATGCGCCAATGAGCGACGCCGATATTGATAATAACCTCGGGGGACTGACGCTGCAGGGCATGGACGATAACGCAGCGGGTCTCGGTGTGATGCTTGAACTGGCTGAACGCCTTAAAAATATTCCGACGAAATACGGTATTCGCTTTGTGGCGACCAGCGGCGAAGAAGAAGGAAAACTCGGCGCTGAGAATCTCCTTAAACGGATGAGCGCTGAGGAGAAGAAAAATACGCTGCTGGTGATTAACCTCGATAACCTGATCGTGGGCGATAAGCTCTATTTTAATAGTGGACAGAGCACGCCGAGCAGCGTGCGTAAACTCACCCGCGACCGTGCGCTGGCGCTTGCCCGTACGCATGGCGTCTATGCCGCAACAAACCCAGGCGGTAACCCGGATTATCCAAAAGGCACTGGCTGTTGTAACGACGGGGAAGTGTTTGATAAGGCAGGCATTCCGGTGCTGTACGTCGAGGCGACGAACTGGGCGCTGGGCAAAAAGGATGGCTATCAGCAGCGCGCTAAATCGAAAGCGTTCCCGGACGGGACCAGCTGGCATGATGTGCGGCTGGATAATCAGCAGCACATTGATAAAACGCTGCCGCAGCGGATTGAGCACCGCAGCCGCGACGTGGTGAAAGTGATGCTGCCGCTGGTGAAGGAGCTGGCGAAAGCGGGCAAAGCCTGAGGTTTTTAAGTATAGCGGGGCCTGATGCCCTCACCCCAACCCTCTCCCACAGGGAGAGGGAGGATAAAGGATCACCCTTCGTGCAGCCCGCACTCGCGCTTCAGCCCGAAGAATCGCGTCTCTTCTTCCGCCATTCCCGGTTCCCATTTGCGCGTGGTGTGGGTGTCGCCCACGGACAGGTAGCCCTGGTCCCATAGCGGATGGTACTTGAGCCCGTGTTTTTGCAGGTACTGGTACACCGTGCGGTTATCCCAGTCGATAATCGGCAGCACTTTGAACACGCCGCGCTGTACCGCCAGTACCGGTAAGGTTGCGCGGCTCCCGGACTGCTCGCGGCGCAGGCCGGCAAACCACGTTTGGGCATTCAGCTCTTTCAGCGCCCGGTTCATCGGCTCAACTTTGTTGATCTCATTGTATTTCTCAATGCCCTCAACGCCCTGCTCCCACAGCTTGCCGTAGCGCGCCTCCTGCCAGGCCGCGCTTTCCGTTGCGCGGTAGACTTTAAGGTTCAGCCTGAGCTTGTCCGTCAGCTCGTCGATAAACTGGTAGGTTTCCGGGAACAGGTAGCCGGTATCGGTGAGGATCACCGGTATGTCCGGACGGATCTGATTCACCAGATGCAAACTGACCGCCGCCTGAATACCAAAGCTTGATGAGAGCACATACTCTCCCGGCAGGTTTTCCAGCGCCCACGCTACGCGCCCTTCGGCGTCCAGCTTTTCAAGGTGAGCGTTAGTTTCTGCCAGCGCCAGAATGCGTTCGACTTTTGGCAGGTCATTAAGGGCGTTTAGATCGAGTACGGACATAATTACCTCTCGTGGTTACTCCCAGAAATCCCTTGCGGGATCGAGCACCGGGCGAATGATGCCCGCACGCACCGTAAAGTCGCCAAAGCCTTCACCCGCTTCGCGCTCTTTCGCCCAGCGCCCGACAAGCTCGTCGATAGAATCAAGAATTTCCGGCTCGGTGATGTTCTCGCGGAACATGCGTGGAATACGCGTGCCGATACGGTTACCGCCCAGGTGCAGGTTATAACGACCCGGCGCTTTCCCCACCAGCCCCAGCTCGGCCAACATCGCGCGACCGCAGCCGTTCGGGCAGCCCGTCACGCGCATAACAATATGCTCGTCCGGAATACCGTGTTTTTCCAGAATCGCTTCCACTTTGTCAGTAAATGACGGCAGGAAACGCTCGGCTTCGGCCATCGCCAGCGGACAGGTCGGGAACGACACGCAGGCCATCGAGTTTTCACGCTGTGGCTTCACCGCATTCATCAACCCGTGCTCGCGCGCCAGCTCCTCAATTTTCGCCTTTTCGCTTTCCGGCACGCTGGCGACGATCAGGTTCTGGTTAGCGGTGATACGGAACTCGCCTTTGTGGATCTTCGCGATTTCCAGCAGACCGGTTTTCAGCGGGCGGCCCGGATAATCCAGAATACGGCCATTTTCAATGAACAGCGTCAGGTGCCAGTTATTGTCGATGCCTTTCACCCAGCCGATGCGATCGCCGCGACCGGTGAATTCGTAAGGGCGGATCGGCTCAAATTTGATCCCCGCACGACGCTCCACTTCCTCTTTGAACGTTTCAACGCCCACGCGCTCCAGAGTGTACTTGGTTTTCGCGTTTTTACGGTCGGTACGGTTGCCCCAGTCGCGCTGGGTGGTCACTACTGCTTCCGCCACGGCCAGCGTGTGCTCCAGCGGCAGGAAGCCGAACTCGCTCGCGGTGCGGGCGTAGGTTTTCTTGTTACCGTGTTCGATGGACAGGCCGCCGCCCACCAGCAGGTTAAAGCCAATCAGCTTGCCGTTTTCGGCAATCGCCACGAAGTTCATGTCGTTGGCGTGCAGATCGATGTCGTTCTGCGGCGGGATCACCACCGTGGTTTTGAACTTACGCGGCAGGTAGGTCTGACCGAGGATCGGTTCTTCGTCGGTGGTGGCGACTTTTTCCTGATCGAGCCAGATCTCCGCATAGGCGCGGGTACGCGGCAGCAGGTGCTCGGAAATTTTCTTCGCCCACTCATACGCTTCGGCGTGCAGCTCGGACTCGTACGGGTTCGAGGTGCAGAGCACGTTACGGTTCATGTCGTTGGCGGTCGCCAGCGCGTCCAGACCCACGGAGTGGAGCATCTGGTGCACCGGCTTGACGTTCTTCTTCAGAATCCCGTGGAACTGGAAGGTCTGACGGTTGGTCAGGCGGATGCTGCCATAGATCGTGTTTTCACCGGCAAACTTGTCGATCGCCTGCCACTGTTTGGTGGTGATCACTCCACCCGGCAGGCGGCAGCGCAGCAGCATCGCGTGGCGCGGCTCCAGCTTCTGTTCTGCGCGCTCGGCGCGGATATCGCGGTCGTCCTGCTGATACATGCCGTGGAAACGGATCAGCAGGAAGTTGTCGCCTTTGAAACCGCCGGTCAGGCCGTCATTCAGATCTTCAGCAATGGTGCCGCGCAGATAGTTGCTTTCCAGCTTCATGCGCTCGGCGTCTGTCAGTTTACCTTCGACCACCAGTGGCTCTGGATGTTTTTCGCTCATTAGTAGACATCTCGCTGATAACGGCGCTCAACGCGCAGCTCACTTAAAAATTCATCCGCCGCTTCGGCATCCATACCGCCGAATTCGGCAATCACTTCCAGCAGTGCCTGCTCAACGTCTTTCGCCATGCGATTGGCGTCGCCGCAGACATAAATGTGGGCACCGTCATTGATCCAGCGCCACAGCTCTGCGCCCTGTTCGCGCAGTTTGTCTTGTACGTATACTTTTTCTTTCTGATCGCGGGACCAGGCCAGATCGATGCGGGTCAGTACGCCCTCTTTGACGTAGCGCTGCCACTCAACCTGGTAGAGGAAATCTTCGGTAAAGTGCGGGTTGCCGAAGAACAGCCAGTTTTTACCCGGCGCGTCATCCGCGGCACGCTGCTGCATAAAGGCGCGGAACGGCGCAATGCCGGTGCCCGGACCAATCATGATCACCGGCGTTTCCGGGTTCGCCGGCAGGCGGAAGTTGTCGTTGTGCTCGATAAAGACGCGCACCTCGCCCTCTTCTTCCACGCGGTCCGCCAGGAAGCTTGATGCCCCACCCGCGCGGGCGCGGCCTTCGATGTCGTAGCGCACCACGCCGACGGTAACGTGAACTTCGCTTTCCACTTCCGCCTGGGAAGAGGCGATAGAGTACAGGCGTGGGGTCAGCGGACGCAGCAGACCGATCAGCGCATCGGCATCCAGCTGTGCCGGAGAGAAACGCACCATATCGACAATCGGCGTCGTCGCGGCGTAATGCTGCAGCTTCGCTTTGTCGCCCACCAGCGGCAGCAGGGATTCGCTGCGCGTTAGGGTGGCATAATTCTCGACGATATTCGGGGTGTTCACCGTCAGCTCGAAATGCCACTGCAGCGCCTCTGAAAGTGGCTGGGTTTTGCCGTCAACGGTGACGGGCTCGTCACCCTTCAGCCACAGCAGTTCCACCAGCTCTTTCACCAGTGCCGGATCGTTCTGATACCAGACGCCCAGCGCATCGCCAGGCTGATAGCGCAGGCCGGAGTCGCCAAGATCGATTTCAATATGGCGCACGTCTTTTTCCGAGTCGCGGCCCGTAATTTTCTGGTTCACCGACAGGCTCGCCGTCAGCGGCGACTCTTTGGTGTACGGGCTGGTGTGGATCTCATTGACGGTGCCCGCAGCGGTCACCGCGGCCTGTGCTGGCGTCTCTTTCGGAACGCGGGCTTTCAATACCTCAACGATGCGCGCACGCCATTCAGCGGCGGCAGTCTGGTATTCCACATCCGCGTCCACGCGGTCCAGCAGGCGCTCCGCGCCCAGCTCCGCCAGCTTGCTGTCGAAGTCTTTACCGGACTGGCAGAAGAATTCATAGGAGGTATCGCCCAGGCCAAATACGGCAAACGCCGTGCCGTTCAGCTTCGGCGCTTTTTTCGAGAACAGGAACTTATGCAGCGCCACCGCTTCTTCAGCAGGTTCACCTTCACCCTGGGTCGAGGCGACCATCACCAGCAGTTTTTCTGACGCGATTTGTTTGAATTTATAATCCCCGGCGTTGACCAGGTTCACGTTCAGTTTGGCGGCCAGCAGATCATCACGCAGCGCTTCGGCCACGCGGCGGGCGTTGCCCGTCTGCGAGGCGCTAATCAGCGTAATGGCAGGAATTTCCACGGCCGTTGCCGGTGCGCCAGCCACCGCGCCAGGCTGCTGGTTGAGCATTCCCCAGAAATAACCGGAGACCCAGGCAAGCTGAGTGGGGGAAAAATCAGAGGTGGCAGCCTGAAGGCGCGCCAGTTGCTCCGGGTTAAGGGGAAGCAAATTTGAAGGTGGGGCCTGTGTTGTCATGCGTCGTTATGTTCCAGTAGCCAAGCGGACTTTAAGCGAATAAATCCAAACAGAAGATAAGGTTAACGGCGTGGATAATAACAATTAAAGAAGGGATGGAAATAATAAATAACCAAATGGACTAACCTGTTTTAGTTATCGTTCTTAGCGATAAAAACGATTGAATAACCATTTGAAATAAAAGAATAAAAACCAATAATCACCCTGAATACCGGGCGTTCACCGTTCAGAGCCGTTTTAGTTAATGCTAAAAATTGTGCTTTCCGGTACTATGCGGCGGTTTTTTCCGCATTACTGAGAGCGATCATGTCCACCACACTGTTTAAAGATTTCACCTTCGAAGCCGCCCACCACCTTCCGCACGTTCCTGCAGGACATAAATGCGGCCGCCTGCACGGGCATTCGTTTATGGTGCGTCTTGAGATCACCGGTGAAGTTGATCCGCATACCGGTTGGATCATGGACTTTGCCGAGCTGAAGGCCGCGTTTAAGCCGACCTACGATCGTCTGGATCACTACTATCTCAACGATATTCCGGGTCTGGAAAACCCGACCAGCGAAGTGCTGGCAAAATGGATCTGGGATCAGATGAAGCCGCTGGTACCGCTGCTGAGCGCGGTGATGATCAAAGAAACCTGCACGGCAGGCTGCGTGTATCGCGGAGAGTAAAAAAAAGCCCGGCAAAACCGGGCTTTTTTTTAGGCAATATTCAGATACTTGTGCGTCTGCATCGACAGCCGCCAGTTGCGCGCAATGCAGGTTTCAATGCACAGGCGCGTCGCATCCTCTTTCTGGCTGATCGGCTGCAGGGCGATTACCCGCTGCTTCTCATCCGTCAGCGTCGCCAGCAGTTCATCCAGCGCTTCGATATCACGTACGCGTCCTACCGGATGCTTAATTTCATCCGCGCGCTCCAGCGCCTGAGACAGCACGTCATACCCGCCACGCATATTCACTTTTGGCGATACCGTCACCCAGGTGGTGTGTGAACAGCGCACTTCATGGGTGCCGCTGGTCTCAATCTGGCAGCTGTAGCCGTTCTTTTCGAGCAGCTCGGTCAGCGGCGTCAGATCGTGAATGCAAGGTTCGCCGCCGGTGATGACGACGTGGCGAGCCGTCCAGCCCTGGCGACCAATAATGGCCAGCAGGTCTTCTGCACTGCCCGCGCCCCACTTATCGCTCTCTTTGGTTTTCGCCAGAATGCTAAACAGCGACACTTCCCGATCTGCGAGCTTATCCCACGTATGTTTGGTATCACACCAGGCACAGCCAACCGGGCATCCCTGTAAACGAATAAAGATAGCGGGAACGCCGGTAAAGTAACCCTCGCCTTGCAGGGTCTGGAACATCTCGTTAATCGGGTACTGCATAGTCATCTCAGTAAAGGGGATAAACGATAAGTATCGCAGATCCCCGTCGGATGGTCATGCTCCATCGGTGCTTTGCGCGCTAATCGCCGCCATAAAGCGCGCGGTAATTTGCTGTGGGCGGGTGATCGCCCCGCCGACAACGACCGTATGCGCGCCCAGCGCCAGACACCGGGCCGCGCGCTCGGGCGTATCCACGTTGCCTTCGGCAACCACGGGGACCGTCACGGCCGCCAGCACCGCTTTCAGGAACGCACAGTCATTCTCCGGAAGCGTATGGCCTGCCGTTTCCGCCGTATAGCCGTACAGCGTGGTGCCAACGCAGTCAAAGCCAAGCGTCTGCGCCGTCACGGCTTCGTCTACGGTGGAAATATCTGCCATCAGCAGTACCGAGGGGTAACGTGAGCGGATGGCCGTGACCAGTGTTTCCAGGGATTCACCGCCAGGACGTTCCCGCGCCGTCGCATCAAGGGCAATGATTTCTGGAGAGACGGCCATGAGCTCATCCACCTCTTTCATCGTAGCGGTGATAAATACTTCGCTCCCTGGATAGTCCCGTTTGATGATGCCGATAACCGGTAAAGATACCTGCTGCTTAATGGCCTCGATATCCACCACGCTGTTGGCGCGAATGGCGAAGGCTCCGCCCTGTGCCGCCGCCAGCGCCATTCGCGACATGATAAACGGGCTGTGCAGCGGTTCGTTTTCCAGCGCCTGACAGGAGACGACCAGTTTTCCCTTCAGGTTATCCAGTACATTTTTCATTACGATAAAATCTCTTCCACTTCGTTTTTGATAATCGTGACGTGCGGGCCATAAATGACCTGTACACCGTTACCGCGCACGATAACGCCGCGCGCGCCGGTGGCTTTCAGCGCCGCGTCATTCACTTTGCTGCCGTCTTTGACCGTCACGCGAAGCCGCGTGGCGCAGCAGTCCACCTCTTCCAGATTGTCTTTTCCGCCCAACCCGGCGATCACCGCCGCAGCGCGCTCGCTTTGCGGCAGGCTGACGTCATCAACCATCGCCTCCTTTTCACGGCCCGGCGTGGCGAAATCAAAGCGGTTAATCAGGTAGCGGAAAGTGAAGTAGTAGAGGAAGAACCACGGCACGCCGACCAGCGGAACGAACATCCAGTTGGTTTTGGCCTCCCCCTGCAATATGCCGAACAGCACGAAGTCAATAAAACCGCCGGAGAAGGTCTGCCCGATGGTGATGTGCAGCATGTGCGCGAGCATAAACGCCAGCCCGTCAAACAGCGCGTGAATGACGTAGAGCACCGGGGCAATGAACAGGAAGGAGAACTCGATGGGCTCGGTAATTCCCGTCAGGAATGAGGTTAACGCCGCGGAGAGCAGCAGCCCGGCAACGCGCTTTTTGTTCTCCGGTTTCGCCGTGTGGTACATCGCCAGACACGCGCCGAGCAGGCCAAACATCATCGTGATAAAGCGCCCGGACATGAAGCGTGACGTGCCTTCATAGAAATGCTGCGTGTTCGGGTCGGCGAGCTGAGCGAAGAAGATCCGCTGCGTGCCCTCAACCAGGTGGCCGTTGACGATCTCGCTGCCGCCGAGCGCGGTGGTCCAGAACGGCAGATAGAAGATATGGTGCAGACCAAACGGGCCAAGCATGCGCAAAATAAAGCCGTACAGCAGCGTGCCAAGATAACCGGTGGCATCCACCAGCCCGCCCAGACCAAAAATAAGCTTCTGGAAATGCGGCCAGACCACGGTCATGATCGCGCCAACGAGTATCGCCGCCAGCGAGCTGATAATCGGGACAAAGCGCGAGCCGCCAAAAAAGCCCAGGAACTGCGGAAGCGCTATCTTGTTAAACCGATGATGCAGCGCGCAGGTCACGAGACCAATCACCACGCCGCCAAACACCCCGGTTTCCAGCGTCTGAATACCCAGCGTCATGCCCTGCCCTACAGCGCCCGGGTTCTCGTGCGCCAGTTTGCCGGTGAGGATCAGCAGCGCGTTGATGGTGGCGTTCATCACCAGAAACGCGAGTAGCGCTGCCAGCCCCGCCGTGCCCTTATCGTTTTTTGCCAGCCCGACGGCCACCCCAACCGCAAAAAGCACCGAGAGGTTCGCAAACACAATCGAACCCGCACTGCTCATGATGGTGAAAATGGCCTGTAGCCAGCTCACATCTAAAAACGGATAGGCCGCCAGCGTATTAGGGTTCGATAACGCCCCGCCGATACCGAGCAGCAGACCCGCCGCGGGCAATACGGCGATAGGCAACATAAAGGATTTGCCAAAGCGCTGCGCTTTTTCAAACCATCCACCCGACGAAGCGCCACTGAATATTTGCATCATTTTTTCATCCCCCCATTAAAAGATGAAAATTTTTACCATATAAATATTTTATAATGAAAATTATCATCACAAACCAGGAGGCCGATCATACTTTTTTAAAATGACTGGCATCTTTCCCCCCCTTTCCGCCACACTAGTCGCAGTGAAACACATTAAGGACGTGGCATGTCGGACCATGAAAACCTGCTGCTGAAGCTCCGCCAGGAGGCTTCCGGGTACAGCCCAACGCAACAAAAACTCGGTGAGTTTGTCCTCAGCGACCCTGCCCGGGTGCTCTACCTGACCATCACCGAACTGGCGCGAGAGAGCCACACCAGCGAGGCCAGCGTGACGCGTCTTTGCCGGACGCTGGGATGTAAGGGGTATAACGAATTCAAAATGGCGCTGGCGCTGGACATTCAGCAGGGCCAGCCCGCACGTCAGGCGGGGGATGAGATTGACAGCGTGGTGGATGAATCGGTGCAGGCTTTGCAGGATACCGCGAGGCTCCTCGACCGCGCGCTGCTTGAAAAAGCAGCACTGGCGCTGCATCAGGCGCAGTCCGTGCAGATTTATGGCGTCGCGGCCAGCGCGATCCTCGGGGAGTATCTGCATTACAAGTTATTAAGGCTGGGTAAATCCGCACAGCTGTTTAGCGATATGCACCGCGCAGCCATGAATGCGACCACGCTTTCGGCAGAGACGCTGGTGGTGGCGATCTCCAGTTCCGGTTCAACGCGAGATTTACTTCACGTGGTGAAACTTGCCCGCAAGCGCGGGGTGAAGGTTCTGGCGCTCAGCAACACACCCCGCAGCCCGCTGGCGTCTCTTAGCGATATGCTGCTGGTGGCCGCCAAGCCAGAAGGCCCTCTTAGCGCGGGCGCGCTCAATGCCAAAGTTGGGGTGATGCTGCTGGTCGAATTACTTACGACATCCATGATTGCGCTGGATGGTCATTACGCTGACGTCAGCCAGCAAACGGCCAGCGCCACGCTTCCTCTTCTGCTCTGAAAACCCTTCGCAGGCTAAATAAAATAGCCTGCGTTTTATTTTGCTCAATTTTACTTAAGCAGGGCTCAATTCATTTATATGATAAATGTTTGGTGTAACAAATTATTTTGTTTATTACAGTTTGAATTATTTCCCTCGCGCTACCCAAGAGACAAAAACAGATTAAAATCATCAAGTTAAAATAAAAACATGAATAAATTGAATTTTTCCGCTTTCTGCAATGTCCAATATTTTCACCTGATTTCCATTCCTTAAAATAAGCTTAAGACGCTGTCCGTCCCGACGTTTTATTATTTAAACGCCGTTTACTTTTGCGCGCCTACAATCCGCCTCATCAATCATAATGAGACGGTAATAATGAAGATGTTATTAATTACAGGCGTGACCGGGTTTTTGGGCGGTGCAGTACTTGAAAAAATCCTGACCAGCGATCAATCCGTAAAACTCCTTTTGCTTGCCCGTGCCGGCGATCCGCAAAGCGGGCTGGCGCGCGTGCAGGAGAACATGCGTAAGTTCAACATTTCTGAGGAGAAACTGGCCTCCCTGAGCGTGGATAATATCCTCATCGGCGACCTCAGCCAGCCGGAAGCCTTTCTGAACGATCCCCGTCTGGACCAGGTTACGCATGTCGTTAACTGCGCGGCAGTTGCGTCATTTGGCAATAACCCGCTGATCTGGAAGGTGAACGTAGAGGGTACGCTAGCGCTGGCGCGCCGCATGGAGCAGGTCGCAGGGCTGCAGCGTTTCTTGCATGTAGGCACCGCAATGTCATGCACGCCGGAGCAGGATTCGCTGGTCGCCGAAAGTGCGGAATTCAGAGAAAACGCTGAACACCTGGTGGAATATACGTATTCGAAGTCAACCATCGAACAGCTGATGCGCCAGGAATGTCCTAACCTGCCGCTGCTCATCGCCCGTCCGTCCATCGTCGTCGGCCATACCCGCCACGGCTGCACGCCGTCGAGCAGTATCTTTTGGGTCTTCAGCATGGGCCTGATGCTGCAGAAGTTTATGTGCTCGATGGAAGACCGGATCGACGTTGTCCCGGTAGATTATTGCGCCGACGCAATGTTAATGCTGCTGAGCAGCAACGCGCGTCCGGGGGAAGTGGTACACATTTCAGCCGGGGAAGAGAACAGCGTTCGCTTTGCGGATATCGATCGGGCAATGGCGCAGGCGCTGGAGAAAGCGCCCGTTGGCGATAAGTACGCGCAGGTCAGCTACGAAACGCTGGTCAAAATGCGCCGTGAACTGAAAACCATTTTTGGTCCGTGCAACGAACGTCTGATGCTGAGAGCGATGCGCTTATACGGTGCCTTTGCCACGCTGAACGTGCGCTTCAGCAACGATAAGCTGCTCAGCATGGGGATGCCGAAGCCACCTCGTTTTACGGATTATATCGCCCGCTGCGTGCAAACCACCCGGGGACTGACCATTCCCGAGCAGATGGCGGTCGATTTTAAATAACCAAAAAAAATGCCAGTCATTCGACTGGCATTTTCATGTTAAGGCTTAAGCAATTATGCCTGGCCTTTGATCTCTTTACGACCGTTGTAAGGTGCTTTTTCACCCAGCGCTTCTTCGATACGAATCAGCTGGTTGTATTTAGCAACACGGTCAGAACGGCTCATAGAACCGGTTTTGATCTGGCCAGCAGCGGTACCAACAGCCAGGTCAGCAATGGTCGCGTCTTCAGTTTCGCCAGAACGGTGAGAGATAACAGCGGTGTAGCCAGCGTCTTTCGCCATTTTGATCGCAGCCAGCGTTTCGGTCAGAGAACCGATCTGGTTGAATTTGATCAGGATGGAGTTAACGATGCCTTTCTCGATGCCTTCTTTCAGGATCTTGGTGTTGGTTACGAACAGATCGTCACCAACCAGCTGGATTTTGTCGCCCAGTACTTTGGTCTGGTATGCGAAACCATCCCAGTCAGACTCGTCCAGACCGTCTTCGATAGAAACGATTGGGTACTGTTTGGTCAGGTCTTCCAGGAAGTGAGTGAACTCTTCGGAGGTGAACGCTTTGTTGCCTTCGCCAGCCAGAACGTATTTACCGTCTTTGTAGAATTCAGATGCTGCACAGTCCATCGCCAGGGTGATGTCTTTGCCCAGCTCGTAGCCTGCTGCTTTAACCGCTTCAGCGATAACAGCCAGTGCTTCTGCGTTAGAACCCAGGTTTGGCGCGTAGCCACCTTCGTCACCAACAGCAGTGTTCATACCTTTAGCTTTCAGAACTTTAGCCAGGTTGTGGAACACTTCAGAACCCATACGAACCGCTTCTTTCAGGGTTTTCGCGCCAACTGGCTGAATCATGAATTCCTGAATATCAACGTTGTTGTCTGCGTGCTCACCACCGTTGATGATGTTCATCATTGGTACAGGCATAGAGTATTTGCCTGGGGTGCCGTTCAGTTCAGCGATGTGCTCGAACAGTGGCATACCTTTAGCAGCGGCTGCTGCTTTGGCGTTCGCCAGGGAAACGGCCAGGATTGCGTTCGCACCGAAGTTAGATTTGTTTTCAGTACCGTCCAGATCGATCATGATCTTGTCGATGCCAGCCTGATCTTTGGCATCTTTGCCAACGATAGCCTGAGCAATAGGACCGTTAACAGCGCCAACCGCTTTCAGTACGCCTTTGCCCATGAAACGGGATTTGTCGCCATCACGCAGTTCCAGCGCTTCACGGGAACCCGTAGAAGCACCTGATGGAGCAGCTGCCATACCGACGAAACCACCTTCCAGATGAACTTCGGCTTCAACGGTCGGGTTACCACGGGAGTCGATGATTTCACGACCGATGACTTTAACGATTTTGGACATTAGATTTTCCTCAGTACAAGTTAAACTAAAACTCCAGACAAACAACGCGTACCGTTGGTACGCGTTGCCGTTCTAACTTTTTTACTTCGCCTGACGCTTCTGGTACTCGCTGGCGGCTTTCACGAAGCCTGCAAACAGCGGATGTCCATCACGCGGCGTTGAAGTAAATTCCGGGTGGAACTGGCAGGCAACAAACCACGGATGGTTTGGCACCTCGATGATCTCGACTAACTGATCGTCCCCGGAGCGACCCGCAACACGCAGGCCCGCGGCTTCAATTTGTTTCAACAACATATTGTTGACTTCATAGCGGTGACGATGGCGCTCGGTGATGACCGGCTCGCCGTACAGCTTGCGAACCACGCTATCGTCGGACAGCTGGCAGGCCTGCGCGCCAAGACGCATAGTGCCACCCAGATCGCTCTTCTCGGTACGGACTTCGACGTTACCGTCTTCGTCGCGCCATTCCGTAATCAGCGCCACGACAGGGTACTTACAGTCTGGCACAAATTCCGTAGAGTTCGCGTTTTCCATTCCCGCTACGTTGCGCGCAAATTCGATCAGCGCAACCTGCATACCCAGGCAGATGCCGAGGTATGGAATATTGTTTTCACGCGCATAGCGTGCAGTGGCGATCTTGCCTTCAACACCACGGTAGCCGAAGCCGCCAGGGATGAGGATAGCATCCAGATCTTTCAGAATTTCAACGCCACGTGTTTCAACATCCTGCGAATCAATCAGCTTGATGTTCACGGAGACGCGGTTCTTCAGACCACCGTGCTTCAGCGCTTCGATAACGGACTTATAGGCGTCCGGCAGTTCGATGTACTTGCCGACCATACCGATAGTCACTTCGCCTGCCGGGTTCGCTTCTTCATAAATAACCTGTTCCCATTCAGACAGGTTAGCTTCCGGACAGTTCAAGCTGAATCGTTTACAAATATAATCGTCCAGACCCTGTGATTTCAACAGGCCCGGGATTTTATAAATGGAATCGACATCTTTCATTGAAATAACGGCTTTTTCAGGCACGTTACAGAACAATGCAATTTTCGCACGTTCGTTCGCTGGAATGGCACGATCGGAACGGCAAACCAGGATGTCAGGCTGAATACCGATGGAGAGCAGTTCTTTAACGGAGTGCTGAGTCGGTTTGGTTTTCACTTCACCTGCCGCCGCCATGTAAGGCACCAGCGTCAGGTGCATGAACAGCGCGTGTTCACGACCAATGTCTACCGCCAGCTGACGAATCGCTTCGAGGAACGGCAGGGATTCGATATCACCCACGGTACCGCCGATTTCAACCAGCACAACGTCATGCCCTTCGCCACCGGCAAGAACACGCTCTTTGATGGCGTTAGTGATGTGTGGGATAACCTGCACGGTCGCGCCCAGGTAGTCACCGCGGCGCTCTTTACGCAGAACGTCAGAGTAGATGCGGCCAGTCGTAAAGTTGTTACGACGGGTCATTTTGGTACGAATGAAACGCTCGTAGTGGCCAAGATCCAGATCGGTTTCAGCGCCGTCTTCAGTAACGAACACTTCCCCGTGTTGGGTTGGGCTCATGGTGCCAGGATCGACGTTGATATACGGATCCAGTTTCATCATGGTCACATTGAGGCCACGGGCTTCAAGAATGGCTGCGAGGGAGGCTGCGGCAATGCCTTTACCCAGAGAGGATACGACCCCGCCGGTCACAAAAATATAGTTCGTTGTCATGCTGAACCTGAGAAGTTAGGGTGAAACGATGGAATAACCAGGACGGGAAAGTAGTATACCCGAACACGGCGAGCGCCACAAACTTTCATTCTCCGTCTCCATTCCAGGCCATGACAAACATAAGGAGTGAGAAAATAGCCCCTTTTGGGTAAATGTTTTTGACGCAAATCAAGCGCTTGTCATTTAAAAAATCACACAAATTGCGCTTGATCGCAAAATTCCGTTAGAGATCAGATTCCTGGCGTTTTACTTCCTGCCAGACTTCTTCCATCGCGTCGAGGTCAATTCCGGTCATTTCCAGGCCGCGCGAGGCCACAATCCGCTCGACTTCACGAAAGCGTCGTTCGAATTTCAGGTTGGCTTTTTGCAGGGCGGTTTCCGCTTTTACCCCTAGATGGCGAGAAAGATTGACGGTGGCGAACAGCAGGTCGCCCATCTCTTCCTCAAGCTTTGCTTCATCGACCACCGCCTGCTGCGCTTCGTGCATCACTTCGTCGATCTCTTCATGCACTTTATCCAGCACGGGTCCCAGGGAATCCCAGTCAAATCCTACCGCCGAGCAGCGCTTTTGAATTTTGTGGGCGCGCATCAGCGCGGGCAGGCTCAGCGGGATGTCGTCCAGCGCAGAGTGTTGCGACTTTTCAGCGCGCTCGGCGCTTTTAATCTGCTCCCAGCGGGCCAGCACCTCTGCGCTGTTTCCTGCGGTGGCATCGCCAAAGATATGCGGATGGCGGCGCTCCAGCTTGTCGCTGATAGCGGCACAGATATCGTCAAAGTTAAAGCGCCCTTCCTCCTGCGCCATCTGGGCGTAGAACACTACCTGGAACAGCAGGTCGCCGAGTTCACCGCGCAGGTCATCGAAATCCTCGCGTGAAATGGCGTCCAGCACCTCATAGGTCTCTTCGAGGGTATAAGGTGCGATGGTCGCGAAAGTCTGCTCCTTGTCCCACGGGCAGCCGTTTTCCGGGTCGCGCAGGCGTTTCATGATGCCGAGCAGGCGGTCGATTTGAGTCATAGTTCTGTCCTGATGAAAAAATGCCGGGTGGCGGCGTTGCCTTACCCGGCCTACGGAAAAGGATGTTTAGCCGCCGTGCAGACGACGCGCGTCAATCACATCCGGCACCTGGTTCAGTTTGCCCAGCACGCGGCCGAGCACCTGCAGGTTGTAGATTTCGATGGTCATATCGATGGTGGCAAGCTGCTCGCGGGTATCGCTGCGGCTGGCAACGCCCAGCACGTTGACCTTCTCGTTGGCGAGAATGGTTGTGATGTCGCGCAGCAGCCCGCTGCGATCGTTGGCGGTGACGCGCACCACCAGCGAGTAACCGGCGGAGTAGCTCTCCCCCCAGACCGCTTCCACGATACGCTCCGGCGCATGGGACTGCAGCTCGGCAAGCTGGTCGCAGTCGGAGCGGTGGATCGAGATCCCGCGCCCCTGGGTGATAAAGCCGACGATATCGTCCCCCGGAATCGGCTGGCAGCAGCGGGCAATGTGGTGCATCAGGTTACCGACACCTTCGACCACCACGCGGCCGTTGTCTTTGCTGCGCTGCTGCGGGGCATAGGTTTTCTGCTGCAGCTGCTTCAGCGCCGCCGCGTCCTGCTCTTCCGCGCTAGGCTTGTTGAACTGCGCCTGCAGGAAGTTCACCATCTGATTCAGACGAATATCACCGCCGCCAATCGCCGCCAGCAGCTCGTCCAGCTCGTTGAAGTTGTAGCGCGGCAGCAGGAATTTCTCTGCCTCTTTCAGGCTGATCCCGATATGCTCCAGCTCGTCGTCAAGGATCTGGCGACCGGCAAGAATGTTTTTGTCACGATCCTGCTTGCGGAACCAGGCGTGAATTTTGGAGCGCCCGCGGCTGGTGGTGACGTAACCGAGGTTCGGGTTAAGCCAGTCGCGGCTCGGGTTTGGCTGCTTCTGGGTAATGATTTCAATCTGGTCGCCCATCTGCAGCTGATAGGTAAACGGCACGATACGTCCGCCGATCTTCGCCCCGATGCAGCGGTGCCCCACGTCGCTGTGAATGTGGTAGGCAAAATCGAGCGGCGTGGAGCCAGCCGGCAGGTCGACAACGTCCCCTTTCGGGGTAAAGACGTAGACACGGTCATCAAAGACCTGGCTGCGCACCTCGTCGAGCATTTCGCCGGAGTCGGCCATCTCCTCCTGCCACGCAATCAGCTTGCGCAGCCAGGCGATGCGGTCTTCGTGGCCGGAGCGTGCCCCGCCAGAAGTGCCCTCTTTGTACTTCCAGTGCGCGGCTACGCCCAGCTCGGCGTCTTCGTGCATCTGTTTGGTGCGGATTTGAATCTCGACCGTTTTGCCGCCGGGGCCAAGCACCACGGTATGAATGGACTGGTAGCCGTTCGGTTTTGGGTTCGCGACATAGTCGTCAAATTCATCCGGCAGGTGGCGGAAGTGAGTATGTACTATCCCCAGCGCGGCGTAGCAGTCCTGCAGACGCTCCGCCACGATACGCACGGCGCGCACGTCAAACAGCTCGTCAAAGGCGAGGTGTTTCTTCTGCATTTTGCGCCAGATGCTGTAGATATGTTTTGGTCGACCGTAGACTTCGGCGCGGACGTTCTCTTCTTTCATGGCCTGACGCAGGCCGCTGACAAACTCGTCGATATAGTGCTCACGATCGATACGGCGCTCATGCAGGAGTTTGGCAATGCGCTTGTATTCTGCCGGATGCAGATAGCGGAAGCAGTAATCTTCCAGCTCCCATTTCAGCTGACCAATACCTAAGCGGTTCGCCAGCGGCGCATAGATGTTCGTACACTCTTTGGCGGCCAGCACGCGCTCGTCTTCCGGCGCATCTTTCACTTCACGCAGGTGGGCAATACGCTCGGCCAGCTTGATGACCACGCAGCGAAAATCATCCACCATGGCCAGCAGCATCCGGCGGACGTTATCAACCTGCTCAGAGGAGACAGAATCGGTATGCGCGGCTTTTAGCTGGCGAATGGCCGCCATATCGCGCACGCCGTGGATCAGCGCAACGACGGATTTGCCGACGCTGTCGCGCAGCACGTCTTCGCTGACCACATCCGCATCCGCGAGGGGGAAGAGCAGCGCGGCCTGCAGCGTTTCGATGTCCATGTTCAGCATGGACAAGATTTCAACCATCTCCACGCCGCGCCACAAGAGCAGATCGGCATCCGGGTGTCCCTGCGTGGTGCGCAGACAGTAGGCCCAGGTTTCGGTTAAGCGTTCACACGACTGCTGGCTGGAAATTCCCAGACTTGCGATCCATTTTTGTGGGTCAAACTCCCCAGCTTTATTGAGATGTGCACTTCTTACCGCAACCATTGTCCTCTCCTTTAGGGACCAGGGCCTGTCGAAGTCGACAAGCCAAACAAATTAGATGTGCTCGAACAACGCCATCGATTCCAGATGTCCAGTGTGCGGGAACATGTCCAGCATTGCCAGACGCCGAATCTGGTAACCCGCGCTGATTAACGCCTCACTGTCACGGGCAAGCGTTGCCGGGTTACAGGAAACATAGACCACACGCCTGGGCGCGAGTTTAATAATATGCGCCATGACGCCTGGGGCACCTGCACGCGCCGGGTCGAGCAGGATTTTGTCGAAACCCTGCTTTGCCCACGGCTGTTGAGTGACATCTTCCTCAAGATTTTGATGAAAGAATGTCACATTTTGCAAGCCGTTCTGCTCTGCGTTTTCCTGGCCTTTGACCACCAGCGCCTCAACGCCTTCCACCCCGACCAGGCTTGCCGCTCTGCGCGCCAGCGGCAGGGTAAAGTTACCCATGCCGCAGAACAGATCGAGCACACGGTCAGTGGGCTGTACGTCAAGCCATTCCAGGGCCTTCGCCACCATTTGCTGGTTTATGCCGTCGTTGACCTGGATAAAATCACGAGGACTGAACGTTAAGCGTAGCCCGTCTGACGCATACCAGGGAGCTTCGCCCGATACCTGTTCAAGTATCTCGCTTTGCGGCGCGAGGAAAAGCGCAAGCTCATGAGAATGCGAAAAGCGTTCCAGTTTTTCGCGATCTTTTTTCGACAGCGGCACGGTGTGGCGCAGCACCATCAGCGGGCCGTTGTTCGCCAGCACCAGTTCAACGTGGCCCAATGAACGCACCCCGTCGAGCGATGCAAGACAGCGGTGCACGTCCGGAAGTAACGCCTCAAGATGGGGCACCAAAATGGGGCACCGCTTCACGTCAACAATATCGCTGGAGGCCGCTTTGCGAAAACCCATCTCCAGCCGCTCCGTTTTGGGCTGATAGCTCAGGCTCAGGCGCGCGCGGCGGCGATAGCCCCAGGGCTCATCGGCGATAACCTCGTCAACTTCGTGTTTAAGGAGGCGCGCCAGCGCGCGGCTTTTACTTTTTTGCTGTAATTCTGTGCTCGCATGCTGTTGCTGGCAGCCTCCGCACACGCCAAAATGGGGACAGCGGGGCTCCACGCGCTCCGGGCTCGCGTTGAGGCGACGCTTCACCTGTCCGCGCGCGTACTGACGCTTGTCTTCCGTCAGCGTAATTTCTGCTCGTTCTCCTGGCAGCAAACCTGTTATAAACAGAGTCTTACCGTTGTGACGAGCCACTCCCTGACCAAACGGATCAAGGTCCGTGGCTTCAACAGTAATGATTTGACGCGTCGTCACGCGTCGCTTTGCAGAGTAGAATTGCGCCATCGCCGAGATTTTTCTCACATAAACATAATTATCTTAATTGTCCCATAACGGAACGCCATGACCAACTACAGCCTGCGCGCGCGCATGATGATTTTGATCCTCGCCCCCACCGTTCTCATCGGTTTGCTGCTGAGTATCTTCTTTGTGGTGCACCGCTATAACGATTTGCAGCGACAGCTGGAGGATGCAGGCGCCAGCATTATCGAACCGCTTGCCGTCTCCAGCGAGTACGGCATGAACCTGCAAAACCGCGAATCCATTGGGCAGTTAATCAGCGTACTCCACCGCCGCCACTCGGATATCGTCCGTGCCATTTCCGTCTACGACGAACATAACCGCCTATTTGTCACCTCAAACTTTCATCTCGATCCGGCGGCCCTGAAAATCCCGGACGGAACGCCCTTCCCGCGCCACCTCACAGTACTGCGGCGCGGCGATATCATGATCCTGCGCACGCCGATCGTGTCGGAAAGCTATTCACCCGATGAGTCTGCGCAATCCGATGCCAAATCCAGCAATAACATGCTGGGATATGTAGCGCTTGAGCTGGATCTCAAGTCGGTACGGCTGCAGCAGTACAAAGAAATTTTTATCTCCGGCGTGATGATGCTGTTCTGCATTGGTATCGCGCTGATCTTCGGCTGGCGTCTGATGCGTGACGTCACGGGCCCCATCCGCAACATGGTTAATACCGTTGACCGCATCCGCCGGGGACAGCTCGACAGCCGCGTGGAAGGGTTTATGCTGGGCGAGCTGGATATGCTGAAAAACGGCATTAACTCGATGGCGATGTCGCTGGCGGCCTATCACGAAGAGATGCAGCATAACGTTGACCAGGCCACCTCTGATCTGCGCGAAACGCTGGAGCAGATGGAGATTCAGAACGTTGAGCTGGATCTGGCGAAAAAGCGCGCTCAGGAAGCGGCGCGTATTAAGTCTGAGTTTCTGGCCAATATGTCGCACGAGCTGCGTACGCCGCTCAATGGCGTGATCGGCTTTACCCGCCTGACCCTGAAAAGCGAGCTGAATCCTACTCAGCGGGATCACCTGCACACCATTGAACGTTCGGCCAATAACCTGCTGGCGATCATTAACGACGTGCTGGACTTCTCCAAGCTGGAGGCGGGTAAACTGATTCTGGAGAGCATCCCGTTCCCGCTGCGCAGCACGCTCGATGAAGTCGTGACGCTGCTCGCGCACTCGTCGCACGACAAGGGCCTTGAGCTAACGCTCAATATTAAAAACGACGTGCCGGACAACGTTATTGGCGATCCGCTGCGCCTGCAGCAGGTCATTACCAATCTTGTCGGGAATGCGATTAAATTCACCGAAAGCGGCAACATCGACATCCTGGTAGAAAAACGCGCCATCAGTAATAACAAGGTGCAGATTGAGGTTCAAATCCGCGATACCGGTATCGGCATTCCGGAGCGGGATCAGTCGCGTCTGTTCCAGGCCTTCCGCCAGGCAGACGCCAGCATCTCCCGCCGCCATGGCGGTACCGGACTGGGGCTGGTGATCACGCAGAGGCTGGTAAACGAGATGGGCGGCGATATCTCTTTCCACAGCCAGCCAAACCGCGGCTCAACCTTCTGGTTCCATATTAACCTCGACCTCAATCCGAACGTGCTGACCGACGGCCCGGTGACGGACTGCCTGAAAGGTAAGCGCCTGGCCTACGTCGAGCCTAACGCGGCAGCGGCGCAGTGCGCGCTGGATATCTTAAGCACCACGCCGCTGGAAGTGGTTTACAGTCCAACCTTCTCAGCCCTGGCCGTTGATCATTACGACATTTTACTGATGGGGATCCCGGTGACCTTCACCGGCGAGCTGACCATGCAGCAGGAGCGGCTGGCGAAAGCCGCGTCGATGACCGACTATCTGCTGCTGGCGCTCCCCTGCCACGCCCAGCTTAATGCGGAAGAGTTGAAAAACGACGGAGCGGCCGCGTGCCTGCTTAAACCACTCACCGCGACCCGCCTGCTGCCCGCCCTCACGGAGTATTGCCGTCTTAGCCAGCACGCACTGCCGTTGATTAACGACGAGCAAAAACTGCCCATGAGCGTGATGGCGGTGGATGATAATCCGGCAAACCTGAAGCTAATCGGCGTATTGCTGGAAGACCAGGTTCAGCATGTTGAGCTGTGTACCAGCGGCGCCCAGGCGGTTGAACTGGCTAAACAGATGCAGTTCGACTTAATTCTGATGGATATTCAGATGCCGGGCATGGATGGCATTCGTGCCTGCGAGCTGATCCATCAGCTCCCGCATCAGCAGCAAACCCCGGTGATTGCGGTCACCGCGCATGCGATGGCTGGTCAGAAAGAGAAGCTGCTGAGCGCCGGGATGAATGATTACCTGGCGAAACCTATCGACGAAGAGAAGCTTCATAACCTGCTGTTACGCTATAAGCCGGGGCACATTGGCGGAACATATACGGTTTTCAGCGAGCCGGTTGAGGTAAGCGTTAATCAAAATGCGACCTTTGACTGGCAGCTGGCGCTGCGCCAGGCGGCAGGGAAACCCGATTTAGCGCGAGAGATGCTGCAAATGCTGGTCGCGTTTCTGCCGGAGATCCGTAATAAGGTTGAAGAACAGCTGGTGGGCGAGAACCCGGAAGAGCTGCTGGAAGCGATCCACAAGCTGCACGGCAGCTGCGGCTACAGCGGCGTACCGCGTCTGAAAAACCTCTGCCAGCTGCTGGAGCAGCAGCTGCGCGCGGGTACGCCGGAATCGGAGCTTGAACCGGAGTTCCTGGAACTGCTGGATGAGATGGATAACGTGACGCGGGAAGCGATGAAGGTGTTGGGGAGCTGAGGTAAAAGCCCGGTGGCGCTAAGCTTACCGGGCCTACAGGTGCGCTAACGTAGGCCGGGTAAGGCGAAGCCACCCCCCGGCAATCACAGTTAAAATGCCTGCCCTACTTTCAGCACCGCCGCGATATTCCTTGCGGCCATCTGTACATTCGCGCTGGCATTTTCCAGCGCGTCCTCCAGCGAGCAGATGGTGTAGATCACGCTAAACACCGCGTCTAAGCCGTGATCGTGTACCACGCCAACATCCGCCGTCAGGCTACCTGCAATGCCGATAACGGGCTTATTAAAGCGTTTCGCCACTTTCGCCACCCCTACCGGCACTTTGCCGTGGATCGTCTGGCTGTCGATGCGGCCTTCCCCGGTGATCACCAGATCCGCATCGGCCACCTGGTCGGCCAGGTGTAGCGCATCGGTCACAATCTCAATGCCCTGGCGCAACTGCGCGCCACAAAAAGCGTACAGCGCCGCGCCCATGCCACCCGCCGCGCCGCCGCCAGCAAGGTTGAGCACATCAATGTCCAGATCCCGGGCAATGACTCTCGCATAGTGCGCAAGCGCGTTGTCCAGAGTGACGATCATCTCGGGTGTGGCGCCCTTTTGCGGGCCAAATACCGCTGACGCGCCATCCTTACCGGTGAGCGGATTCGTCACATCGCAGGCGACTTCTATCCGGCACTCCGCCAGACGCTGGTCGAGGCCGCTCAGGTCAATCCGCGCAAGCTTATCCAGCTCGCCCCCGCCCTGCCCCAGCGGCTGTTCATTGTCGTCCAGCAGCTTAGCCCCCAGCGCCTGCACCATCCCGGCGCCGCCGTCATTGGTGGCGCTGCCGCCGATACCGATGATGATATGCTTAACGCCCGCATCCAGCGCGTGGCGGATAAGTTCCCCCGTGCCCCAGGAGGTCGTTTTCAGAGGGTCACGCAGTGAAGGGGCTACCAGTTCCAGACCGCTTGCCGCCGCCATTTCAATAAAGGCGCTCTGCTCGTCACCGGATATCCCATAAAACCCGTCCACGCGCTCGCCCAGCGGACCGGTCACCGGAACGTGCACAATGCGTCCCCGGGTTGCCGCGATCATCGCCTCAACCGTGCCTTCACCGCCATCAGCGACCGGCAGTTTGACGTACTCCGCCTCAGGGAAAATCTCGCGAAAACCGCGCTCGATCGCTGTCGCAACCTCAAGCGCACTCAAACTTTCCTTATACGAGTCCGGTGCGATAACAATTTTCATAAGCCATCCTTACGCATAGTCGTTACGTTAAGCATACACCACGTAGGAAACCGCCCATGGGAGCGGTCCCAATGCGTTTATCGTACCATGCACGGACGTTTATTGTCGAATGTCCAGTCAGGGATCAGGTACTGCATCGCCATCGCGTCGTCGCGCGCGCCCAGACCGTGTTTTTGATACAGCTCGTGTGCTTTCATCACCTGATCCATATCCAGCTCAACGCCCAACCCCGGCGTGGACGGCACCTGCACCATGCCACCTTTGATCTCAAACGGCTCTTTGGTGAGGCGCTGGTTACCCTCCTGCCAGATCCAGTGCGTGTCGATAGCGGTAATGGTGCCCGGCGCGGCGGCGGCAACGTGGGTAAACATCGCCAGCGACACGTCAAAATGGTTGTTGGAGTGCGAGCCCCAGGTCAGGCCAAACTCGTGGCACATCTGCGCCACGCGAACCGAGCCCTGCATTGTCCAGAAGTGCGGGTCCGCCAGCGGGATATCCACCGATTGCAGAGAGAGCGTGTGCCCCATCTGACGCCAGTCGGTGGCGATCATATTGGTCGCGGTCGGTAGCCCCGTAGCGCGACGGAATTCCGCCATGACTTCGCGGCCCGAAAAGCCTTGCTCAGCCCCGCACGGATCTTCCGCGTACGCCAGCACGCCTTTCAGCTGCTTGCCAATATCGATCGCTTCATCAAGCGACCACGCGCCGTTCGGATCCAGCGTCACGCGCGCCTGCGGGAAACGTTTTGCCAGCGCGGTAATGGCTTCCGCCTCCTCTTCCCCCGCCAGCACGCCGCCTTTCAGTTTGAAATCATTGAAGCCATATTTTTCATACGCGGCTTCTGCCAGCCGCACCACCGCATCCGGGGTCATCGCTTCTTCGTGACGAACGCGGTACCAGTCACATTGCTCATCCGGCTGGCTCTGATACGGCAGCGGCGTCAGCTTGCGGTCGCCGACAAAGAACAGATAGCCGAGCATCTCCACTTCACTGCGCTGCTGGCCCTCGCCCAGCAGCGACGCGACGTTAACGCCCAGGTGCTGGCCCAGCAGATCCAGCATCGCGGCTTCAATGCCGGTCACCACGTGGATAGTGGTGCGCAAATCGAATGTTTGCAGGCCGCGGCCGCCGGCATCGCGATCGGCAAAGGTATTGCGCACGGTGTTGAGGACATTTTTGTACTCACCCAGCGTTTTGCCCACCACCAGCGGAATGGCATCCTCCAGCGTTTTGCGGATCTTCTCCCCGCCCGGAATTTCACCCACGCCGGTATGGCCGGCATTGTCTTTGATAATGACAATATTGCGCGTGAAGAACGGCGCATGCGCCCCGCTCAGGTTCATCAGCATGCTGTCATGACCTGCGACCGGAATGATTTGCATGGAGGTGACGACAGGGGTCGTAAAAGTACTCATCGTGTAATCCTTTTATTAGTGACGTCCAAAAACAGGGCGCTTACGGTCAAATGTCCAGCCGGGGATAAGGTACTGCATCGGGCCCGCGTCGTTACGCGCGCCGCCTGGTAGCTTTTTATACGCCTCATGGGCTTGATGAACCTGATCCCAGTCAAGCTCCACGCCCAGCCCCGGCGCATCGGGTACGGCAATTTTACCGTTTTTGATCTCCAGCGGATTTTTCGTCAGGCGAGCTTCGCCTTCCTGCCAAATCCAGTGGGTGTCGATGGCGGTCGGGTTACCCGGCGCCGCCGCGCCAACGTGGGTAAACATTGCCAGCGAGATATCGAAATGGTTGTTGGAGTGGCAGCCCCAGGTCAGGCCCCAGTCATCGCACAGCTGCGCCACGCGCACCGCGCCGGAGAGCGTCCAGAAGTGCGGATCTGCCAGCGGAATGTCGACGGCGTTCAGCATCACCGCGTGGCCCATTTCGCGCCAGTTGGTGGCGATCATATTGGTCGCAACCGGCAGCCCGGTTGCGCGGCGGAATTCCGCCATCACCTCGCGGCCAGAGAAGCCCTGCTCCGCGCCGCACGGGTCTTCCGCGTAGGTCAGCACGTCACCGAGACCTTTACACAGGCTAATCGCCTCATCCAGCAGCCAGGCGCCGTTCGGGTCAACGGTGATGCGCGCCTCCGGGAAGCGTTTTTTCAGCGCCCGGGCCGTTTCAATCTCCTGCTCGCCGGGCAGCACGCCGCCTTTCAGCTTGAAATCCTTAAAGCCGTAGCGATCCTGCGCAGCTTCAGCCAGGCGCACAACCGTCTCGCTGGAGAGCGCTTCCTGATGGCGCAGCTGATACCAGTCGTGGTCACCCGGTGAACGAGCCAGATAGGGGAGATCGGTTTTATTGCGATCGCCAACGTAGAACAGATAGCCCAGCACGGTGACCGCATCGCGCTGTTTGCCCGGCCCCAGCAGTTCGCAGACCGGAACGTTAAGGGCTTTACCGAGTAAATCCAGCAGCGCCGCTTCCAGGGCGGCGACCGCATTGACGCGCAGTTCAAACGTCCACGCGCCCTTGCCGAAGGTATCAAAGTCCGCCGACTGATTGCCCTTATGCACCCGCTGAACCACCTTGTTCAGACGAGCCACTTCCTGACCCACGACCTGTGGAATAGCCTCTACCAGGGTCTGGTAGATCACTTCCCCGCCGGGGGCTTCACCTACCCCGGTATTGCCTGCACTATCGGTCAACACCACGATATTGCGGGTAAACCATGCGTTATGCGCGCCGCCAATATTGAGCAGCATGCTGTCCTGACCGGCCACCGGGATAACTTTCATTTCCGTGACGATAGGGCTTGATTGTGTTGTCATCATCCGCGCTCCACGACAGGTTTAAGTTCGACGCGTTTAATATCGCCCACCAGCACCAGGTAACTCAGCACCGCCACCAGGGCATGCACACCAACGTAGATCAGCGCGCCGTTGAAAGACCCCGTGGTGCCGACGATGTAGCCGATAGCGATAGGCGTGACAATCCCGGAAACGTTGCCGAACATATTGAACAGACCGCCGCTCAGGCCGCTGATCTCTTTCGGTGCCGTATCCGCCATCACCGCCCAGCCCAGCGCGCCAATCCCTTTGCCGAAGAAGGCCATCGCCATAAAGCCGATAATCATCCACTCGGCACTGACGTAGTTACAGAACACCATGGTCATGGAAAGCAGCATGCCGAGCACAATCGGCGTTTTACGCGCGATGTTCAGCGAACCCGTGCGGCGCATCAGCCAGTCGGAAATGACCCCGCCAAGCACGCCGCCGATGAAGCCGCAGATTGCCGGGACCGAGGCAACAAACCCCGCTTTGAGGATCGACATGCCGCGCGCCTGCACCAGATAAACCGGGAACCAAGTGATAAAGAAGTAGGTTAAAGCGTTGATACAGTACTGGCCGAGATAGATACCGATCATCATGCGCGAGCCGACGAGCTGCTTGATCTGCGCCCATTTCTGGCTGAAGGGGACTTTTGCTTTGTCAGATTTCTGATCCATATTGATCAGCGCCCCGCCCTCAGCAATGTATTCCAGCTCCTTCTTGTTCACGCCAGGGTGCTGATTCGGTTCGTGGATCACTTTCAGCCAAATAAAGCTGATGACGATCCCAAGCCCGCCCATAAAGAAGAAGACGTGCGACCAGCCCACCTCATGCGTCAGCCAGCCCATAATGGGCGCAAAGATCACCGTTGCGAAATACTGGGCGGAGTTAAAAATTGCCACCGCTGTTCCCCTCTCCTGCGCAGGAAACCAGGCCGCGACAATGCGGCTGTTGCCCGGGAAGGAAGGCGCTTCAGCTAACCCCACCAGGAAGCGCAGCGTGAAGAGCGCCACGATAATGCCAAAGCCGCTGAAGATATCGACGAAACCCTGCAAAAGGGTAAAAGCAGACCAGATAAAGATGGACCAGAAATAGACGCGTTTAGAGCCAAAACGGTCCAGCAGCCAGCCGCCAGGAATTTGGCCGATGACGTAGGCCCACGAGAATGCAGAGAAAACGTAACCCATGCCCACCGGATCAAGGCCGATGTCTTTTGCCATTTCCGAGCCGGCAATCGACAGCGTGGCGCGGTCACCATAGTTAAAGGACGTGACGATAAACAGCATCACCACTATCCAGTAGCGGGCGTTAGTGCGCTTTTCAGCGCTGCTCGCTGCGTGGCTTAATGTACTCATTGTTGCACTCCTGAAACATAGCTTTCGCCTGTTCATTCTGTACAGCACCGGTAGGGTAATCAGAATGAGATAAGTTTTTGTCGTTTTAGTACGGCCTGAAGCCGTTTTATTGTGACCGGAAAAGTATATGAAGGAGTGACAGGTTCGCTCACCGTGCAGAAACACAACATTGAGGAGTGTGGGGAACGTGGTTTGAGGCATAAGCCCAAAGCAGTGGAAGATACTTCACGGAATTGAGGATTTGATGCGGCTTTGTTGCCGGGAGGCGGCTACGCCTTACCCGGCCTACGAAACTATTTAAGAAGCGTTGCCCAGTGTTCAACCCACGGGTTCGACTCGCTTTCGGGTTCAGGATGCTCACCGGCATCAATCAACAGCATCTCGCCGACGCGCTGGGCGCTCTGTTCCTGAAGAAGCGCATCGAACTGCTTGCCGCCGCCGCAGAAGTTGGCGTAAGAGCTATCGCCGAGGGCAATAATGCCGTAGTGAACGCCCGGCTGGTAGCCAAGCCGATCTTTAATGCCCTGGAAAAGCGGCACGATACTGTCCGGGAGATCGCCCTGACCGGTGGTGGAGGTCACTACCAGAATGTATTTATCTTTATACTTTTCCCAGTCCGCCAGTTCCGGGTCTTCATAGACCGTGGCTTTATGGCCCTGGCTTGTCAAAATCGCCTCAGCCTCTTCCGCTACCAGCAGCGAGTTGCCATACATCGTGCCGACAAAAATGCCTACTTCAGCCATGCTTTGCTCCCGTAATTATTGCGCTTACCGTTCATCCTGAACGTTGCCTGATACAAACTCAACCCTTTCATTTTCGGGGAGTTGTCCCCGCCAGCCAAACTGTGACAGCGCCTGCATCCAGACGTCGTCCAGCCCGGCACGAATAATCAGTGGTTCACCGGTAAACGGGTGAGTCAGGCTAAGCTCGCTGGCGTGCAGCATCAGTCTGTTACAGCCAAAATGCTCTGCCGCGCTGCGGTTCTGGCGCAGATCGCCGTGCTTGCTGTCGCCAATAATCGGGTGGCGCAGGTGCGCAAGATGACGGCGAAGCTGGTGCTTGCGTCCGGTTTTGGGCAAAAGCTCAACCAGGCTGTAGCGTGTGGTGGGGAATTTGCTGGTTGCTACCGGCATTTCCGTTGTCGCCATGCCGCGATAATCCGTCACCGCGGGCTGCGGGCCTTTGTCATCGCGGGCAAATTTATCGGCGATTTTGTCCAGCTCCTCCACCAGCGGATAGTCCAGCGTGGCGGATTCGGTCAGCCAGCCACGAACGATCGCGTGGTAGCGCTTCTGGATCTGGTGCTGTTCGAACTGCTGCGCCAGCAGGCGGCCCGCCTCGCTGGAAAGCCCCATCAGCAGCACGCCGGAAGTCGGTCTGTCGAGGCGGTGCGCGGTAAACACATGCTGACCAATCTGGTCGCGCACGGTTTGCATCACCACCACTTTCTCATCGCGATCCAGCCAGCTGCGGTGCACCAGCCAGCCAGACGGTTTACTCACCGCCACCAGCCACTCGTCCTGATAGAGGATTTCCAGCGTCATGCCTCTTCACCGGCAAACAGGGCGTCCAGTTTTTCCAGCTCAACCAGCATCACATCGCGCGCAGGGTGCGTCGCCTCAAGCGCCATTTCATAGTAGGGAGAAACGGCGAACGCCTGCGGCAAAGGGTGACCGCCTTCCAGCAGCGCGTGCATGCGCGGAATTAATACCCACTGGAGCCACTCGAACGGTGCCAGCGTATCCAGGCAGAATGGCTGGGTACTGGCAAACGCTTCCGGATTCGGCGCGGTCTCCTGCCACAGCTGATGCTGGCGCAAAAGGGCTTCGATGGCGTGCAACTGAGCACGAACGCTATCGTGTTGCGTCATAGTAACCTCAACTGAAAAAGTGAACGGCGCGCAGCATAGCATTGCGGAAGACAGAAATAAAAAAGGGAGCACTGTAAAAACAGTGCTCCCGGTTCGTTTCGCAGCATTCCAGCTACAATTCGTGCTCCCTGCTCTTCCGTGACAACTTTTCCTGATGCCCGAAGGCCTGGTCATCCTTATACCTTTTGCATCCTGCACACATCTTCCTGACGTGTTTGTTTCATCCTGAAACGTCCTGGCCTTCCTGACCCACCGACCATCCTGTTCGGTTCTCGTTCTCCTTCCTGGAGGTGTCCCTTACGCGTCCTGCGTTATCCTTTTGCTTCATCCTGAAGCCTTCCTGCAGCGCCATCCTGACGTGTCCTGAGTAAGAAACGCCATCATCCTGATGTTCGTTTCTCGTGTCGGCATCCTGTCGACGGAGATAGAATCCGCTATTCCGCTTCGTCTTACAACCCACCCTTGCAGCACTGTAAGCCGTAAGAAATCCCTAAAAAAGATGCGATGAACAACTAATTCTTTGAAAAACAGAGTGATATTAATCTGAATTAAATAAGGCAATACTGAATGATCCAGCGATCTCTCACAAACCTTGTAAGAGATCTCTCACACGCGTCGTAGCATCATGGATTACAGAAGTGGCTCAAGCCGGGTAAGGAAATCCGCAAGAGAGGGGGCGAGCGTTTCGCGATTGCGGGTACCGATGGTCTCTTTAATCACTTCCCCGGACAGGTTGCAGACGGATATCACATCCAGTTCGCTGTCCAGCGTGGCAATAAAGAGCGTCGGAGAAAGCTTAAGGCGTTTTTGCGTGACCAGATGACCAATCAGGTTTTCCTGAACACGCTGCAGATCGTCTTCGCTCCAGGTCTGCAACAGCGTCAGCGTCAAATCACCCAAGCGCGCGGGCATATCCCCTGCAAACTGCGTGGCATAAAACGCGTGAACCGCTGGTTGTACCACAAGGTCCATAGCCCGTTCAACCGCATTTACATTTTGCTCAGCGGTATTGGGCTTCGGCTGCCAGATAACATAGTCATCCTGCGAAGAGATAATGCACGGCGACGGCACGCCATATAAATCAGCGCTTTGCGGCCATGTTCCGTGCTTTTCATGCCACGCGTCGCAATAGCGGGTTGTGAAGGTAGTAAGGGCATTTGCAGTTTCGATGTCCACCGATTTCTCTCTTCTTGTAAGACAGGATAAACTCTGCCCATAAGTGTACCTGTAAAGTGGCTATGAAACATGTCTTACGAAAATCATCAGGCGTTAACCGGCCTAACGCTGGGTAAATCGACCGATTACCGCGATACCTACGATGCAAGCCTGCTGCAGGGCGTGCCGCGCAGCCTGAACCGCGATCCTCTTGGACTGCATGCGGACGCGTTGCCGTTTGTCGGCGGCGATATCTGGACGCTGTACGAACTCTCCTGGCTTAACGCGCGCGGTCTGCCGCAGGTGGCCGTGGGCCACGTTGAGCTGGACTATGCCAGCGTGAACCTGGTCGAGTCCAAAAGCTTTAAGCTCTATCTCAACAGCTTCAACCAGACCCGATTCAACAGCTGGGACGAGGTTCAGCAAACGCTGGAGCGGGATTTAGCCGCCTGCGCACAGGGGAACGTGTCCGTCTCGTTATACCGCCTGCACGAGCTGGAAGGACAGCCCATCGCCCACTTCCACGGAACCTGCATCGACGAGCAGGACATCGAGGTGGAGAATTATGAATTCAGCGCCGATTACCTCGAAAACGCGGCGAGCGGAAAAGTGGTTGAAGAGACGCTCGTCAGCCATTTGCTGAAGTCCAACTGCCTGATTACCCACCAGCCGGACTGGGGTTCGGTGCAGATCCAGTACCGAGGCCCGAAAATTGACCGGGAAAAACTGCTGCGCTATCTGGTGTCGTTCCGCCATCACAACGAATTTCACGAGCAGTGCGTGGAGCGTATTTTTAACGATATTCAGCGTTTCTGCCAGCCGGAGAAACTGAGCGTTTACGCGCGCTATACCCGCCGTGGCGGGCTGGACATTAACCCGTGGCGCACTAACACCGATTTTGTGCCGGCAACGGGCCGGCTGGTGCGTCAATAATATAAATATTTTCACAATATGCGTGCGGTATTCCTCCGAAGTGTTGTGAAACGTCACGCGCCAGGGCTATTGTAATCAAAGGGAATGACGATAATCGTCCCATAAGGAGCTCACTTGATTACACATATTAGCCCGCTTGGCTCAATGGATATGTTGTCGCAGCTGGAAGTGGACATGCTTAAACGCACGGCCAGCAGCGATCTTTATCAACTGTTTCGTAACTGTTCACTTGCCGTACTGAACTCCGGAAGCCTGACAGATAACAGTAAAGAACTGCTGTCCCGCTTCGAAAGCTTTGATATTAACGTGCTGCGCCGCGAGCGTGGCGTGAAACTGGAAGTGATCAACCCGCCGGAAGAGGCCTTTGTCGACGGACGTATCATTCGTTCCCTTCAGGCCAACCTGTTTGCCGTCCTGCGCGACATCCTGTTTGTTAACGGGCAGATTCACAACGCGGGCCGCTTCCAGCATCTCGACCTGGAAAGCTCCGTTCATATCACCAACCTGGTGTTCTCTATTCTGCGCAACGCCCGCGCCCTGCACGTTGGCGAAGCACCAAACATGGTCGTCTGCTGGGGCGGCCACTCGATTAACGAAACCGAATATCTCTATGCCCGTCGGGTCGGAACGCAGCTTGGCCTGCGCGAGCTGAATATCTGTACCGGCTGTGGTCCGGGTGCAATGGAAGCACCAATGAAAGGTGCAGCCGTGGGTCATGCGCAGCAGCGTTACAAAGAGGGGCGGTTTATCGGCATGACCGAGCCGTCAATCATCGCCGCTGAGCCGCCTAACCCGCTGGTCAATGAGCTGATTATCATGCCGGATATCGAGAAGCGTCTTGAGGCGTTTGTTCGTATCGCTCACGGGATTATCATCTTCCCGGGCGGCGTGGGAACGGCGGAAGAGCTGCTCTATCTGCTGGGGATTCTGATGAACCCGGCCAACAAAGATCAGGTTCTGCCGCTGATCCTGACCGGCCCGAAAGAGAGCGCCGACTACTTCCGCGTGCTGGACGAGTTTATCGTGCATACGCTGGGAGAAGCCGCGCGTCGTCACTATCGCATCATCATTGATGATGCGGCGGAAGTGGCGCGCCAGATGAAAAAAGCGATGCCGCTGGTGAAAGAGAATCGTCGTGATACCGGTGATGCGTACAGCTTTAACTGGTCAATCCGCATTGCGCCTGACCTGCAGATCCCGTTCGAGCCGACCCATGAAAATATGGCGAACCTGAAACTCTACCCGGACCAGCCGGTGGAAGTGCTGGCCGCCGACCTGCGTCGCGCCTTCTCCGGGATTGTGGCGGGCAACGTGAAGGAGATGGGCATCCGCGCGATTGAGCAGTATGGTCCGTACAAGATCCACGGCGACCCGGAGATGATGCGCCGTATGGACGACATGCTTCAGGGCTTTGTGGCTCAACACCGCATGAAGTTGCCGGGTTCAGCCTACATTCCGTGCTACGAAATCTGCACGTAACGCTCAGTTTCTTCTTCTCAAAGCCGGGGCACCCTGTAGCGGGTCCCGGCTTTTTTATTAGCGAATCAATTCATAGGCCTCACTTATAACTTTAACAAACTTACGGCGAACGCAATCGATTACCTCCATTTAACAACCGTAATTTATCAGCCTTAAACTAAATTACCCGCAAGAAAATCCTAAAAAGCCATATCTTTACAGCGGAAGACACCTATATTGCGGGCCGCTCTTTTAGCCCACATGTCGTTGGTGGTAGCCTTCGCGCCCGTAAATTCTATTTGATGTTTTTTTAACAGATAAATGGTCTAAAGATGCCCACATCATAAGTGGATTATTGCATTTGGGATCGCGATCACTGATAGATTCATAACGAGAATGTATCTTTCCGCCCGCCAATAGTTACGGGCGAAAATTATTAAAAAACCGTCACTGAACGAATTTCATATTACCGTCAGGCACTTTTTCATCGGATTTGACTAAAAACCTGACAATTTGCTTCCTCCAGGAGATACAGATGGAAACCACTCAAACCAGCACCGTTGCTTCGATTGAATCCCGAAGTGGTTGGCGCAAAACGGATACCATGTGGATGCTGGGCCTTTACGGCACGGCAATCGGCGCTGGTGTACTGTTCCTTCCTATCAACGCAGGCGTCGGCGGTCTGATTCCGCTGATCATCATGGCCATCATCGCCTTCCCGATGACCTACTTCGCACACCGCGGTCTGACCCGCTTCGTGCTGTCCGGTAAAAACCCGGGCGAAGACATCACCGAAGTGGTTGAAGAACATTTCGGCGTTGGCGCAGGTAAACTGATTACCCTGCTCTACTTCTTCGCGATTTACCCAATCCTGCTCGTCTACAGCGTGGCGATCACCAACACCGTAGAAAGCTTCATGACGCACCAGTTGCACATGACGCCGCCACCGCGTGCCATTCTGTCTCTGATCCTGATCGTCGGCATGATGACCATCGTGCGCTTCGGCGAGCAGATGATTGTTAAGGCCATGAGCGTGCTGGTCTTCCCGTTTGTGGCTGCGCTGATGCTGCTGGCCTGCTACCTGATCCCACAGTGGAACGGTGCAGCGCTGGAAACCCTGTCCCTGAGCAGCGCGTCTGCGACCGGTAACGGCCTGCTGATGACCCTGTGGCTGGCGATCCCGGTAATGGTCTTCTCCTTCAACCACTCCCCAATCATCTCCTCTTTCGCCGTGGCGAAACGCGAAGAGTACGGTAATGGTGCAGAGAAGAAGTGCTCCAGCATCCTGGCCCGCGCTCACGTGATGATGGTGCTGACCGTGATGTTCTTCGTCTTCAGCTGCGTACTGAGCCTCTCCCCGGCGGACCTGGCGGCAGCGAAAGAACAGAACATCTCTATTCTGTCTTACCTGGCGAACCACTTTAACGCACCGCTGATTGCGTGGATGGCACCGATCATCGCGATGATCGCCATCACCAAATCCTTCCTGGGCCACTACCTGGGCGCGCGTGAAGGCTTCAACGGTATGGTGATTAAATCTCTGCGCGGTAAAGGCAAGAGCATTGAAATCAACAAGCTGAACAAAATCACTGCACTGTTCATGCTGCTCACCACCTGGGCGGTAGCGACCCTGAACCCAAGCATCCTGGGCATGATTGAAACCCTGGGTGGCCCGGTTATCGCGATGATTCTGTTCCTGATGCCGATGTACGCGATTCAGAAAGTGCCTGCCATGCGCAAGTACAGCGGCCAGGTCAGCAACGTGTTTGTGGTTATCATGGGCCTTATCGCTATCTCTGCGATCTTCTACTCCCTGTACACCATGTTCTGATGAACGCCCGCGCCGCCTTCGGGCGGCGCACTCCTCCCCCTCTGACTGAAAGCAATGGACGCATCATGATTAGCGTATTCGATATTTTCAAAATCGGTATTGGTCCTTCCAGCTCTCACACCGTCGGACCAATGAAAGCCGGTAAGCAGTTCACGGATGACTTGATTGCACGCGGCATTCTGCACGACATCACCCGCGTGGTTGTCGATGTGTACGGCTCGCTTTCCCTGACCGGGAAAGGCCACCATACCGATATCGCCATTATCATGGGCCTGGCGGGAAATCTGCCGGATACCGTTGATATTGACGCGATCCCTGGCTTCATCCAGGACGTGAACACCCACGGTCGTTTGCTGCTGGCAAACGGTGAGCATGAGGTTGAATTCCCGGTTGACCACTGCATGAATTTCCATGCGGACAACCTGTCGCTGCACGAAAACGGCATGCGCATTACCGCGCTGGCCGGCGACAAAGCGGTTTACAGCCAGACGTATTACTCCATCGGCGGCGGCTTTATCGTCGATGAAGACCACTTTGGTCAAACCACCACCTCTTCTGTTGAGGTCCCGTATCCGTACAAAACCGCGGCAGATCTCCAGCGCCACTGCCAGGAGACGGGGCTTTCCCTCTCCGGCCTGATGATGAAAAACGAGCTGGCCCTTCACAGCAAAGAGGAGCTGGAACAGCATTTCGCTAGCGTCTGGGAAGTGATGCGCGGCGGCATTGAGCGCGGGATCACCACCGAAGGCGTTCTGCCGGGCAAGCTTCGCGTACCGCGTCGTGCGGCGGCGCTACGTCGTATGCTGGTGAGCACCGACAAAACGACAACGGACCCGATGGCCGTCGTCGACTGGATCAACATGTTCGCCCTGGCGGTGAACGAAGAGAACGCCGCAGGGGGCCGCGTCGTCACGGCGCCAACCAACGGTGCCTGCGGTATCGTTCCGGCCGTGCTGGCGTACTACGACAAGTTTATCCGTGAAGTGAACGCTAACTCCCTGGCGCGCTACCTGCTGGTCGCCAGCGCGATTGGTTCTCTGTATAAAATGAACGCTTCCATTTCCGGTGCGGAAGTAGGCTGTCAGGGCGAAGTCGGCGTGGCATGCTCCATGGCGGCAGCGGGCCTGGCGGAACTGTTGGGCGCAAGCCCGGCGCAGGTCTGCATCGCTGCGGAAATCGGCATGGAACATAACCTGGGGCTAACCTGCGATCCGGTTGCCGGACAGGTACAGGTGCCGTGCATCGAGCGTAACGCCATCGCCTCCGTCAAAGCGGTGAACGCGGCGCGTATGGCGCTGCGCCGCACCAGTGAGCCACGCGTCTGTCTCGATAAAGTTATCGAAACCATGTACGAAACCGGTAAAGATATGAACGCCAAATACCGCGAAACCTCTCGCGGCGGCCTGGCGATGAAGATCGTAACCTGCGATTAAGCCTCTCAGGAAGCCTCGTTTTGCGAGGCTTCTTCCTGTTTTCCCTCACGCTATTCGTTTCATCCTGCCGACAGTGATACCCTTTACCCATTAGATTTAAGGGAGAATATCTGTGGCTGTTCATTTGCTTATCGTCGACGCGCTCAATCTGATTCGCCGAATCCATGCGGTACAAGGCACGCCCTGCAAGGACACCTGCCTGCACGCGCTGGAGCAGCTTATTCGCCACAGCGAGCCGACGCACGTCGTGGCCGTGTTTGATGACGAAGCGCGCAACAGCGGCTGGCGACATCAGCGCCTGCCCGACTACAAGGCTGGACGCGCGCCGATGCCGGACGATCTCCATGCCGAAATGCCCGCTCTGCGTGCCGCCTTTGAGCAGCGTGGCGTCCCCTGCTGGGGTGCACAGGGCAATGAAGCCGACGATCTCGCGGCCACCCTGGCCGTAAAAGTGGCAAGTGCCGGGCATCAGGCCACTATCGTTTCAACTGACAAAGGCTACTGCCAGCTGCTCTTCCCCACGATCCGCATTCGCGACTATTTTCAAAAACGCTGGCTGGACGCGCCGTTTATTGCCAGCGAGTTCGGCGTCTTGCCTGAGCAACTGCCGGATTATTGGGGTCTGGCAGGCATCAGCAGCTCTAAGGTTCCGGGTGTCGCCGGTATTGGACCAAAGAGCGCCGCCCAGTTGCTGACCGATTTTCAGAGTCTGGAAGGGATTTACGCCCGTCTGGATGAGGTGCCAGAAAAGTGGCGCAAGAAGCTGGAGGCGCATAAAGAGATGGCGTTTATCTGCCGCGAGGTGGCGACGCTACAGACAGATTTACAGCTGGACGGGAATTTACAGCAGTTGCGGTTAGAACGTTAAAACGTCAACACGGTTTTGTAGGCCCGGTAAGCGCAGCGCCACCGGGCAAAACAAAGCACGCACTATCGCTCGTCGCGACGTCCGCCTACAGCCGCCCACCAGCGACGGATGTGTACCGTTACCTCTTCGCGGTCGTGGTACAACTGACGCGCCTGGATCTCCACGTTAATACCGTGCTCATCCAGCTGTGCCTGAATATAGGCCAGGTTCTGGGATACCTCCTCGTAGCGCTTTTTCATCGGCAGCTTGAGGTTGAAAATGGTCTCACGGCACCAGCCGTTCACCAGCCAGGAGGCCATCAGCGCGGCCACTTTCGCCGGCTTCTCCACCATGTCGCACACCATCCACGAGATGTTGTTGCGGGTTGGGCGATAGCGGAAACCGTCTTCTCGCAGCCAGGTGACCTGCCCTGTGTCCATCAGGCTTTGCGCCATTGGACCGTTATCCACAGACGACACCCACATGTTGCGTTTCACCAGCTGATAGGTCCAGCCGCCCGGGCACGCGCCAAGGTCGACGGCATACATGCCGTTAGCCAGACGCTCGTCCCACTCATCTGCCGGGATAAAGACGTGAAACGCCTCTTCCAGCTTCAGGGTTGAACGGCTCGGCGCATCTGCCGGGAACTTCAGGCGCGGGATGCCCATAAAGAATGGCGAATTGTTATTGGTGTACGAATAGCCCGCATAGCAGCAGCCCGGTGCGATAAAGAAGATATGCACCACCGGACGCTTCGGCGTTTCGTAGTTTGTCAGTATGCCCGCGTCACGCAGCGCTGCGCGCAGCGGCACGGTGAACTTACGGCAAAACTTCATCAGCTCTTTGCTTTCGTTGGTATCGGCAACCTCAACGCGCAGGTCGCCGCCCTTCTCCACCACGCCCTGCAGCATGCCCACAATCGGCGTGATGCGATCTTCCGGCGGAAGATCTTTCAGCAACTCACCCGCGACGAACATCTGGCGGGCGAAGATCAGCGAGCTGAACGGCAGCTCGCGCGCCAGCTTATCGGCGTCTTCAGGCTGATAACATTCGAATACCACATAGCCCGCATTTTCTTTTACGCGAGCAAAGCCGAAGACTTCGCGCTTCGCCGCTTTATCGGTAATTTCCGCGGCGCACTCTTTCTCAAACCCCGGGCGACAATATAAAACAACCTTATTCATGAACAACGCCCTTGCGTTTCAGACGGATAGCTCCGATAAACATTAATACCCAACCCGCCAGGAAGCTCACGCCGCCGACAGGTGTAACAAACGCCCACAGGCGCAAATGCGAGAGGGCCAGACAGTAAAGGCTGCCGCTAAACAGCACGGTACCCAGCGCCATAAATACGCTACTCCAGTAAAACCAGATGCTTATCCGGCGCTGCATCGCTACCGCCAGCCCAAAAATAGCCAGCGTATGAAACGCCTGGTATTCAAGGCCGGTCTGGATCCAGCCCATCTCGACGGCGCCCAAAGACTTGCTCAATACGTGCGCGCCAAAGGCGCCCAGTGCAACAAAAATAAAGCCACTCACCGCGGCAAAAATCAGCATGAATCGGCTGGTCATGTTTAAGTCCTGAATTAATGCGTGCCCGGCACACAAACGTTATTGTTCATACCTGAAGCGGAATTTTTCTTGCTCGCTTGCCGCTTTCGCCAGTATCCACTGCCGGAAGGCGGCTATTTTACCCAGTTCTGCCTGACTGTCATGACAAACCAGATAAAATGCATTCTTGCTGACCAGTACATCATTAAAAGGGCAAACCAGACGGCCTGCCTCAATTTCGGACTGCGCCATCACGTTGTTCGCCAACGCCACGCCCTGTCCGTGAATGGCAGCCTGTAGCACCATCGCACTATGGCTAAAAATGGGGCCCTGCTGCACGTTTATATGACTAAGACCTAATTGACGGGTATAAGTTTGCCAGTCGCGGCGAGAGGCATCATGTAAAAGCGTATGCTGCGCCAGGTCAGCGGGTGTTTTCAGCGCCTTGTCGCCTGTTAAAAGCAGAGGCGAACAGACCGGCAGCAGATATTCTGCGTATAATTTCTCGACACGCAAGCCCGGCCAGTTGCCGCGACCATAAAAAATGGCGACATCCACATCATCGGCCAGCTTGTCTTCCTGACGATCCACCGCCTGGATTCGAACGTCGATCCCCGGATAAGCTGAGTTAAAGCTTGAGAGTCTGGGCACCAACCACTGAATGGCAAAACTGGGCAATAAACTAACAGTCAGGGCACCTTTTGCACTGCGTGCCTGCAGCTTACGCGTGGCTTCCGTGAGCTGGGAAAAAATCTCTTTAATATCCTGAAAATAGCTCTGCCCCTCTTCGGTCAACAGCAAGGAACGATTGCGTCGGCGGAACAGCTTAAGGCCCAGGAAATCCTCCAGGGACTTGATTTGGTGACTTACTGCGGCCTGTGTCACAAAAAGCTCATCTGCCGCACGGGTGAAGCTCAGGTGACGTGCTGCTGCATCAAAAACGCGTAATGCATTAAGGGGTGGCAATCGCTTTGACATGGTTATCTGGCTTAGATGTTAACGGAATTTAACAAACAGGAAACAACGTTTAACCTATTAGTTTTTTTTATCTGAGCCATTATAATTTGTCCGTTGAGGAACTACCAGCAAATACCTATAGTGGCGGCACTTCCTGAGCCGGAACGAAGAGCTTTTTTCGGAATGCGTGTTCTGAAGGGCTTTTGGCTTACGGTTGTGATGTTGTGTTGTTGTGTTTGCAATTGGTCTGCGATTCAGACCACGGTAGCAACGCTACCAATTTTTCACTTCCTGTACATTTACCCTGTCTGTCCATAGTGATTAATGTAGCACCGCCAATTTGCGGTGCTTTTTTTTCGCCTGCGATCGGTTAATGCTCGATCTCTTTCATCTCTTTCACGTCCGTGCGGTTGATCTGCTGCTTGTTCCCGTTAGCATCTTTGTACGAAATCATCCCGGTATCGTTATCGGTAGTCGGTTTCCCTTCCGAAACGATAGAACGACCATCGTTTGTGTGCATCACGTAGTTGTTACCAGAACAGGCGCTCAGGGCAAAAGTAAACGCACAGGCAGAAATGATTGCAGCTGTCTTATTCATGATTATTCTCCTTTAGCAATTAATGCTATTCAAACCTCGATTTATAACAGGCTAAAACATCCGCCTAACACTATTTAGCATAACCTGCTTTTTCGAGGTCGCCAGGATAAGCAGACAAATCTGATAGATATCAACTTCCTTGCCCTGCCGCTGAAATTGCGCGACGATCTCTCTATCGACACGAGGAATTCCATGAACGCTTTCAGTCCTGCGCAGTTTCGCGCACAGTTTCCGGCGCTGGCCGATGCCGGTATTTATCTTGATAGCGCCGCCACGGCCCTGAAGCCCCAGGCGGTGATCGAGGCCACGCAGCAGTTCTACAGCCTGAGCGCCGGCAACGTACATCGCAGCCAGTTTGCCGAAGCGCAGCGCCTGACCGCGCGCTATGAAGCCGCACGCGATCAGGTTGCACGCCTGATCAATGCCGAAAGCGGGAAAAATATCGTCTGGACGCGCGGTACGACTGAAGCCATCAATATGGTGGCCCAGAGCTATGCCCGCCCGCTGCTGCAGCCAGGGGACGAAATCATTGTCAGCGAAGCAGAGCACCACGCTAACATGGTGCCGTGGCTGATGGTGGCTGAGCAAACGGGCGCGCGCGTTATTAAGCTCCCGTTGAGTGCAGACTTTCTGCCTGACGTGGCCCGTCTCCCTGAGCTGATTACCCCCCGCAGCCGTATTCTGGCGCTGGGGCAGATGTCCAACGTCACCGGCGGCTGTCCGGATCTGGCTCGCGCCATTGAGATTGCCCATGCCAGCGGCGTGGTGGTGATGGTCGACGGTGCTCAGGGCGTGGTTCATTTCCCCGCTGATGTGCAGGCGCTGGATATCGACTTCTATGCCTTCTCCGGGCACAAACTCTACGGGCCAACCGGGATTGGCGCGCTGTACGGTAAGCCAGAACTGCTGGCAAAAATGACGCCGTGGCTCGGCGGCGGCAAAATGATTACCGAGGTGACCTTCGACGGTTTTAAAACGCAGGAGGTGCCTTACCGTCTGGAAGCGGGCACGCCGAACGTGGCCGGGGTCATCGGCCTGAGCGCCGCACTTGAATGGCTGGCGGAAACGGACGTGGTTCAGGCGGAAAGCTGGAGCCGAGGGCTGGCGACGCTGGCTGAGGAAGAACTGAAAAAACGCCCGGGTTTCCGCTCGTTCCGCGTTCAGGATTCCAGCCTGCTCGCCTTTGATTTTGCTGGTGTGCATCATAGCGATATGGTGACGCTGCTGGCCGGGTACGGCATTGCCCTGCGCGCCGGACAGCACTGCGCCCAGCCGCTGCTGGCGGCGCTCGGCGTAAGCGGTACGCTGCGCGCCTCGTTTGCGCCGTATAATACCCAAAGCGATGTCGACGCGCTGGTTAGCGCCGTTGACCGCGCCCTTGAAATACTGGTGGATTAATGACTAGCGCTGCTTTAGCCGGACATCCGTTTGGCACGGTCATCACTGAAGAGACCTTAAAACAGACCTTCGCCCCGCTCCAGCAGTGGGAAGATAAATATCGTCAGCTGATCCTGCTGGGTAAACAGCTGCCAGCTCTTTCCGACGATCTTAAAGCGCAGGCGAAAGAGATTGCGGGCTGTGAAAACCGCGTCTGGCTGGGCGTGAGCGTCTCCGGCGAGAAGCTGCATTTCTTCGGCGACAGCGAAGGGCGCATCGTCCGGGGCCTGCTGGCGGTCCTGTTAACCGCCATTGAGGGGAAAAGCGCGGCGGAATTGTTAACGCACTCGCCGCTGGCGCTGTTCGACGAGCTGGGGCTGCGCGCGCAGCTTAGCGCCTCGCGCGGTCAGGGCCTGATCGCGCTCAGCGACGCGGTGCTGGACGCCGCACGTCAGGCTCAGGCCTGACGTTCCGCCTTCGCCATCATCTTCTTCAGGGCGTGAGAGACCGCCACAAAGCCAAAAGAGGCGGTTACCATGGTGGCCGCCCCAAAGCCTGACGCGCAGTCCATGCGTTTTGGCCCTTCCGCCGTGCTTTTCATCGCACAAACTGAACCATCCGCCTGCGGGTAGACCAGCGCTTCGGTGGAGAACACGCAGTCGACGCCCAGCTTGCCCTTGCTGTTCTTCACCACATTGAAGTCGCTCTTCAGGCGTTCACGCAGCTTGGCAGCCAGCGGATCCTGAATGGTTTTCGCCAGATCGGCAACCTGGATCTGCGTGGGATCGATTTGCCCGCCCGCGCCGCCGGTCGTGACCAGCGGCACCTTGTAACGACGGCAGTATGCGATCAGCGCCGCTTTAGGCCGCACGCTGTCGATGGCGTCAATCACATAGCTGTAGCCTTTGCTCATGTACTCCGCGACGTTATCTGCCGTCACAAAGTCGTCGATCACCGTCACCCGACACTCCGGATTGATGAGGCGAATGCGCTCCGCCATCACCTCGGACTTCGCCAGACCGACGTTATCACGCAGGGCGTGGATCTGACGGTTAGTGTTGGTCACACAAACGTCATCCATATCAATCAGCGTGATTGCGCCAATCCCGGTTCTCGCCAGCGCTTCCGCCGCCCAGGAGCCGACACCGCCAATGCCCACGACGCAGACGTGCGCATCCGCAAACAGCTGCAGGGCTTTTTCACCATAGAGACGTGCCGTGCCGCCAAAACGCTGGCGCCAGGCATCGCTGATTACCACAGACATAAAACCTCAGATGTAAAAAGGGTGAGGTTTTCCTCACCCTGAACAGTAATCCGTATTGCGCTCAGAATACCACAATCAGCCGCTGAATACGTTTCCGGTGCCCGGCGCGGCCTTCAGCACCCATACGCGTCCGTAGTGGTTATACCAGCCTGCACGGTGACCGGCATCCGGGCCAATGCCCTGATAGATATCAAAGTGCTGGCCCTTAATCGCTCCGCCCACATCCAGGGCTACCATCAGACGCAGCTCATATTTGCCGTTGAACTTGCCGTTGTTGTCGAGCAGAGGGACTTCCGCCAGCAGCGTGGTACCCGCAGGAATGATAGAACGATCCGATGCCACCGACGCGCGGCCAATCAGCGGCACGGCGCTGGCCCCTTTCACCGGGGCGAAGTTTTGCGGCTTGAAGAAGACGAACGATGGGTTCTGCTCCAGCAGCTCGCGCACCTCGGCTTCACTGTGCTTTTCGCCCCACTCGCGGATCGCCTGCATCGACATATCTTCTTTTTTCACTTCGCCGCGGTCAATCAGCACCTTACCGATGCTGCGGTAGGCATGGCCGTTTTTCCCGGCATAGCTGAAGAAGTTGAGCGGTGAACCGTCGCCAAAATCAATGTAGCCGCTGCCCTGCACGTCCATGATGAAATTATCCATCAGGGAGTTGCTGTAGGCCAGGACGTAGTTTTCGCTCAGCGCACCGGCGTAGATTTCGGCGCGGGACGGCAGACGGCCGCGTTTTGGCGGCATACGGTAGATAGGGTACTGGAACTCGCCCTGGCGCGTGTGTCGCGCCTGAACCACGGGCGTGTAATAGCCGGTGAACTGGACGTTGCCGTAGTTATCCGCCCCTTCCATTTGCCAGGCATCAATACCAAACTGGCGCATGTTGCGCGTATCGCCGCCCGCCTTCAGCCAGTCCTGTACCGCGCTATAAACATTGTTCTGTGAGCTATACAGACGCGGCGACGCATTGCGGATCTGGTAGACCTGCTCGGAGAAATCACCGGCGTTGATCGGCGCGCCAACGGCGTCAGGCTGATTAACTAAAGAGAAAGGCTGGGATAACTTCCCGTCTTTATACTGCTGACCGCGATCGGTCGGTTTGGAAGAACAGGCCGCAAGAATCGCTACCATTGCGCCCGCCATCAGATACTTCGCCCAACGTCCTTTCATTATATCTCGTCTTTAAGTTGCCCATTTCCGCGTGATGAAGATAACAAACCGACAAAGCGAATGAAATGCGATCGCATGCCCTTTGGCAAATTCAGAGCAAAAAATAGTCTAAATGTCGCAATGCCGTTCACTTTACATACAAAGTTAATGATTTATGTGAAAAAGGGGTTGCATCACAAACCTATCCGAGTATAGTGCGCTTCCACGGACGCGGGGTGGAGCAGCCT